>NZ_JBDGJK010000011.1:0-233850 GCF_057656935.1 Variovorax sp. Soil_C_33
GCCATGGTCCACGTGACCGATCGTGCCCACGTTCACGTGCGGCTTCGTGCGGGTGAATTTTCCTTTTGCCATTTTCTATCCTTGAAAGAGCAGTGCCCGTGTATGGTTTAACGTCTGCACCATGTTGCTGGTTCTCTCGCCACGGGCAACGAGAGGCACACGGTCGCAGACAGAACTTCTTACTTGGCGCGGGAAGCGACGATGGCTTCGGCCACGTTGCGCGGAGCTTCGGCGTAGTGCTTGAACTCCATCGTGTAGGTGGCGCGGCCTTGAGACATCGAGCGCAGCGTGGTCGAGTAGCCGAACATTTCCGACAGCGGGACCTCGGCCTTGATGGCCTTGCCGCCGCCGACCATGTCGTCCATGCCTTGGACCATGCCGCGGCGTGAGGACAGGTCGCCCATCACGTTGCCGGCGTAGTCCTCGGGCGTTTCGACTTCCACGGCCATCATCGGCTCGAGGATCACGGGGTTGGCCTTGCGGGCACCTTCCTTGAAACCGAAGATCGCGGCCATCTTGAAGGCCATTTCGTTCGAGTCCACGTCGTGGTACGAACCGAAGTGCAGCGTGACCTTGACGTCGACCACCGGGTAGCCGGCCAGAACGCCTTGGCCCAGCGCCTCGACGATGCCCTTTTCGACCGCGGGGATGTACTCGCGCGGCACCACGCCGCCCTTGATCGCGTCGACGAATTCGAAGCCCTTGCCGGCTTCCTGCGGCTCCAGCTTGAGCACGACGTGGCCGTATTGGCCCTTGCCGCCCGACTGGCGCACGAACTTGCCTTCGGCTTCCTCGACGGTCTTGCGGATGGTTTCGCGGTAGGCGACCTGCGGCTTGCCGACATTGGCCTCGACGCCGAACTCGCGCTTCATGCGGTCCACGATGATTTCGAGGTGCAGCTCGCCCATGCCGGCGATGATGGTCTGGCCCGATTCTTCGTCGGTCTTGACGCGGAAAGACGGGTCTTCCTGTGCCAGGCGCTGCAGCGCGATGCCCATCTTTTCCTGGTCGGCCTTGGTCTTCGGCTCCACGGCCTGCGAGATCACGGTTTCCGGGAACACCATGCGCTCGAGCGTGACGATCGCGGCCGGGTCGCACAGCGTTTCGCCGGTGGTGACTTCCTTCAGGCCCACGCAGGCGGCGATGTCGCCGGCGCGGATTTCGCTGACTTCCTCACGGTTGTTGGCGTGCATCTGCACGATACGGCCGATGCGCTCCTTCTTGCCGCGCACCGGGTTGTAAACGCTGTCGCCCTTGGTCAGCACGCCCGAGTAGACGCGCACGAAGGTGAGCTGGCCCACGAACGGGTCGGTCATCAGCTTGAACGCGAGCGCCGAGAACTTCTCGTTGTCGTCGGCCTTGCGCGTGACGGGCTGTTCGTCATCGTCCGTGCCGGCCACCGGCGGGATGTCCAGCGGCGACGGCATGTACTCGACGACGGCGTCGAGCATGGCCTGCACGCCCTTGTTCTTGAACGCCGAGCCGCACAGCATCGGCTGGATCTCGCCGGCGATGGTGCGCTGGCGGATGCCGGCCTTGATTTCCGCCTCGGTCAGCGCGTTGCCTTCGAGGTACTTGTTCATGAGCTCTTCGCTCGATTCGGCGGCAGCCTCGACCAGCTTCTCGTGGTACTCGGCACAGACGTCGGCCAGGTCGGCCGGGATCTCGCCGTACTTGAAGGTGACGCCCTTGTCCTCGTCCCAGATGATCGACTTCATCTTCACGAGGTCGACGACGCCCTGGAAGCGGTCTTCGGCGCCGATCGGGATCTGGATCACGACGGGGTTGGCCTTCAGGCGGTCCACCATCATCTGGCGCACGCGCAGGAAGTCGGCACCCGTGCGGTCCATCTTGTTGACGAACGCGAGGCGCGGCACCTTGTACTTGTTGGCCTGGCGCCAGACGGTTTCGGATTGGGGCTGCACGCCGCCGACGGCGTCGTACACCATCACGGCGCCGTCGAGCACGCGCATCGAGCGCTCGACTTCGATCGTGAAGTCCACGTGGCCGGGCGTGTCGATGATGTTGATGCGGTGCTCGTCGAAGTTGGCGCCCATGCCCTTCCAGAAGCAGGTGGTGGCAGCGGACGTGATCGTGATGCCGCGCTCCTGCTCCTGCTCCATCCAGTCCATCGTGGCGGCGCCGTCGTGCACTTCGCCGATCTTGTGATTCACACCGGTGTAGAACAGGATGCGCTCGGTGGTGGTGGTCTTGCCGGCGTCGATGTGCGCAGAAATACCGATGTTGCGGTAGCGCTCGATGGGGGTCTTGCGGGACATGAAAATTACTCCGTTAACGGATGAAAGCCCGCCCACCGCATTCGGTGGGTCGGGCTTCCAGCCTGTCTGACTAGTGGGCTGTTGTTAGAAGCGGAAGTGGCTGAAGGCCTTGTTGGCTTCGGCCATGCGGTGCACTTCATCGCGCTTCTTCATGGCACCGCCACGGCCTTCCGTGGCTTCCATGAGTTCGTTGGCCAGACGCAGGGCCATCGACTTCTCGCCGCGCTTGCGGGCGGCTTCCTTGATCCAGCGCATCGACAGCGCCAGGCGGCGCACCGGGCGCACCTCGACCGGAACCTGATAGTTCGCACCGCCGACGCGGCGCGACTTCACTTCGACCATCGGCTTGACGTTGTTGATGGCCATGGTGAAGGCTTCGACCGGGTCCTTGCCCGGGTTCTTCTTCTCGATCTGGTCGAGCGCGCCATAGATGATGCGCTCGGCGATCGCCTTCTTGCCGCCTTCCATGATCACGTTCATGAATTTGGACAGCTCGACATTGCCGTACTTGGGATCCGGCAGGATTTCACGTTTGGGGACTTCGCGACGACGTGGCATTTTTCTAACCTCTTTGCTTCAGTTGGCGCCGTTTCCGGCACCGCGAGAGCCAACAAGAACTCTCACTTACTCGACCCAACAGCGGGTCACTTCGTCCGATGCGCCTGCCAGGGCACGCCGAACACCGTTGAACGACAGAAAGCCTTAAGCCTTCTTGGGGCGCTTCGCGCCGTACTTGGAACGCGACTGCTTGCGGTCTTTCACGCCTTGCAGGTCCAGCGAACCGCGCACGATGTGGTAGCGCACACCGGGCAAGTCCTTGACACGACCGCCGCGGACCAGCACGACGCTGTGTTCCTGGAGATTGTGGCCTTCGCCGCCGATGTAGGAAATGACTTCGAAGCCGTTGGTCAGGCGCACCTTGGCGACTTTCCGCAGCGCCGAATTCGGCTTTTTCGGGGTCGTGGTGTAGACCCGGGTGCAGACGCCGCGGCGTTGCGGCGAGTTCTGCATGGCAGGGCTCTTCGACTTGATCTTTTCGACCTCGCGACCCTGACGCACCAGTTGATTGATGGTTGGCATGAATGAATAAGTCCCAAAACACCCCGGCAAGAATCCTTGTCGTGACACAAGGGGCCGGGAGATGACGAAAACGTGAATCCCTTCGGATTTTTCCGAAAAGCCCACGAGTATAGCAGTGCGGTCATGACGCCGCAATTTCAGCTGCGCGGGGGCGCCCGCCGGGCGGGCGCCGGCCTCACTTGATCCAGAGACGGACGGCGTCCCAGGCGCGGCCCAGCACGCCGGCCTGTTCGACCGGCTCCAGCGCGACCAGCGGCACCTCGGCGACCGGCTGGTCGGCCAGCGTGATCTTGAGCGAGCCGATCGGCTGGAAGCGGGAGAACGGCGCGACCAGCGGGTCCGGCCGCGCCACTTGCGTCTTGATCTTGCTGGCCGAGCCGGCCGGTACCGCCACCACGATCGCCTCGGGACGGCCCAGCTTGACGGTGTTTTCCTTGCCCTTCCAGACTGCGGGCGTCGCCACCGGCTGGTTGGCGTCGAACAGGCGCACCGCATCGTAGGCGGTGTAGCCCCAGTTCAGGAGCTTCTGCGACTCGTTGGCGCGCGCGTTCTCGCTGGCTGCGCCCAGCACGATCGACAGCAGGCGCCGCCCGCCGCCGAGGTTCGGGAAATCGCGTTTGGAGGTCACGATCATGCAGTAGCCGGCTGCATCGGTGTGCCCGGTCTTGAGGCCGTCGACGGTCGGATCGCGGAACAGCAGCAGATTGCGGTTGGTGTCGTTGGTCGAAGGCGTGCCCGGATAGCGGTACTTCTTGATGGCGTAGTAGTGCACGTACTCCGGGAAGTCGCGCATCAGGCGTGTCGCCAGGATGCTGAGGTCGCGCGCCGTGGTGGTGTGGCCCGGCGCGGTGAGGCCCTCGGGATTCTTGTAGCCGGTGTTCTTCATGCCGAGCGCCTTGGCCTGCTCGTTCATGAGCTCGACGAAGTGCTCGACCGTGCCGCCCACGCCCTCGGCGAGCGCGACGGTGGCGTCGTTGCCCGAATTGACGATCAGGCCCTTGATCAGGTCTTCGACCGGCACCTGCATCTTGGGGTCGATGAACATGCGCGAGCCGGGCATCTTCCAGGCGCGCGGGCTGACCGGCAGGGTCTGCTGCAGGCCGATCTTCTTGGCCTTGAGCGCGTCGAACACGAGGTAGGCCGACATCAGCTTGGTGAGCGAGGCCGGCTCGACCGGGCTGTCGATGTCCTTTTGCGCGAGCAACTGGTTGGCCGTGACGTCGAGCAGCAGGTAGCTGCGCGCCGCGACTTCGGGCGGCGCCGGCACCTGGGCGTGAACGACCATGCAGAAAGATGCGGCAGCGGCCACCGCGAGCGCGCGCAGCGCGTCGAGAAAACGATTCATGGGGATGCGAAGAGACGAAAAACTAGCCCGCGCGCAGGTGGCGGACGACCAGACTTTTGAGCAGCGGCAATTGTCCGTGAAAGAAATGACCGCCTCCGGGAACGACTGTGACAGGAAGTGACTGCGGCCGCGCCCAGTCCATCACGGCGGCGAGCGGCACGGTGTCGTCGTGCTCGCCATGCACGACCAGCGTGCGTTCGTGCGCTTCGGCCGGCAGCGCCGCGACGGAAAAACGCGAGGCGGCGGTGCCGACCAGCACCAGGTGCCGGATGTCCCGCGTGGCCCAGAGCTTCTCTGCCGTGCAGCTCGCCACGAAGGCGCCGAACGAGAAGCCGGCGATGGCCAGCGGCCCCTCGGGCGCCAGCTGCTCGACGACGGCCAGCATGTCGTCGCGCTCGCCGCGTCCTTCGTCATGCGCGCCTTCGCTGGCGCCGACGCCGCGGAAGTTGAAGCGCACGGCGGTCCACCCGCACGAAACGAAGGCGCGCGCCAGCGTCTGCACGACCTTGTTGTCCATGGTGCCGCCGAAGAGCGGGTGGGGATGGGCGATCACCGCAACGCCGAGCGCCGGCGAGCCTGCAGCCGCCGCGTCGCGCAGCACCTCGATGGCGCCCGCGGTGCCCTTCAGCTGGATTTTTTCGGTTCTGGAATTCATTCAGCGCCCCACCTCGGGCGGCAACAGCAGCCGCTCGACCACCTTGCCATTCTTCAGATGCGATTCGACGATCTCGTCGATGTCGCTCTCGTCGACGAAGGTGTACCAGACGGCTTCCGGATAGACCACCGCCACCGGCCCGCCCGCGCAGCGGTCGAGACAGCCGGCCTTGTTGACGCGCACTTTGCCGGGCCCGGCCAGTCCGGCCTCCCTGATGCGGGCCTTGCAACGATCGAAGCCTGCCTGGGCGTTGTGCTTCGAGCAGGAGTCCTCTTCGTTCTTGCGTTCGTTCAGGCAGAAGAAGATGTGCCGGGCGTAGTAGCCGCGCGGCGGCGAGGTGCTGGAATTGGACATCGAACCATTCTATTGAGCGTGCGACGCGAGCACCCGGGACCGGGGTATGGACTACGCAGGCCGCGTCCGGCGCGACAGCGCGGCCAGCACGTAGGCCAGCGTGGCGAAGGGCCAAAGCCAGCCCAGCCACTGCGCGAGCCCGTGGAAGCGGATGAAACGCCCCTGCTCCCAGGTCGCCAAGGTCTGTGCGAAGTAAGCACTCTCGGGTGCCTGGTTGAGCAGACTCAGATGGACCACGAGCGCGATCAGCAGCAAGCCCGCACAGAACCGGCGTGGCGCGGGCAGCAACAGCACGCCCAGAACCAGCGCCGCCACGATGCCGACCTGCACTGGCAGGCTCAGCCAAGCCCAGGCGTGCTCGGGGCCGTAGCTCAGCGCGGCCGACAAGGCGGTGGCAGCCATCCCGGCCGCAAGCACCGCCGGCAGCAGGACGGCCCGGCGAGAGATCGAGCGCGTGACCAGGAAAGCCAGCAGGCAGGGCACCAGCGCGCCCAGCATGACGCACAGCAGTTCGACGCCTGGCACCAGCGGCTCGAGCTCGAACTGACGCACCGGCATCCAGTCGATGAAAGGGGTGTCGAGGAGCCATTCCGAGATCGCTGCCTCGAGCCGTTCGAACACCTGGCCCAGCCCGAAAGTAACCGCTGCCGGAAACAGCAAGGCCAGTGGCCACAGCGCCAGCAGCACCAGCGCGCCGCGCGACTCCTCGACGAACCAGTTGGAGCGGGCCCGGTGCCAGTGCGCCACGGCACCGAAGCGCTCGAGCGCCGCCGCGAGCACGGCGCCCGCCAGGGCGCCGGCGCTGTTCAGCCCGAGGTCGACATTGGAGGGAATGCGCGAGGGCAAGTAACTCTGCAAGGTCTCCATGGCGAAAGCGATCGTGGCGCCTGCCGCCGTCGCGCGCAGCACCGCGCCCGCTACGCCGACGCCCGGCCGGGTCCGCAGTACCGCGATCCCCGCCAGGAAACCGAAGGGCATATAACCCGCGACGTTGACCCCGAAGTCGAAGCCGGTCCAGTACTTGGGCCACGGCGCCGCCAGATAGGCCCAAGGCGCGATGCCCTGGTCGCGCCAGTCGGTGAACGGATAAAGACTCGCGTAGACGATCAGCGCGGCGTAGGCGAGCGCAAGGGGCAGTGCCGCGGACTTGTGCGGGGTTCCCACCTTGCTCAGAAGGGCTTGACCACGACCAGCACCACGATCCCGAGCAGCAGCAGCACCGGCACTTCGTTGAACCAGCGGTACCAGCGCTCGCCGCGCCGGTCTGCGCCCGAGACGAACTTGCGCAGCAGCACCCCGCAGGCATGGTGATAGCCGATCGCCAGGAGCACCAGGGCCAGCTTGGCGTGCATCCAGCCGTTGCCCGGTCCGCGTCCGATACCGTAGCCGAGCCAGAGCCAGAGCCCGAAGCCCAGCGCCGGCACGGCCAGGAAAGTGGTGAACCGGAACAGCTTGCGCGCCATGAGCACCAGCCGCGCACGTTCGGCCACGGATTCGGGCGCCACCATCGCCAGGTTCACGAAGAGGCGCGGCAGATAGAACAGTCCCGCGAACCAGCTCGCAATGAACACGATGTGCAGTGATTTGACCCAGAGCATGGCGGCAGTTTAGTGGCGCGCCCCATTGGCACGGGGCGATTGAAAGGGGCAAAAAAAAGCCCGGCGTCAAAACGCCGGGCTGGGAAGCCCTTTTGCTGTCACACATCAAGGCACCCGCTCAGGGAGGAAAAGCGGGGAGCGGCAAGCCGCCCACTGCGGAATTTAGCAAAGGCATTACAACCTATCAAGCGAGTTCTAATCTTTCTCCCCGAATTGGCAAAACACATTAGTTCCAACGTATTACTCAGAAAAGCCGCGCGAAGGGCTGCATCAGAGGGCAGTCCCAGCACTTCAGGCACAATTTTCCGCATGACCCTCCACGCCCCCTTTCCTGCGGGTCGGCCGCGCCGGCTGCGCCACGATGCCTTCACGCGCAATCTTGTCCGTGAGCACACGCTCACCGTTCATGACTTGATTTATCCGGTGTTCGTCCAGGAGGGCCAGAAGCGACGTGATGCCGTGCCCTCGATGCCCGGCGTTGACCGACTGAGCCTGGATCTGTTGCTGCCGGTCGCCGAACAATGCGTGGCGGCTGGCATCCCGGTGATGGCGCTGTTCCCGGTGATCGATGCCGGCCTCAAGACGCCGGCCGGGGACGAGGCCTTCAATCCCGAGGGCCTGATCCCGCGCGTGGTGGCCGCCCTCAAGTCGCGCTTTCCGGAACTGGGCGTGATGACCGACGTGGCGCTCGATCCGTACACCAGCCACGGCCAGGACGGCCTGCTCGACGACACCGGCTACATCCTGAACGACCCGACCGTCGAGGTACTGGTCAAGCAGGCGCTCGTGCAGTCGCAAACCGGCGTGGACATCGTGGCGCCGAGCGACATGATGGACGGGCGCATCGGCGCGATCCGCAACGCCCTGGAGTCGGCCGGCCAGATCCACACGCGGATCATGGCCTACAGCGCCAAGTACGCGAGCGCCTTCTACGGCCCCTTCCGCGACGCCGTCGGCTCGGCCGCCAACCTCGGCAAGAGCAACAAGAAGGTCTACCAGATGGACCCTGGCAACAGCGACGAGGCGTTGCGCGAGGTGGCGATCGACATCGCCGAGGGTGCCGACATGGTGATGGTGAAGCCGGGCATGCCCTACCTCGACATCGTGCGCCGGGTGAAGGATGCGTTCCAGGTGCCGACCTTCGCCTACCAGGTCAGCGGCGAGTACGCCATGCTCAAGGCGGCGTCGCAGAACGGCTGGCTCGATCACGATGCCGTGATGCTCGAAAGCCTGCTGGCCTTCAAGCGCGCCGGCGCCGACGGCGTGCTCACCTACTTTGCGCTCGATGCCGCACGGCTGCTGCAGAAACAGTAGCGCACGGATCGGGCCCCATGCGCGTCTTTGAGATCAGCGGCTCGCGGATCACGGAACATGAGGCGCTCGCGCCGATGGCCGTGCCCGGCGCCTGCGCCAACGGCTATCTGTGGATCTCGCTGACGCGAGACGAATTCCGCAGTTCGCTCGCAGAGGTGCAGGGGATCCTGCAGTCGCTCTGCGGCACCCAGCTGGTCGACCTCCATGTGGCCGACTTGGTCAACGACCAATTGCCCTCGCACTACGACTACACCTCCCAGTACGACGTGCTGGTCTTCCGCCGGCTCGCGGCCGCCAACGGCGCGGCGCAGAAGAGCGTCGAGCCTGCGCTGGCGCGCGGCGGCCCGCCGGTGCTGCGGCGCGTCGACACGCGGCCGGTCGGCTTTGCGGTCTTCGACCGCGTGCTGCTGTCCGTGCATCCAGAAGACGGCGCGGTGCGCGATGCCTTTGCCGCCCGGCTACTCGCGGCGGCGGCACCGGACGCGCGCGGCGCCACCGCCCCGGCGCTGGACGTCCGCGCCGTTTCCACGCGCGTGCCGCCGAATCCTCCCGACCTGATGCTGCGCGTGGTGAACCTGATCGTCGATGCCTACCTCGACCTGCGGCGCGACCTGACGCGGCAGCTGGACCACTGGCAGACCGAGCTGATCGACCCCCGCAGCCGCTTCACGAACTGGAGCGCGCTGATGGATGCGCGCCAGTCGCTGCACCACCTGGACGAGATCTGCGAAGACCAGCGCGCAGCCATTCAGGACTGGATCGATGCGCTCGAGACCCTTCCGCCGCCGGAAGGCGCTGCCGCGCTGCGCGAACGCGAACTGATCATGGTGCGCAGCCGCGACGTGCTCGAACACATCCAGCGCGTGGTCCACCACGTGCGGCGCCTCGAACAGAACGCCGAGACGGCTGTGCAGATGCATTTCAGCGTGCAGAGCCACCGGGCCAACGACATCATGCGGGTGCTGACGGCGCTCACCGCGATCTTTCTTCCGCTCAACCTGATTGCCGGCATCTTCGGAATGAACTTCGAGTTCATCCCGCTCGTGCACAAAGCCGACGGCTTCTGGATCGCCATGGCCTCAATGGCCGTGATCGCGTTGCTGCTGGTGGTCGTGTTCTGGCGCAAGCGCTACTTGGCCCGAACCAGATAAACAAAAAACCGGGCAGCGCTGATGCGCTGCCCGGTCCTTCTGTGGAACTCGGCGAATTACTTGGCCGCGGGGGTGCCTTGCTGCTGCGCTTGCTGTAGCGTGGCGGCGCGGTTGGGCATGGTCGAGATCACACGGCTGTTGACGCGCGAGCCGCTGGTCACGTTCTGGTCGGGGGCGTTCGCCGTGGCGACGGCCTGGGCACGCACCGCCGCCGGATCAGCCACCGAGGTGAAGGGATCGGCGCCACGCGAGCCGCGCGTCACGTTCTGGTTGGGCGCAGCGGCCGCACGAACGGCTTCGGCTTCGACGTCGGCGCGGCTCAGGCCGGACACCGACTTTTGCACGCCTTCGTAGCTTTCGGCCTGGGCGCCGGCGGCGGCCAGGAGGGAAAGAGCGGCGGCGGCAATGATTTGCGAGGTCTTCATTTCAGGTCCTTTGGAATTCGTCTGTGGTTGCTGACCAGGCTCGCGGGATGGCTGGCCTGTGCGACGAAGTTTCCGGTGGAAACACCTCGGGAAATTACCTAGAAAAGAGACACCGCGTTTCCGGGATCGAAACAATGTAAAGCCGGGCCCATGCTTTCGCATGGCCCGGCGTTGTCGCTCTCGCGAACTTGAGGATTACAGCCCGGCCTGGCGCGTCGTCACGAAGCGCGGGTTCGAGAACTGCGCCGGAATCACGCTGCCGGCGAAAGACTCGCGGCGCACGTTCTGGTTCGGCCTGTGCGCATGGGCCACGGCTTCGGCGCGCACGTCGGCACGGTCGCGGGCGCTCGCCAGAACCGTCGCGGGCCCGGCGGCGTAGCCTTCCGCATAGGGGTTGGCACCGTGGGCGGCCGCGACCGCTTGGGCATTCACTTCGGCGCGGCTGTTGGCCGACACCAGCGAGTGCACGCCGTCATAGGTTTCGGCCTGTGCGCCGGCAGCGGCGAGAATCGAGAGCGCAGCGGCGGCGATGATCTTCGAGGTCTTCATGTCAAATCTCCTGGTTGGTGTGGGATGAAGTTTGCGCCCGAATCTAGGTAAAAACCCTTGGCTTTAGGAACCACCGCATTCACGAAATTGAAACAATGGAAGCCCGATGGACGGCCTGGACCTGCTGAAAGCCTTTCGTGAAGTTGCCGAACGCGGCAGCTTCTCCCGCGCCGCAAAGGCGCTCGGCACCTCGAAAGCGACCGTCAGCAAGTACGTCGCACAGCTCGAAGAACGCTTCGGCGTGCGCCTGCTCAACCGCTCCACGCGCTCCGTCAGCCTGACCGATGCCGGCCAGCTGCTGCTCGAGCGCAGCAAGCCGCTGATGGAGATGGTCGAGCTCACGCAGAGCGAGTTGCAGGAGCATGCCGGCCATCCGCGCGGGCGGCTTCGCATCACGGCGCCGCACGGGTTCGCGCAGAGCGCCTTTCCCGACATCCTGAGCGAGTTCATCAAGACGTACCCCGATGTCCATGTGAGCCTGCATCTGAGCAATCGCGTGATCGATCTGGTGGAGGAAGGCGTGGACATCGCGCTGCGCCTCGGGCGCATCCGCGACGAGAACCTGATCGTGCGGCGCCTGCGCCAGATGGACCTGGTGCTGTGCGCCGCGCCTTCCTACTGGGCCCGGCGCGGCCTGCCCAAGAAACCCGACGACATGCGCCGCCACGACGTGCTGACCTACTCGCTCGCCGAAGGCGCGCCGCACCTGCCTTTCGAGGTCGACGGCAAGCCCTATATCGTGCCGGTGGCGAGCCGCATGGACGCCAACGATGCCGCCCCGCTGATCGGCGCCGCGCTCGCCGGACTCGGCGCCGTGTGCGTGCCGGCGATGATGGCGCAGTCGCATGTCGAGCGCGGCGCGCTGGTGCCGGTGCTGAAGGAATACATGCCGCGCGACCTGTGGCTCTACGCGGCCTATTCGCAACGCCGCCACAACAGTGCGGCGCTGCGCGCGTTGCTGGATTTCCTCGAGGACCGCGTGCGGAATCCGGCAGCCGCGCTGGCCCCTCCCGAGGCGGTCGCCGTCAAGCCCGCCCGGCGGGTACGGCAGCCTGCGACTGCCTGACCACGCGGTTCAGCGCAGGCCGAACAGCGCCGCCGCATTGCCCCACGCGATGCGCTGCGCCACCTCGGGCGGCACGTCGCCGAGCCATCGGCGGTAGCCGCCCATGATCTCGTCGTAGGCGCTCCAGCGCTGGTTGACCCAGGTGTCCGAGCCGACCAGAAAACGCTCCGGGTACTTGAGGATCAGCGCGCGCCACTCGGGGCACAGCATGCCGCCCTCGCAGGTAAGCCCCGGCCGGTAGGAGAGCTCGCCCATCAGCAACGGATAGCGCTCCAGCAGCGCCTGCACCCGCGCCACCGGCGCGCCGCCGATGCCGGTGTGGGCCCAGATGAGCCGCAGCGACTTTCCCCCGGACGGCGCATGCGCCATCAACAGGTCGATCGCCACGTCGTCGACATGCGCCAGCACCGCGAGCTTCCTCTCTTCCGCCAACGCGATCAGCTTCTTCGCGACCGGCCCATTGGCGTTGGCGCTGTCGTAGAGATGAAATTCCCCGAGCCCCCGGTAAGGCCCGCTCGCCGTGCCGCGCGCCAGTTCGGCTTGCACCATCTCGTGGATGCTCTCGTCGCGGAACCAGTTGCCGTAGTCGTCGCGGTTGCGGTAGAGCCGCACGAAGGGCACCACGGTCACGCCGGCCTCGCGCGTCTCGCGCGCCGCGGCGAGCGTCTGCGTCCCGGCGTTGGGACGCGAGTTGGCGATGACGGCCTTCACGCCGTTGCGCTGCATGCGCGCCAGCGCCTCGGCGGGCGGGTACGGGCCGGTGTCGCCGTCCCAGGCTTCCTGGTTGTAGTGCAGGTGGGCGTCGAACAGCGGGCCGCCGTAGTCGGCCGCCTGCGCGCCGAGCGCGGCAGCCGCCAGCAGGGCCGGCACCCAATGCATCAGACGCCGCGTCACGCCTTTCCCCGGTCAGCCGACGTGCTTCGCAAGGAAGGCGAGCGTGCGCTCGCGCGCCAGCTTGGCGGCCTCGGCGTTGTACGAGCCGCGCTGGTCGCAATTGAAGCCGTGGCCGGATTCGTAGACGTGCACCTCGACCTCGGGGTGAGCCTTCTTGAAGGCCTCGATGGTGTCGAGCGGAATCCAGTGGTCCTTGTTGCCGAAATGGGCGAGCACCGGCACCTTGGGCTGGATCGCGCTCTCCTCCGGCGTCGTCATGCCGCCGCCGTAGTAGGGCACGGCCGCCGCGAGGCCGGACACCTTCGCCGATGCGCGCCACGTGAGCAGGCCGCCCCAGCAGTAGCCGACGATGCCGACCTTGCCGCCCCGCGCCGCGTATTCGACCGCCGCCTCGATGTCCTGCAGCACGCCCGGCGCCGGCAGCGCCTCCACAGCGGTCTTGAGCTCGAAACCGGCCTTCATGTCCTCCTCGCTGTAGCCCAGCTCAACGCCCGGCTTGATGCGATGGAAGGTCGAGGGGGAGACCGCGAGATAGCCGTCGGCCGCGTAGCCGTCGGCCACCGAGCGGATGTGCGAGTTGACGCCGAAGATTTCCGGCACCACGACGATCGCGCCCTTCGGCTTGCCCGCGGGTTCCGCCACGTAGGCCGGAAAGCTGAAGCCGTCCTTGGCGGTGAGATCGATGAACTGGCCCATGGTCATGCTCCTGAGATGGATGGTTGTTGAATCAATGCACGTTCGACGAAATCCAGCCGGTCCTGGCCCCAGAAGATCTCGCCGTCGATCACGTAGCTCGGCGCGCCGAACACCTTGGCGTCGATGGCCTGCTGCGTGTAGTCCTCGTAGCGCTCCTGCACCGTCTGGC
This sequence comes from Variovorax sp. Soil_C_33, assembly GCF_057656935.1. Lineage (NCBI taxonomy): Bacteria > Pseudomonadati > Pseudomonadota > Betaproteobacteria > Burkholderiales > Comamonadaceae > Variovorax > Variovorax sp. Soil_C_33. The sequence continues at coordinate 13,576 of NZ_JBDGJK010000011.1, forward strand.
TTTGCGACTGCTCGCAGCGTTTGGCCGGCAAGGCGCACTCGCCGACCAGCGCTTCGAGCACCTTGGGATCGGCGATGTTGCGCTCCTGCACCCAGACCGCGGCGAACACCGCGCCGCAGAGCTTCATTGCGGCCTCGGTGCCGTCGTGCAGGTCGACCGCGATGATGAGCTTCGCCGCGTCGTCGGCAGCGACCGGAAAGAACTTGGGCTTGGGGTTCAATGGAATGTCGAGGTGGCGCGAGAAGCGCGCCAGTTCCACCAGCCGGTAGGCCTGGCGCTGCGGCGCGCGCTTGCCCAGCGGCAGGCCGCCCGAGACCGGATACACGGCGCCGAGATCGACCGGCCGCACCCGCACCGTGGCGCCGGTGGACCTGGCGAGCGCGGCGAAGCGCGCATGCCCCAGGTAGGTCCATGGGCTCTGGGGCGTGAAGTAGTAGTCGATGGTGTGGGTCACGAGCCGCTCCCGATGATGTAATCGTGCGCACGGTTTTAACTGAGGCACGGCTTTCGTGCAGGAGGTGGGATTTGGACCAGGTGCTCTTGATCACCGGCGGCAGCCGCGGCATCGGTGCCGCGACGGCACTGCTGGCCGCTCAGCGCGGTTTCGCAGTGGCCGTCAACTATGCCAGCAATTCGCTGGCCGCCGACGAGGTGGTGCGCACGATCCGCGACGGTGGCGGCCGCGCGATCAGCGTGCAGGCCGACGTCGGCGACGAGGCGCAGGTGCTCGCGATGTTCGAGAAGGTCGACGCCAAGTTCGGCCGCCTCACGGCGCTGGTCAACAACGCCGGCGTGGTCGACGTGCAGGCGCGCGTCGACCAGATGAGCGTGGCGCGGCTCGAGCGCATGCTGCGCATCAACGTGATCGGCAGCTTCCTCTGCGCGCGCGAGGCGGTGCGGCGCATGAGCACGAAGCATGGCGGCAGCGGCGGCGCCATCGTCAATCTCTCCAGCGCCGCTGCGCGCCTGGGCTCGCCGGGCCAGTACGTCGACTACGCGGCCAGCAAGGGCGCCATCGACAGCTTCACGATCGGGCTGGCCAAGGAGGTCGCCGACGAAGGCATCCGCGTCAACGCGGTGCGGCCCGGCCTGATCGACACCGAGATCCACGCCTCCGGCGGCATGCCCGACCGCGCCTTCCAGCTCGCATCCACCGTGCCGATGAAGCGCACCGGCAGCGCTCAGGAGGTGGCCAACGGCATCGTGTGGCTGCTGTCGGAAGAAGCGAGCTACGTGACGGGCACCTTTCTCGACGTGACGGGCGGAAGGTGATGGCGACTCCCACGATGGACCTGGTCAAGCCGATGATCACCTTGCTGGCGATCGTGAATCCGCTCGCGATCGTGCCTTTCTTCATCCACTACACGCAGGGCTACACCGAGGCCCAGCGCAAACGCACCGCGTGGGTGTCGGCCTTCAGCGCCTTCGTGGTCATCGCGGTCTGCGCGCTGCTCGGGCTTCAGTTGCTGTCCTTCTTCGGCATCTCGATCGCGAGCTTCCAGGTCGGCGGCGGCATGCTGCTCCTGATCAGCTCGCTCAGCATGCTCAACGCACAGCCGGCCGAATCCAAGACCAGCCAGGAGGAGCTCCGGGCCACGGAAGTGAAGGCTTCGCTGGGCGCCTCGATCGCGGTGGTGCCGCTCGCCATTCCGCTCCTGACCGGGCCGGCCACCATGTCGACCGTGGTCATCTATGCCGAGAAGACGCAGCACCTCTGGGAGCTCGCGGTGCTGGTCGGCTACGGCATGGTGATCGGGCTGGCGACCGGTCTCACCTTCCAGCTGGCCGAACCGATCGCGCGCGTGCTCGGCAAGACCGGCATCAACGTGATGACGCGCTTGATGGGCCTGATCCTCGCGGCGCTGGCGGTCGAGGTGATGGCCGACGGGCTCGGCACGCTGTTTCCCGCGCTCGCGCGCGCGCCCTAGCCCTTCACCAGTTCGACGATGCGCGGCGTGACCACGCCGTCATCGATCTTTAGCTCCGCCGCCGAAATCGGCAGCCTGAAGCGGCGCGGGCCGGCGCTGCCGGGATTGACATAGAGCACGCCATCGCGCTCCTCGACCCGCGGCCGGTGCGAGTGCCCGGCCACCACCACCCGAATGCCCGCGGCAACCGGGTCGATGTCGAGCTGCGCGAGATCGTGGATCGCATAGAGACGCACGCCGCCCAACTCGATGAGTGCCATTTCCGGCACTACCTCGGCCCACGCGTCCCGATCGTTGTTGCCGCGCACCGCGGTCAGCGGCGCGATGGCAGCCAGCGCTTCCAGGATGCGTGCATCGCCGATATCGCCGCCGTGCACGATGTGCTCGCAGCCGCGCAGGAAGGCGAGCGCCTCGGGCCGCAGCAGGCCGTGCGTGTCGGAGATGAGACCGATGCGGTGCATGCGGCCGGCCTCTGCTCAGCGCGGCTGGTCCACCCACGCCACCAGTTCCGCCACCGCCGCGTCGCTGGCCGCTGCCAGCCCCTTCACCCCGCCGGGCGCATCGCCGCTCGGCGCGGGCCGCTGCACCATGAAGCTCTGCTGCGCGAGCACGCGGTCGCCGCCGGCGCTGCTGCGGATCAGGGTCGCGCGCAGGCGCACCAGGCCGACGCTCTTGTTTGGCGATTCGAAGTAGTGGCTGAATTCCTCGAGCGAGACCCTGAGCGTGTCGGGCACCTTGCCCTCGCTGCGCGCGATGGTGGCACTCTCTTCCGGGCCGAGCACGGTGCGGCGCGCGGCCAGCGCGTCGCGCAGGCGCTGGTGCAGCAGCTGCGCCGGCGCCAGGCTCCAGCGCGATTGACCATAGGGTCGCAGCTGATTGGCATCGGCATAGCCCAGGCGATAGAGCAGCTGCGTGCCCTCCAGCCGCGTTCCGGCCTCGATCTCGGCCAGCGCGATGGTCGGCAGCGCGTGCGGATTGGAAGGCGCCGGCGCCGTGGATGCGGCGAGGTTGGGGCCGAAGTCGTAGAGCGTGGCGCGAGCAGGCTTGTCGGGCAAGGCGCCGCAGCCTGCCGCCAGCAGCACGGCGGCGATGCCGGCGACGGCCGCGAAGCGTGCCCGCGCTGCGCGAGCGGCCATGTTCTGGAGTACGTCGTTCATGTCGTCACTTTCAAGGCCGCGCCGGCGCGCCGGCCGGGGCGGAAAATCCGGGCTCGCCCGGCCCGGCGACCACGCCGCCGCTGCCGAACAGCAGCGATTGCGGGTTGTCGTTGATGCCGTCGGCCGCGCGGCCGAGGCGGCGCACCGCGCGCGAAGTGTCGTCGGCGACGCGGTTCACGCGCGGCAGCGTGGCGCTGTTGAAGGAGTCGACCGCCTGCGCCAGAGACTTGGTGCCGTCGCCCAGCCGGTCGAGCGGACCGTCCTTGGCATTGAGGCGGCCCACGGTGGTGTTCAGGTTGTTCGCAACGCGTGAAACGTCGCCGGCGGCGGTCTTCACGGTGCCCATGGTGTCCTTTGTGCGATCGATCAGCGGCGGGAGAGCGGCGAGCGTCGGGTTGAGCCCGTTCTTCACCGTGTTGTCAAGCGAGCGCGTGAGCTGGTTGGCGCTGGCCGAAGCCTGCGCGATGTTTTCCAGCGCGTCGGCGATGCGTTTCTGGTTGTCGTCGCCCAGCAGCGTGTTGGCCTTCTTCGTCACTTCGTCGATCTGGTTGATGATGGCTTCGCCGCGGTCTTGCAATTGCGCGAGCATCGAAGGCTTGAGCGGAATACGCGGCGGATCGTCGTTGTTCGGCGCGAGCGCCACCTGCGATTCGCCCTTGTCGTCGATCGCAATGAAGGCCAGGCCGGTCACGCCCTGGTAACTCAGCGTGGCGTAGCTCGAGGTCGTGAGCGGCACGCGCTCGTCGACCGTGATGCGCACGCGCACATTGCCTTTCACCTTGGGATCGAAATCGATCGAGGCGACCTTGCCGACGGCGATGCCGCGGTAGCGCACCGTCGCCTGCGGCTGCAGGCCGCTGACCGGGTCGCGGGTCGAGAGTTCGTAGATGTTGCGCACCGTGTTGTCGCGCGTGAACCAGACCACCAGCGCGATGATCGCGGCGATCAGGCCGAGCACGAAGGCGCCGGCGGCGATGGCATGGGCCTTGTTTTCCATGGCAGCTACCTTTCAGTGATTGGGGTCCGGCTGGCGCCGGCAAGCCCCGAGACGGTCGGGGGCGGCACGCCTTCGTGGAGCGCCTCCATGGCGCGCTGGCCGCGGCCGCCGAGAAAGTACTCGTGGATGAAGGGATGCGGGTAGGCGATGACGTCGCGCGCCGTGCCGGCGACGATCACGCGCTGGTCGGCCAGCACCGCGATGCGGGTGCTGAGGTCGAACAGCGTGTCCAGGTCGTGCGTGACCATCACCACCGTGAGCCCCAGCTCGCGATGCAGCCCGCGCAACAGGTCGCAGAAGCCGTCGGCGCTTTCGGGGTCCAGTCCGGCGGTGGGCTCGTCGAGCAGGAGCAGCGGCGGATCCATGATCAACGCGCGCGCCAGCGCCACCCGCTTGATCATGCCGCCCGACAGATCGGCCGGACTCTTGGTGGCCTGCTGCGGCTCGAGCCCGACCATCTGCAGCTTGACCAGTGCGGCGTCGCGGATCAGGTCGTCGGGCAGGAGCTTGAGTTCGCGCAGCGGGAACGCGACGTTGTCGAGCACGCTGAAGGCCGAGAACAGCGCGCCGTGCTGGAACAGCATGCCGACGTTGGCGGCGCCCGTGGCGCTGAGCCGGCCCGGCGGATGACCGAGCACCGAGACCTCGCCCTTCGAAGGCCGCTCGAGTCCCAGGATCTGGCGCAGCAGCACGGTCTTGCCGGTGCCCGAGCCGCCCACCAGCGACAGCACCTCGCCCTTGCGGATCGTGAGGTCGAGGTCGCGGTGCACCACCTGGTCGCCCTCGGGCGACTCGAAGACCGTCCACAGCTTGCGGATTTCGACCACGTTGGGTTTCTGGTCTTCGCTCATTGGACAACCTCCGCGCTGCGCGCTGCGGTATTCGCCTTGGGAGCGGCCCGGCGGCTCATGCCCGGAACCCCACGCCCTTGAAGAGCACTGCGAAGAGCGCGTCGACCAGGATCACGACCGTGATCGAGGCCACCACCGAAGAGGTGGTGCCGCGGCCGAGGCTTTCGGTGTTGGGCTTCACCTTCATGCCGTAATAGCAGCCGATCAGCGCGATCAGGACGCCGAACACGGCCGACTTGGACATCGCGAGCCAGATGTTGGTCATCGGCACCGCGCGCGGCAGCGCCGACAGGAAATAGGCCGGCGAGATGTCCAGCGTGAGATCGGCCGCGACCATGCCGCCGAACAGGGCGGCCGCCGAAGTCCACATGCTGATCAGCGGCATCGCGATGGCCAGCGCCAGCACCCGCGGCATCACGAGCCGGAAGCCATGCGGAATGCCCATCACGCGCATGGCGTCGAGCTCCTCGGTCACGCGCATGACGCCGATCTGCGCGGTGATGGCCGAGCCCGAACGGCCCGCGATCAGCACCGCCGCGAGCACCGGGCCGAGTTCGCGGATCAGCGACAGGCCGAGGATGTTGACGATGAAGGCTTCGCCGCCGTACTGGCGCAACTGCTGCGAGGTCAGGTAGGCCAGCACCACGCCGATCAGGAGGCCCACCAGCGCGGTAATGGGCAGCGCGGTGGCGCCGAAATGGTAGAGATGGCCGGAGAAGTCGCGCCAGGGCGCACGGTGCGGCGCGCGCAGCAGCGTTCCGAGGTCGAGCGTGAGCTGGCCGACGAGCGCCAGGAAATCGCGCGCCACCATCATGACGCGCACGCCGTTGTGGGCGAAATCGTGCAAATGCTCGGTCAGCGTCTTGCCGGGCTCCGCCGGCGCGCTGCAGGTGTACTGCGCCACCTGGTCCAGCACGGCCTTGTGCTGCGAGTCCATTTCGAGCCGCGCCGGCCAGGCTTGGCGCCAGTGGTTCCAGAGCAGCTGGGCGCCGATGTGGTCGAGCTGCTCGACGGGGCGCAGGTCCCAGGCCCGGTCGTCCTGCGGCGGCAGGGCTTCGAGATTCTTCTCCAGCGCCTCCCAGGTGCGCCGCGACGACATCGACAGCGCGGTCCAGCAGCCGCTGGCAACGGCCCAGGTGCCGCCCTCCCCGTCGCGTTGCTCGACGCGCGGACGCAAGCGGTCTGCGTTTTGCGCGTCGGCGGTCGGCAACGAAGCGATCGACATGGATGGAGCGGGCGGGGCGGTCTGCGCGATGGAGGACGCAACATCGTAACCGCGTGCGTCTGCAGCAGAACCGCCCGATCGGCGCCCGTTCGCGTAGGCCATCGGCGCAAGGCACGGGCGTTTGCCACAATCGACGGTTCGGTGCCGCATTGCAGCACCTCGTCACAAGAACGACCCGAGACAGACAAGGCGCGAATGAGCGACACCACCTTCGACTACATCGTCATCGGCGCCGGCACCGCCGGCGCGCTGATGGCCAATCGCCTCAGCGCCGACAAGCAATGCCGCGTGCTCCTGATCGAGGCCGGCCGCAAGGACGACTACCACTGGATCCACATTCCGGTCGGCTACCTCTACTGCATCGGCAATCCGCGCACCGACTGGCTCTACAGCACCGAGCCCGACGCCGGCCTCAACGGCCGCACGCTGCGCTATCCGCGCGGCAAGACGCTGGGCGGATCGTCTTCCATCAACGGCATGATCTACATGCGCGGCCAGTCGCGCGACTACGAGCAGTGGGCCGCGCTCACCGGCGACGACAGCTGGCGCTGGAACAACGTCCTGCCCGCCTTCAAGAAGCACGAGGACTACTACCTCGGCGCCGACGAGATGCACGGCGCCGGCGGCGAATGGCGCGTGGAGAAGCAGCGCTTGCGCTGGGACATCCTCGATGCCTTCGCGGAGGCCGCGGTGCAGGCCGGCGTGCCGCACAGCACCGATTTCAACCGCGGCAGCAACGAGGGCGTGGGCTATTTCCAGGTCAACCAGAAGAACGGCTGGCGCTGGAACACGGCCAAGGCCTTCCTGCGTCCCACTTGCTACGGCCGCCCCAACTTCGAGCTGTGGACCGGCGCGCAGGTCTCGCGCCTCGTGATCGAGACTGCGTCCGACGGCAGCCGGCGCTGCACCGGCGCCCAGGTGTGGGACGGCCACGAGATGGTGCTGGCGCATGCGACGCGCGAAGTGATCCTGTGCGCCGGCAGCATCGGCTCGCCGCAGATCCTGCAGCTCTCGGGCATCGGGCCGGCCGAGCTGCTGCGCCGGCATGGCATCGACATCGTGCTCGATGCGCCGGGCGTTGGCGCCAACCTGCAGGACCATCTGCAGATCCGCGCGGTCTACAAGATCAAGGACGCGCCCACGCTCAACGTGCTGGCCTCCACCTCCTGGGGCAAGGCGAAGATCGGCCTCGAATACGTATGGAAGCGCAGCGGCCCGATGAGCATGGCGCCCTCGCAGCTCGGCGCCTTCACGCGCAGCTCGCCCGAGCACGAATGGCCGAACCTCGAATACCACGTGCAGCCGCTCTCGCTCGATGCCTTCGGCGAGCCGCTGCACGCCTTTCCGGCCTTCACCGCCAGCGTCTGCAACCTGAACCCGACCAGCCGCGGCACGGTGCATATCAAGAGCCACCGATTCCAGGACGCGCCCGCGATCGCGCCGCACTACCTGAGCACCGACGAAGACCGCAAGGTGGCGGCCGATTCGCTGCGCGTGACCCGCCGCATCGCGGCCCAGCCGGCGCTCGCCAAGTACGCGCCCGAAGAATGGAGGCCGGGCCTTCAGTACCAGAGCGACGAGGAACTCGCGCGCCTGGCCGGCGACATCGCGACCACCATCTTCCATCCGGTCGGCACCACCAAGATGGGCGCCGACGGCGATCCGATGGCGGTGCTCGACTCGCGCCTGCGCGTGCGCGGCATCGACGGCCTGCGCGTGGTCGATGCCGGCGCGATGCCCACCATCACCAGCGGCAACACCAACAGCCCGACCTTGATGATGGCGGAGAAGGCGGCCGGCTGGATCCGCGAGTCGGCGCGCTGAGTTCAGCGTTCAATGGTCTTGTTCCAGCGCGCATTCCACGCGGGGCGGTTGGCATTGATGCTGTCCCAGTCGATGGTGACGGCGTTCTTCATCCACTTGTTGATCTCGGCCACCTGCGCTGCGCCCTCGCCCACCGCGGGCGCCTTGGGGTTGGTCGGGATCTGGCTGCCGAACTGAAGCACGTTGGCCTGCGCCAGCGGGCTCAACAGGAACTCGGCCAGCTTCTGCGCCAACTCGGGTTCGCTGTTGTTGGCGATCACGCACTGCCCCACCATCAGCACCACCGAGCCTTCCTTGGGCTGCGCGTACTCCACCGGGATGCCCTTGGTCTTCAAGGCGGCCACCGCGGTGGGCGTGAGCGGAAACAGCGCCGCCTCGCCGGTCTGCACCATCTCGGAAATCTTGGCCGAGCTCGGGATGTACTCGAGCACATTGGGGCCGATGGTCGTGGGCCAGGCCTTGAAGCCGGGCTCGACGTTCTTGTCGTTGCCGCCCTGGATGCGGTTGAACATCAGGAAGCCGTGCAGGCCGAAGGACGAGGAGGACATCGACTGGAACACCACCTTGCCCTTGAACTTCGGATCGGCCAGGTCCATCCACGAGGTGGGCGCGGCCCAGCCCTTCTCCGCGAACATCTTCTTGTTGTAGGCCAGCCCGGTCATGCCGAGGCTGACGCCGCTGGCCATGTCGTCCTTGAAACGGGCCGCCGGGTAGATGTCGTGCAGCGCTGCGCTCGGGCGCTGCTTCTGGCACAAGCCCATGCCGATCGCGCGCACCATGATGCCGTCGTCCAGGAACATCACGTGCATCTGCGGCCGGTCCTTGTTGGCTTGCGCCTTGGCCAGGATGTCCGACGAGGTCCCCGGCACCACCACCACCTTTACGTTGTTCGCCTTCTCGAAGGCCGGGAACACGTACTGCGTGTAGGCCTTCTCCATGGTGCCGCCGTTCATGCCGATGTACAGCGTCTTGGTCTGGGCGCCGGCCGTGCCGCTCGCGGCCAGCGCCGCGGCGGCGGCCACGGCGAGAAGGGCGCGGCGGATCGATGGGGTTTGGCAAGAACGGGACATGGTGGGGTTCCTTTGAGAGTGGGTGGAGGAAACTTCAATCAGCCGTTGCGGGCACGGCGGCTTCGACGGAAAGCAAGCGCTCGATGGCAAAGGGTTCGATGGGCGTGCTGCTGTGCCCGTCGCGCGCGAGCTCGGCCAGCACCTCGCCCACGGCCGGGCCGATCTGGAAGCCGGCGCCGGAAAAGCCGAAGCCGTGGATCAGGCCCGGCGTGGTCGCGCTCAAGCCCAGCACCGGCTGGCGGTCAGGCAGATAGCCCTCGGTGCCGCTCCAGGTGCGGATGAAGCTGGCGTGGCGCAGCGCAGGTAGCAGCTCGATCGCCTGCACCGCCAGCGCGGCGATGGCATCGCGGCCGGCACGCGCGCGGTCCGCATCCAGGGCCAAGCCGGCACCGCCGCCCAGCACCAGGTTGCCGCGCTTCACCTGGCGGCAATAGACGCCGCCGCCTTCGACGCCGAGGCTCCAGTCCATGAAGTAAGGCAGCGGCTCGGTCACCACCATCGTCGGATGGCCGGACCGCAGCGGCACGGTCTCGCCGAAGCGGGCGGCAACGGCACCGGCCCAGGCGCCGGCGCAGTTGAGCATCACCGGTGCGCGCACTTCCAGCGCGTTGCCCGAACGCAGCGTGAAGAGCTCGCCGTCGTGCGCCACCTCGTCGAGCGGGGTGCGCTCGAAAATTTGCGCGCCCGCGCGCTGCGCCGCACGTGCGAAGGCCGGCGACACCAGCCGGGGATTGGCTTGCCCGTCTTCCAGGCACAGCGAGCCGCCGAGCGCTCTCTCGCCCAGCCACGGGCAGCGCTCGCGCAGGCGCGCACCCGACAGCAGCTCGATGCCGAGGTCGAAATCGCGGCTCTGGTCGCGATAGCGCTCGAGCGCGGCGAGGTCGGCCTCGCTGCGCGCGATCTTGAAATGGCCGCTGCGACGGTACTCGCCGTCGGTGCCGATCAGTTCCGGCAGCCGGCCCCAGATGCGATGGGCGCGCTGCGCCAGCGGCAACTGGGAAAGCGGCCGGCCCTGGCGCCGCACGCCGCCGTAGTTCACGCCGCTGGAACGCGAGCCGCACAGGTCGCGCTCCAGCATCACCACCTGCAGCCCCATGCGCCGCAGCGCCAGCGCTGCGGAAGCGCCGACGATGCCGCCGCCGACGATGGCCACATCGGTCTTCAACATTTGCTTCATGCGGCCGCTCCTTCGGCCGGCGCGCTCGCCAGCTGGATCGGGATCGGCTTGATCGGCGCCTGCCCGCGCAGGCGGCCCACCTGCGCGAGCGGCTGGCCGCTCGCATGCGCGAGGATTTCGGCCGCCGCGGCGCCGCACATGCGGCCCTGGCAGCGGCCCATGCCGACGCGGGACAAGGCCTTCAGGCGGTTCATCTCGTCGGCGCCGCAGGTCCGCACGGTCTCGCGCAGCTCGCCGGCCGTGATGTTCTCGCAGCGGCACACCACCAGGTCGTCGGGCGCATGGGAGGCCCAGTCCTGCGGGAAGGGAAAGGCGCGCTCCAGGCCGCGGCGAAAACCGACGAGCTTGTCGAGCTTGCGCTCCAGTGCCTGTGCGCGGGCGGCGTCCACCTGCACCCCATGGTCAGCCAGGAGGGCCAGCGCGGCGCGCTCGCCGGCCCATTCGGCCGCATCGGCGCCCATGATGCCGGCGCCGTCGCCGGCCAGGTAGACGCCGGCCACGCTGGAGCGGCCGGCCGCATCGCGCTCGGGCAGATGCGCGCGCTGCATCGGCGCAAAGGCGAAGCGGCAGCCCAGCAGGTCGGCCAGCTGCGTCTCGGAGCGCAAGGCATAGCCGAAGCCGACGGCGTCGCATTCGAGGGTTTGGTCGCGCGTGCCGTCGTGCCAGGAGACGCCGCCGACGCGCGCATCGCCCAGCACCCGCAGCGGCCGGACGCCGCCCTGCAGCAGCACGCCGCGGGCGCGCAGCCAGGCCACGTAGTAGAGCCCCTTGAGGAACACGGCCGGCTGCGAAAGCATCGCGGGCACGGCCGCGAGCTGGTCGGCGAAGCGGGCCGTGTCGAGCACGGCCGCCACCTCGACGCCGGCCTTTGCGTACTGATAGGCCACCAGGTACAGCAGCGGGCCGGTGCCCATGAAGACCACGCGCTGTCCGATCGCGCAGCCCTGGAACTTCAGCGCCACCTGTGCGCCGCCGAGCGTGTAGACGCCGGGCAGCGTCCAGCCGGGCACAGGCAGCACGCGGTCGGTCGCGCCGGTTGCCACGATCAGCTGGCGGTAGGGCACGCTGCGCGTCGTGCGGCTGGGGCCGTGCAACACGTCGAGCAGGCCGCCCTGGGCGTTCCACACCAGGCTCTCGGGCCGGTAGTCGATGCGGTCCTGCAGCCCGTCCAGCGCGGCGTGCACGGCGGTGGCGCGCCCGGCTTCGAAGCCGTACAAGGTCGCGGCGGAGCGCTGAAAGTTCGCCGGCGGCCGACGGTAGATCTGGCCGCCGGCCCGGCCGGCTTCGTCGATCAGCACCGGCCGCTGGCCGTGCGCGACCAGCGCCTGGGCCGCGCGCACGCCGGCCGGGCCGGCGCCCACGACCACGGGTTGCAGCAAGGCCTCTGCCGTCATGCAGGCTCCCCGCCGGTGAGCAAGTCCATGCCGGGCTCGATGAAGGTGGAGCAGGCGCGCAGCCGGGCGCCATCGGCCGTCAGGATCCAGCAGTCCTGGCAGGCGCCCATCATGCAGAAGCCGGCGCGCGGCGCGCCGCTGAATTCGTTGCGGCGCAACTGCCCGCACTGGGTCAGCACGGCGGTCAGCACCGTGTCGCCGGCCAGGGCGCGAGCGGGCCGGCCGTCGAGCGTGAAGGCCACAAGGGCGCGACCGGACTCGGCCACGCGGTGCAGCAGAGGCTTGGCGAAACCGCTCATCGGCGCCCCACCAGCACGCGGTCCAGCCCGTAGACGCGGTCGAGCACCACCATGGCGCAGGCCGTCACGGCCACCATCAGCGCCGACACTGCGGCCATCAGCGGATCGATGGATTCGGTGGCGTACATGTACATGCGCACCGGCAGCGTCACCGTGCTGGGCGCGGTCACGAAGATCGACATGGTCACCTCGTCGAAGCTGTTGATGAAGGCCAGCAACCAGCCGCCCGTCACGCCCGGCAGGATCATCGGCAAGGTGATGCGCCTGAACATGGTGGCCTGGCTCGCGCCGAGCGAGAGCGCGGCCTGCTCGGCGCTGCGGTCGAAGCCGACCAGCGCGGCGATCACCAGGCGCAGCGTGTAGGGCGTGACGATCAGCGCATGCGCCAGCACCAGCCAGCCGAAGCTGCCGGTGCCGCCGACCAGCGCGAACAGGCGCAGCAGCGCCACCCCGAGCACCAGGTGCGGAATGATCAGCGGCGAGAGGAACAGGCCGTTGAGAAAGTCGCGCCCCGGGAAGTCGTATCGCGTGATCGCCATGCCGGCCGGCACCGCCAGCAAGGTCGCGAGCGTCGCCGAGGCGAGCGCTAGCCACAGGCTGTTCCAGAACGACTGCATGAAGTCGGGGTGCGCGAACACCGCTTCGAACCAGCGCAGCGAGAAGCGCGTGGTCGGAATGGTGAGCGTGTTCTCGGGCGTGAAGGCGACGATGCACACCACCAGCAGCGGCGCCAGCATGAAGGCGATGACCAGCGCGTTGAACGCGAGGGCGAGGGGGCCGTTCTTGCTCATCGCCCTACCCCAGCGCCTTCTTGTAGCGGCCTTCGACCAGCCGGTTGTAGCTCAGCATGACGACCAGGTTGGCCGCCAGCAGCGTCAGCGCGATGGCCGCGCCGAGCGGCCAGTTGAGCTCGTGCAGGTACTCGTCGTAGACCACGGTCGCCACCATCTTGAGGCGCCGCCCGCCGAGCAGGCCCGGAATGGCGAAGGAACTGGCCGACAGGCCGAACACGATCAGGCTGCCCGACAGCACGCCCGGCATGACCTGCGGCAGCACGACGCGGCGCAGCGTGGTGAAGTGCGAGGCCTTGAGCGACAGCGCGGCGTTCTCGACGCCCGGGTCCAGCTTCTGCAGCGAGGTCCAGACCGGGATCACCATGAAAGGCAGCATCACGTGCACCAGCGCGATCACGACCGCGGTCTCGGTGTAGAGCATCTTCACCGGGCCGAGGCCGATCATTCGCAGCGTGCCGTTGACCAGGCCCTCGGGCCCGAGCAGCATGCTCCAGCCGAAGGCCCGCACCACCACCGACACCAGCAGCGGCGCCAGCACCACCAGCAGCAGCACCGAGCGCCACGGGTTGCGCATGCGGCTCAGCACATAGGCCTCGGGCGTGCCGACGAGCACGCAGATCAGCGCCACCAGCCCGGAGATCCAGAAGGTGCGCCAGAAGATGCCGTGGTAGTAGGCGTCGGTGAAGACGTGGGTGTAATGCTCCAGCGTGAACTCGCCGGCCCGGGGCCCCGTGGCCGGGTCGTAGACGTTGAAGGACAGCACCGCGGTCAGCACCAGCGGCACCAGCAGCAGCGCGGCGAACAGCAGCAGCGCCGGCCCGGACAGCCACCAGGGCGATGCCTTCTTCATGCGGCCACCCGTTCGGCAGCCGCGCTCTCTTCGGCGGGCAGCAGGCGCGTGCAGTGGTCGGGCCAGGCGATGCCGGCCGCGTGGCCTTCGTCCAGCGCCGGCCGGCCGTCGTTGGGCGACAGCACCATCAGCTCGCCGACCGGCGTCGTCACCGCGTAGAGCCACTGGCTGCCGAGGAAGAAGCGCTCGCGCACCATGCCGTCGAAGCGGCCGCGGCCCGCGTCCACCAGCTGCAGTTTTTCCGGCCGCACGCTGAGCAGCACCTGTGCGCCGGCCTGGAAGCCGGCGTCGTCCACGTCGACAGCGAGCGGCCCCAGGTCGACGCGGCTGCGAGTCCCGTTTGCCACCACGCAGCCGGCCAGCAGGTTGGCCTTGCCCACGAAGGTGGAGATGAAGCGCGTGCGCGGATGTTCGTAGACCCGGTGCGGATGGTCGATCTGCGTCGCGCAGCCGCCTTCCATCACGACCACGCGGTCGCTGATCGACATCGCCTCGCTCTGATCGTGCGTGACCATCACCGTGGTGGTGCCCACCTTGCGCTGGATCTGGCGCAGCTCGAACTGCATCTCCTCGCGCAGCTTGGCGTCGAGGTTGGACAGCGGCTCGTCCAGCAGCAGCACCGGCGGCTCGATCACCAGGGCGCGGGCCAGGGCCACGCGCTGGCGCTGGCCGCCCGAGAGCTCGCGCGGATAGCGGGTGGCATGCGCCTCCAGGTGCACCAGGGCCAGCGCCTGCGCCACGCGCTCGCGCCGCTCGGCCTTCGGCATCTTGCGCATCTCGAGGCCGAAGCTCACGTTGTCGGCCACCGTCATGTGGGGAAACAGCGCATAGGTCTGAAACACGATGCCCAGGCCGCGCGTGTTGGCCTTGACGTGCGTGATGTCGCGCCCGGCCAGTTCGATGCGGCCGCTGCTCACGGCCTCGAAGCCCGCCACCATCTGCAGCGTGGTGGTCTTGCCGCAGCCCGAGGGTCCCAGCAGCGAAACGAATTCGCCTTTCTCCACCGACAAGCTCATGGCCGACACCGCGCAGGTGCTGCCGTAGAACTTGGTCAGCTCGGTGAGCTTGAGAAATGACATGAAGAGGCCTTTCGTGGGGCGCACCCCGATGGGGCGGCAACTGAAGTCTTTCGTCGGAGTCGATTCACTCTATTGCAACGAACGCGCCAAGCCACACAGGGTATTTCACTAATCAGAATCTTTTTTTTATTTATTCCGATCAATGGAATTTATGGCGTAGACTGGCCCGACCACATTCCACCCTACGCAGGCATGAGCACCCATCCCCCTTCCACCAGCGGAGTGCCGCGCGTCTTCGCCGTGATCCGGGCCCTCGCCGCGGTGCAGGCGGAGGGCGGCCGCGTGACCCAGATCGCACGTGCCGTGGGCCTGACTCAGGCCACCACGCACCGATTGCTGCAATCGCTGGTGGCCGAGGGCATGGTCGAGCAGGACGCGCGCAGCAAGCTGTACCGCCTCGGCATCGACTTCTTCGCGCTGGCCGCCAATGCGGGCAACCCCGGGGACCTGCGCACGCTGTGCCGCCCCGTACTGCTGCGCCTGTGCGCCAGCCTGGGCGACAGCATCTTTCTGCTGGCGCGCAGCGGCTTCGATGCGGTGTGCCTGGACCGCAGCGAGGGGCCGTTCCCGATCCGCTCCTTCACCGGCGACGTCGGCGGGCGCATCGCGCTGGGCGTGGGCCAGGGCGCGCTCGCGATCCTGGCATTCCTGCCCGAGGCCGAGCGCGAGGAGGTGATCCGATTCAACCTGTCGCGCGTGCGCGAGTACGGCGTGTACGACGAGGTTTATCTGCGAACCGAGATCGAGCGCGTGCGCCAGGCCGGCTACGCGGGCCGCAGCACCGGCCTGCTCGAAGGCATGGCCGGCGTGGCCGTGCCCATCTGCGACCGTGAGGGCCGCGCCGTGGCCGCATTGAGCGTGGGCACCATCGCCGACCGGCTCAACGCCGACCGCATGCCGACCGTGGTGGAGCTGCTCAGGCGCGAGGCCGCAGCCATCGGCCCGAAGATCAATCCCTTCGACGCGACGCTGCGCCGGCCTTCGCAGAGCCTGGCGAGCTCGCCGGCCGCGCAGCGGATCGAGCTGCCCGCGGGGCCGGGGCCGGCGTGAGGGCCGCGGCCCGGCTCTGGGCCACGATCCAGTCGCGGAAGGCCAGCAGCAGGGGCGCCTGGGCGCGCGACTCGGGGTAGACGAGGTAGTAGGCGTCCGAGCTGGTCAGCGCCTGCGGGAACAGCACCACCAGCGCGCCGGAGGCGATCTCGGCCTCGACCAGAAAGCTCGGCAGCAGCGCCGCGCCCAGCCCTGACACTGCTGCCTGGGCGATCATCGCGAACTGCTCGAAGCGCGGCCCGCGCAGCGCCTGCGCCGCGCTGCCGCCGGTTTGCTCGAACCACTCGGCCCACTGGGTCGGCCGCGTGCTCTGCTGCAGCAGCACGACCGAGGCCAGGTCCTGCATCCGGTGAATGCCGTGCTGCTGCTGATAAGCCGGACTGCAGACGGGCACCACCTCTTCCTGCATCAGGTACTCGCAGGCGGCACCCGCCCAGTGCGGGGCGCCGAAATGAATGGCCGCGTCGAAAGGCTCCTGCGCGAAATCGAAGGGCTCCGAGCGGGCCGCGAAGTTCACCGTGACCTCCGGATGGCGCGCCGCGAAATCGGGCAGGCGCGGAATCAGCCAGCGCGTACCCAGCGTGGGCAGCACCGCCAGGTTGAGCAACCCGCCGCCGCCGGAGAGCGCCATGACCTTCTGCGTGGCGCCGGAGAACTGCTGCAGCGCGCTGCGCACGTCCGCGGCGTAGACCCGGCCCGCGTCGGTCAGCACCACGCGCTGGCGCACGCGATGGAACAGGGCCACGCCCAGCTGGGCTTCGAGCTGGCGGATCTGGCGCGACACCGCGCTCTGCGTCAGGTGCAGCTCGCCGGCCGCGCGCGAGACGCTGGCATGGCGCGCCGCCGCCTCGAAGGCCAGCAGGTCCGCGATCGGCGGCAGGAAGGTCTTGCGAAGCGTGGTCATGCGGCGAAGGAATGATCTGGCGGAAGGCTAGCGTAATCGCGCTGGGCGGAGTTCATTCCTTCCGAGCATCAAGTCTTTCCGATTTTTTGCTATGCAATCTGCCCGGCGTGGCGGATATTGATGCCCTCCTTGTCCTCGAACGCGAATCCCATGCCGCAAGCCTTCACCTCCTCCGTGGCCATCGAAGTCGACCAGCTGCTGCAGCGCCTGGGCGTACCGCGGACCGCCTACACCGGCGGCGACCTGCCCGTGCGCTCCCCGATCACCGGCGAATCGATCGCCGCCGTGCCGCAGACCACGCCGGCCGAAGCCACCGAGGCCATCGGCCGGGCGCACGCGGCCTACCAGGGCTGGCGCAGCGTGCCGGCACCTCGCCGCGGCGAACTGGTGCGCCTGCTGGGCGAGGAGCTGCGCGCGGCCAAGGCCGACCTGGGCCGGCTGGTGACACTGGAGGCCGGCAAGATCCCGTCCGAAGGCGCTGGCGAAGTGCAGGAAATGATCGACATCTGCGACTTCGCGGTCGGCCTGTCGCGCCAGCTCTACGGCCTGACGCTGGCCACCGAGCGCGCCGAGCACCGCATGATGGAAAGCTGGCATCCGCTGGGGGTCTGCGGGGTGATCTCGGCCTTCAATTTCCCGGTGGCCGTGTGGTCCTGGAACGCCGCGCTGGCGCTGGTCTGCGGCGACGCGGTGGTGTGGAAGCCGTCCGAGAAGACGCCGCTCACCGCGCTGGCCACGCACGCCATCGCGCAGCGCGCGCTGGCGCGCTTCGGCGATGCGCCGGAGGGCCTGCTGGAACTGCTCGTCGGCCAGCGCGCCGTCGGCGAGGTGCTGGTGGACGACCATCGCGTGGCGGTGCTCTCGGCCACCGGCTCCACCGCCATGGGGCGCCAGGTCGCACCGCGCCTGGCGGCGCGTTTCGCCCGCGCGATCCTGGAGCTGGGCGGCAACAACGCGGCGATCGTCGCGCCGTCGGCCGACCTCGATCTCACGCTGCGCGCCATCGCCTTTTCCGCGATGGGCACGGCCGGGCAGCGCTGCACCACGCTGCGCCGCCTGTTCGTGCACGACAGCGTGTACGACACGCTGGTGCCGCGGCTGGCCAAGGTCTACGGCAGCGTGCAGGTGGGCGATCCGCGCGCGCCGGGCACGCTGGTGGGGCCGCTGATCGACCGTGCCGCCTTCGAGGGCATGCAGAAGGCGCTGCAGGAAAGCCGCGAAGCCGGGGCCACGGTGCATGGCGGCGGCCGCATGGACGGCATCGCGGGCGACGACGCCTTCTACGTGCGGCCGGCCCTGGTGGAACTGGCCGCCCATGCCGGCCCGGTGCTGCGCGAGACCTTCGCGCCGATCCTGTACGTGCTGCGCTACCAGTCGCTCGACGACGCGATTCACTGGCACAACGAAGTCGGCGCCGGCCTGTCGTCCTCCATCTTCACCTTGAACGTGCGCGAGGCCGAGCGCTTCATCTCGAGCGCGGGCTCGGACTGCGGCATCGCCAACGTCAACATCGGTCCGAGCGGCGCCGAGATCGGCGGCGCCTTCGGCGGCGAGAAGGAGACCGGCGGCGGGCGCGAGGCCGGCTCCGACAGCTGGAAGGCCTACATGCGCCGCGCCACCAACACCATCAACTACTCCACCGCCCTGCCGCTGGCCCAGGGCGTGACCTTCGACATCGAGGGCTGAGCGCATGGCTTCTTCGCGCACCGGCGGCCAGATCCTGGTCGACCAGCTCATCATCCATGGTGTGGATCAACTGTTCTGCGTGCCCGGCGAGAGCTTCCTGGCCGTGCTCGACGCGTTGCACGACGCCAAGATCGAGGTCACCGTCTGCCGCCAGGAAGGCGGCGCGGCCATGATGGCCGAGGCCCAGGGCAAGCTCACCGGGCGCCCCGGCATCTGCTTCGTGACGCGCGGGCCGGGCGCGACCAACGCGGCGGCCGGCGTGCACATCGCGCACCAGGACTCGACACCGCTGCTGCTCTTCGTCGGCCAAGTGGCGCGGGGGGCGCTGGGGCGCGAAGCCTTCCAGGAGCTGGACTACGGCGCGGTGTTCGGCACCATGGCCAAGTGGGTGGTGCAGGTCGACGACCCGGCGCGGCTGCCGGAGCTGGTGTCGCGCGCCTTCCACGTGGCCACCTCGGGCCGGCCGGGCCCGGTGGTCATCGCGCTGCCCGAAGACATGCTGACCGAGGCGGCGGAGGTGGCCGATGCGCTTCCCTATGGCGTGGCCGAAACCCATCCAGGCGCGGCGCAGCTGGCCGAACTGCAGCAGCGCCTGGCAGCGGCGCAGCGGCCGGTGGTCATCGTCGGCGGCAGCCGCTGGTCCGAGGCGGCGGTGCAGCAATTCAGCGCTTTCGCCGAGGCCTTCGCCCTGCCCGTCTACTGCTCATTCCGGCGCCAGATGCTGTTCAGCGCCGACCATCCCTGCTACGCCGGCGACCTCGGCCTCGGCGCCAATCCACGCCTGCTGGAACGCATCCGCCATTCGGACCTGGTTCTGCTGGTGGGTGGTCGCCTGTCCGAGGTGCCGTCGCAAGGCTACGAGCTGCTCGACATCCCGTCGCCGAAGCACCCTCTGGTGCATGTGCACGCCGATGCGGACGAGCTGGGCCGCCTGTACCGCGCGACCCAGGCCATCCACGCGACGCCGCAAGCCTTCGCCCACGCGGTGGCCGCGCTGCGCCCGGCGGCGCCGCCGTCCTGGCGGGCCGCGACGGCGGCGGCGCGCGAAGAATTCCTGCGCTGGAGCGACCCGGCGCCGATCCGCATTCCGGGCCCACTGCAGATGGGCGAAGTGATGCAGCACCTGCGCGAGGTGTTGCCCGCCGACACCATCTTCTGCAATGGCGCGGGCAACTTCGCCACCTGGGTGCACCGCTTCTGGCCCTTTCGCGCCTTTGCCAGCCAGTTGGCCCCGACCAGCGGCTCGATGGGCTACGGCCTGCCCGCCGGCGTGGGCGCCAAGCGCCTGTGGCCGCAGCGCGAGGTGGTGGTGTTCGCCGGCGACGGCGATTTCCTCATGCATGGCCAGGAATTCGCCACGGCCGTGCAGTACGGCCTGCCCATCCTGGTGGTGCTGCTCGACAACGCCATGTACGGCACCATTCGGATGCATCAGGAACGGCACTACCCGGGCCGGGTCAGCGCCACGCAATTGAAGAACCCCGATTTCCGCCGCTACGCCGAGGTGTTCGGCGGCCACGGCGAGCGCGTCGAGCGCACCGAGGAGTTCGCCCCCGCCCTGGCGCGCGCCCGCGCCAGCGGCCGGCCTGCCCTCCTGCACTGCCTGCTGGACCCGGAAGCCATCACCCCCGGCAGCACGCTGCAGGGCATCCGCGCCGCAGCGCTTTCTGCCGACTGATGCCCGGGCGGGTTTCCTTTTGTTTCAGAGTGACGGGTAATCCCCGATGCACTGGCACGGTGCGCACCCTAAAGTCTCGCCACTCGCAAACGGGCCTGCCCGCAGCGCGGGGGACCGAGGAGACATTCGCCGAAGAATCAAAAGATCGATACAAAAGGCATCCGAACGAGATGCCGCTTGCTTGAACAAGGCGCCGCTGGTCGGCGCCTTTTCTTTGGCTTCGCTACTGGACCAGTTTGCCGCCGGCGCCGAACATCGCGAAGTCCACGAAGCGCGACGCCGTCTGGCCCCTGGCGCTGAAGTCGAGCGTGTAGCCGCCGACATCCACCGCCTTCGCCGAGGCCAGCGCGGCGCTCACGCCGGCCGCATTGAGCGTGGCGGCGCCCTCCATCACCTTGACCAGCGCCTTGGCGGCGATGAAGCCTTCCATCGAGCGCCCCGAGAGATCCGGATCCTTCGACGCCTGGCGCAGCTGCAGGTACTCGCGCACCACGGCGCGGTCGCCCTGCTGCGGCAGCACCACCGAGAAGGCGTAGCCGCGCGCACGCTGCGGCCCGAGCGCCTTGAGCAGCGCATCGGTGTCGATGATCGACATGCCGTAGAGCATGCTGCCGGCCCCGCCGGCGGCCGCGTACTGCTTGACGAATTCGATGCCTGCGGCCGTGGTCGCGCCGAGAAAGACGACTTGCACCTTGGCCTTGGCGATCTCGGCCACGGCCTTCTCGACGGCCACCGTGTTGCGCGGGTAGCCGGCGCGCACCACGAGCTGGATCCCATGCGCCTTGGCGGCCGCTTCGGCCCCGGCCAGCACGTCCTGGCCCAGGCCGTCGTCCTGGTAGACCAGGCCCACCCGCTGCACGCCGACGGTGGCCAGTTGGCTGAACAGCCGCGCGACCTCGTCGTGGTAACTCGCCTTCACCACGTAGATGCCCGGCGCCTGCGCCACGGTGCTTGCGCCCGAGACGGCTCCGATCATCGCCACGCCCTTTTGTGCCAGCACCCCGTCCTTGGCGATGGCCTCGAGATTGGTCGTGCCCACCGTTCCCAGCAAGGCCACCGGCGATTCGGCCGCGATGATCTCCCGCAGAAGGCGCACGCTTTCATCCGCCTTCTGCGCGTCGTCGCGCGTCACCAGCCTGATCGGCCGGCCACGCACGCCGCCCTTGGCGTTGACGGCGTCGAAATACAACTTGGCGCCGGCATGGATGGCCCGGCCGGTGACCGCCTGCGGCCCCGTGAATGGCGCGACCTGGCCGACGACGATCGGCTCGCCTGGGGCAGCAGCACTCCAGTGAGCGCTCGCCAACAAAAAGACGGCCATACAGGCACTGCGCCAGCGCGCGAAACGGCGCCCGCCCTGATTCCCGATGCTCATGAGACCTTTCCGGCGTTGCCGCCGATATCGTTTTGGTAACGATTGTTTACAAGGGCCGAGAGCGTACAGGAGGGCGCAATCACCCTCGCCGACCTAGGGTTAACCCGTGAATCGATGGGTCGTCAGGGCGCCGTTGCCGCGGCCGGCACGATGGGCCAGGCCATCTCGCTCGCGACCCGCGGCTTGCCGATCGGAGCCCCGGCCTTGCCGGCCTGCACCGCGGCCAGGTCCTGCTCGTTGGGGTACTGGTCGGCCAGCCAGTAGTCGAACACGCGGCGCACGATCGGGGCGGCGGCCGCCGCGCCGAAGCCGGCGTTCTCGACGATGATCGCGACCGCGATCTTGGGCGCCTCCGCCGGCGCGTAGGCCGCGAACAGCGAGTGGTCGCGCTGGTGCTCCTCCAAGGCCTTGGCGTTGTACTTGACGTTCTGCCCCATCGTCACGGCCTGCGCGGTGCCGGTCTTGCCCGCCGAGCTGTAGGGGGCGCCCGCGAAGACGCGCGTTCCGGTGCCGCCCTTGTTCACCGCGACGAGCGCATTGCGCACGATGTCGACGTTCTTCGGCAGGAAGCCCAGGTCCACGGCCGGCGGCTGCGGCAGTTGGGCCACCTCGCCCGTGACCGTGTCCTTGATTGCCTTCACCAGATGCGGGCGGTGGTTGATGCCGCCGTTGGCGAGCGTGGCCTGGGCCACTGCGAGCTGCAGCATCGTGAAGTTGTTGTAGCCCTGCCCGATGCCGAGCGAGACGGTTTCGCCCGGGTACCACTTCTTCATCTCCGGGCGCTTGTAGGCCTCGCGCTTCCAGGTCGTGCTGGGCAAGAGGCCGCGCACCTCGCCGTGCACGTCGATGCCGGTGATCTGGCCGAAGCCCAGCGGCTTCATGAAGTCGTGGATGGTGTCCACGCCCATGTCGACCGCGAGCGAATAGAAATAGGTATTGCTCGAATGCTGGATCGCGCGGTGCATGTCCACGCCGCCCAGGCCGCCCTCGTGGCTGCGGAAGGTGTGGCCGCCGAAGGTGTAGAAGCCCGGGTCGTTGACCACCACGTTCGGCGCGCGCTTGCCGAGCTGCAGCGCGGCCATGGCCATGAAGGGCTTGTAGGTCGAGCCCGGCGGGTAGGTGCCGCGCAGCGCGCGGTTCAGAAGCGGCTTGTCGAGCGACTCGTTGAGCGCCTGCCAGCTTTCATTGTCGATGCCTTCGACGAACAGGTTCGGGTCGAAGGTGGGCTTGCTCACGAAGGCCAGCACCTCGCCGCTGGTGGGGTCGATCGCCACCAGCGCGCCGCGGCGCTCGCCGAACATGTCTTCCACCAGCTTCTGCAGCTTGATGTCCAGCGAGAGCATCACGGTGTTGCCGGGCGTCGCCGGGTGGCTGGCGAGCCGGCGCACCGCGCGGCCGCCGGCCGAGGTTTCCATCTGCTCGACGCCGGTGTGGCCATGCAGCGTCTTCTCGTAGCTCTGCTCGATGCCCAGCTTGCCGATGTAGTCGGTGCCCTTGTAGTTGGCCTGGTCTTCCTCGCTCCAGTCTTCCATCGCGGTCTTCTCGCGCTGGTTGATGCGGCCGATGTAGCCGAGCGCGTGAGAGGCGAGCTCGCCGTTGGGATAGCTGCGGAACAGCCGGGCCTTGATCTCCACGCCGGGGAAGCGGTAGCGCTGCGCCGCGAAGCGCGCGACCTCCTCGTCGCTCAGGCGCGTGCGGATCGGAATCGAATCGAAGCTGCGCGAGTCCTCGCGCAGGCGCTTGAAGCGGCGGCGGTCGCGCTGCGACACCTCCACCACCTGGCCGAGGCTGTCGATGGTCTCTTCCAGGCTGCCGACCTTCGAGGGTGTGATCTCGAGCGTGTAGGCCGAATAGTTGGAAGCCAGCACGATGCCGTTGCGGTCGAGGATCAGGCCGCGGTTGGGCACCACCGGCACGACTGCCGTGCGGTTGCTCTCGGCCTGCTCCGCGAGGTCGTCGTGGCGCACCACCTGCAGGAAGAACAGGCGCGCGCTCAAGAGACCGAAAGCGGTGAGCACGACGAGCCCGATCACGATCACACGGCGCTTGAAGCGCGCGAGGTCAGCGGCGACGTTGCGGAGTTCGGTCATGGCGCGCGGAGCCTACGCTGCGGGAGCGCGAAGAACAAGCCGGATCAGCATGTCACAGCGGGCGGTTGGCATCGGGCTCGGGGGTGCGGCGCTGCGGCGCGAGCAGCGCCAGGCTCACCAACGGCCACAGGGCGGTCTCGATGGCCGGCGAGATCAGGATCGTCCAACCCGGAAAGATGCCGCCGCCGACCATCCGGATCGCGACTTCGATCAGGTGCGAGAGCGCGAACAGCGGCAGCACCTGCAAGGCCTGCGAGACCACCGGGTACCAGAGCAGGCGCCGGTGGATCATGATCGCGAAGAAGCCCAGCGTGGTGTAGGACAGCGCATGCTGGCCCAGCATCGCCGTCTGGTGCACGTCCATCAGCAGGCCGAACATGAAAGCCGCGCCGATACCGATGCGCGCGGGCTGGTGCACGCTCCAGAACACGATCACCAGCGCCAGCAGGTCGGGCGTCCAGGCGGCGCGACCCACCGGAATCATGTTGACGAGCAGGGCCGCGATGAGGCTGGCCCACATGAAGAGGGGACTGACGGGCAGCAGAAGCTGCTGCTGGCCGGGACGCATGATCATCGGGTTCGGCCCTCCTTCTTGTCCGGCTTGGCGGCGGACTTGTCCGCCTTCTTCTTGGCCGCTGCCGCATCCGGCGCCGGCGCCGGCGCCGGTGCCGGCTTCGGCGCCTGCACGCCGGTGGGCGCCAGCACCAGCACGTAGCGCGCGGCCGTCACATGGGCCAGCGGCACGCAGTGGATGCGCGCGAAGGCGGTGTCGGCACGGCGCTCGATGCGGTCGATCTTGGCGACCGGCAGGCCCGGCGGATAGACGCCGTCGACGCCGCTGGTGGTGAGCAGGTCGCCTTCCTGGACGTCGGCGTTGGCCGCCATGAAGCGCAGCTCGAGACCGCCGCCATGGGCGCTCGCATCGCCGAAGGCCACGCTGCGGGCGCCGGTGCGCACGTTCTGCACGGGGATGGACAGGTCGCGGTCGATCACCAGCGTGATCTCGCTGGTGAAGGGCTGGACCTGCGTGACCTGCCCGACCACGCCGTGCTCGTCGATCACCGGCGAGCCGGCCGCGATGCCGTTGCTGAGGCCCTGGTCGATGACCAGCTTGCGGGTGTAGGGATCGGCGGCGTCATAGAGCACCTCGGCTGCGCGACCCGGCGCCTGCGTGCTCTGGCGCAGTTCCAGCAGCGAGCGCAGGCGCGCGTTCTCCTGCGCCAGGGTATCGGCCTGGCTCGCGCGTTCGGACTGCAGCGCGAGCGCCTTGCGGGCCTCGGCCTCCTTGCTCTGGGCAGTCTGCAGGTCTTCGAGGTAGCGGCCGCCGCCCATCGCAAGCTGCACCGGCTTGAGCGCCAGCCACTGGATGGGATAGAGCACCGCGCCGATGCCCGCGCGCAGCGGCTGCACGATGTTGAATCGTGCGTCGGCCACCATCAGGAACAGCGCCAGCGCGCTGAAAAAGATCAGCTTGCTGAGCGCCGAGGGGCCCTGGTTGAACAGGGGTGGCGCGGTGCGATCCAGCGTGCCCAGGGGCATGGTGTGAGCTGCGCGTTAGCTTAGATATAGATACGAAAAAGCCGGCCGATGCTGACACGGGCCGGCCGGATGTGCAAAGTGTGCATCACTCGCTGGTGAAAATGCTTCCCAACCTGTCCATGCGTTCCAGGGCGATGCCGCAGCCGCGCACCACGCAGGTCAAGGGGTCTTCGGCCACCAGCACCGGCAGGCCGGTCTCTTCGGCCAGCAACCGGTCGAGGTCGCGCAGCAGCGCGCCGCCACCGGTCAGCATCATGCCGCGCTCGGCGATGTCGGCGCCCAGTTCGGGCGGGGTCTGCTCCAGCGCGTTCTTGACCGCCGAGACGATGTTGTTGAGCGGATCGGTCAGCGCTTCCAGCACTTCGTTGCTGCTGATGGTGAAGCTGCGCGGCACGCCTTCGCTCAAGTTGCGGCCCTTGACTTCCATTTCCTTGACTTCGGAACCGGGGAAGGCCGAGCCGATGCTCTTCTTGATGACCTCGGCCGTCGGCTCGCCGATCAGCATGCCGTAGTTGCGGCGGATGTAGTTGATGATGGCCTCGTCGAAACGGTCGCCGCCGACGCGCACGCTGCCCTTGTAGACCATGCCGCCGAGCGAGATCACGCCCACCTCGGTGGTGCCGCCGCCGATGTCGACCACCATCGAGCCGCTGGCTTCGGACACCGGCAGCCCGGCGCCGATCGCGGCGGCCATGGGTTCCTCGATCAGGTAGACCGAAGTGGCGCCGGCCGCCTCGGCCGCGTCCTTGATGGCGCGGCGCTCGACCTGGGTCGAGCCGCAGGGCACGCAGATGATGATGCGCGGGCTGGGCGTGAGCAGCGAGCGCGGGTGCACCATCTTGATGAACTGCTTGATCATCTGCTCGGTGATCACGAAGTCGGCGATCACGCCGTCCTTCATCGGGCGGATGGCCTCGATGTTGCCGGGCACCTTGCCGAGCATGGCCTTGGCTTCGCGGCCCACGGCCTGGATCACCTTCTTGCCGTGCGGTCCGCCTTCGTGGCGGATGGCCACGACCGAGGGCTCGTCGAGAACGATGCCCTTGTTGCGCGCAAAGATCAGGGTGTTCGCGGTGCCGAGGTCGATCGCGAGGTCGGTAGAAAAGTACCGACGGAAAGCTCCAAACATTCTGGAATCCTCTGGAGCACGGCATGCGCGTCGGCATGTCGTCGCCCTCTTGCTGGGTCTTTTTTGACGGGGTGGTTGGATCGTTTTTGCAGCAAATGCCGTCGCGTTCGCGGGGGTTGCGGCAAAGGCGGGATAATACCTGAATCCCCTCTGTATCCCAGCGCTGGCGCACCCTTCCGACGTGTGGCGGCCTTCTTTTTTCGATGTCACTCACTTCCTCCGATATTGCGCGCATCGCATCGCTCGCCAGGCTGGAGCTTGCTCCCGATGAGAGCGAACGCATGCTGGGCCAGATCAACGGCTTTTTCGAACTGGTGGAGCGGATGCGCGCGGTCGACACCGCCGGCCTGGAACCGCTCGCCCACCCCGTCGCCGCCTTCGAGGATGTGACGCTCCGGCTGGCCGAGGATGTGGCGAGCGAACCGAACCGGCGCGAGGCCAACCAGCGCAGCGCGCCGGCGGTCGAGAACGGCCTGTTCCTGGTGCCGAGGGTGATCGAATGAGCGGCGACTTGCATCAATTGGGCGTGGCCGAATTGGCCGCGGCCCTGCGCGAACGCAAGTTGTCGGCGGTCGAGGCCTCCCAGCACCACCTGGCGCGCATCAAGCGGCACCAGGATCTCGGCAGCTTCGTCGCCCTCGACGAAGAGGCGACGCTGGCCCAGGCTCGCGCCGCCGATGCCCAGCTTGCCGCCGGCGGCGCCCCGGCGCTGGCCGGCGTGCCGATCGCGCACAAGGACATCTTCGTCACCACCGATTTCCCGACCACCGCGGGCTCGCGCATCCTGGCCGGCTACCGCTCGCCGTTCGATGCCACCGTGGTGCGCAAGCTGGCCGAGGCCGGCGCCGTCACGCTCGGCAAGCTGAGCTGCGACGAGTTCGCGATGGGCTCGGCCAACGAGAACGTGGCCGTGCCCGCGGTCGGCTTCGACCAGGCCGTGCCGGTGCGCAACCCCTGGGACGCGACGCGCATCCCCGGCGGCTCCTCGGGCGGCAGCGCCGCTGCGGTGGCCGCGCGCCTGGTGCCGGCTGCGACCGGCACCGACACCGGCGGCTCGATCCGCCAGCCGGCCTCCTTCTGCGGCGTGACTGGCATCAAGCCGACCTATGGCCGCGCCTCGCGCTACGGCATGGTGGCCTTCGCTTCCAGCCTCGACCAGGCAGGGCCGCTGGCCCGCTCGGCGCAAGACTGTGCGCTGCTGCTGTCGGCCCTGTGCGGGCCGGACCCCGAGCGCGACTCGACCTCGCTCGACAAGCCGGCCGAAGACTTCTCGCGCACCCTCACCGATTCGCTCGAAGGCCTGCGCATCGGCGTGCCGAAGGAGTTCCTGGGCGAAGGCGTTGCTCCCGGCGTGCGCGCGGCCATCGACGCCGCGCTGGCCGAGTACGAGAAGCTCGGCGCCCGCCGCGTCGAGGTCACGCTGCCGCGCACCGAACTGTCGATCCCGGTCTACTACATCATTGCGGCGGCCGAGGCCTCGAGCAACCTGAGCCGCTTCGACGGCGTCAAGTTCGGCCATCGCGCCAAGAACTACCGCGATCTGGCCGACATGTACGCCAAGACGCGCGAGGAAGGCTTCGGCGACGAGGTCAAGCGCCGGATCATGATCGGGACCTACGTGCTGTCGCATGGCTACTACGACGCCTACTACCTGCAGGCGCAGAAGGTGCGCCGCATGATCGCCGACGACTTCCAGCAGGCCTTTGCCCAGTGCGATGTGATTGCCGGCCCGGCCGCGCCCACGGTCGCCTGGAAGCTGGGCGAGCACGGCGGCGACCCGGTGGCCGACTACCTGGCCGACATCTTCACGCTGCCGGCCTCGCTGGCCGGCCTGCCCGGCATGAGCGTGCCGGCGGGTTTCGACGGCGGCATGCCGGTCGGCCTGCAATTGATCGGCAACTATTTCGGCGAGGCGAAACTCCTGAATGCCGCCCACCGCTTCCAGCAGGCAACGGACTGGCATCAGCGCACGCCGGAGGGCTTTTGACATGAACTCCTTCGAACAGATGCAGAAAGGCCGCCCGACCGGCCCGCTGGTGCAGGGCTACGAGGTCATCATCGGCTTCGAGACCCATGCCCAGCTCTCGACCGCGAGCAAGATCTTCAGCCGCGCCTCCACTGCCTTCGGCGCCGAGCCGAACACGCAGGCCTCGGCGGTCGACCTGGCGCTGCCCGGCACGCTGCCGGTGATGAACAAGGGCGCGGTCGAGCGCGCCATCAAGCTCGGGCTCGCGCTCGGTTCGCACATCGCGCCGCGCAGCGTCTTTGCACGCAAGAACTACTTCTATCCGGACCTGCCCAAGGGCTACCAGATCAGCCAGTACGAGATCCCGGTCGTGCAGGGCGGCTCGGTGAGCTTCTTTTTGGGGGATGAGAAGAAGACCGTGCGCCTGGTGCGCGCGCATCTCGAAGAAGACGCCGGCAAGTCGCTGCACGAGGACTTCGTCGGCCAGTCGGGCATCGACCTCAACCGCGCCGGCACGCCGCTGCTGGAGATCGTGACCGAGCCCGACATGCGCTCCACCGCCGAGGCAGTGGCCTATGCGCGCGAGCTGCACAAGATCGTGACCTGGATCGGCATCTGCGACGGCAACATGCAGGAAGGCAGCTTCCGCTGCGATGCCAACGTCTCGGTGCGCCGGCCCGGCCAGCCGCTGGGCACGCGGCGCGAGATCAAGAACCTGAACAGCTTCAAGTTCATGCAGCAGGCGATCGACTACGAGATCCGCTGGCAGATCGGCGAGATCGAGGACGGCCGCGCGATCCAGCAGGCCACCGTGCTGTTCGATCCCGACACCGGCGAGACGCGCGCCATGCGCACCAAGGAAGACGCGGCCGACTATCGCTACTTCCCCGATCCGGACCTGCCGCCGCTCGCGATCGCGGCCGAGTGGATCGAGCGCGTGCGCACCGACATGCCGGAGCTGCCGCGCGCGATGGCCGAGCGCTACGTGCGCGAGCACGGCCTGTCGGACTACGACGCCACGCAGCTCACCCAGAGCCCCGCGCTCGCCAATTACTTTCAGAGCACGGTGGCCGCCGGCGCCAATGCCAAGCTGGCGAGCAACTGGATCACCGGCGAGATCGCGCGCCGCCTCAACCTGCAGGACATCGCGATCGGCGAAGCGCCGGTGACGGCCGCGCAGCTCGCGAAGCTGATCGCGCGCATCAGCGACGGCACGGTGTCGAACAACGCCGCGCGCCAGGTCTTCGATGCGCTCTGGACCGGCGAAGGCCAGGACGCCGACCAGCTCATCGAAGCCAAGGGCCTGAAGCAGATGAGCGACACCGGTGCGCTCGAGAAGATCGTCGACGGCGTGCTGGCCACCAACCAGAAGAACATCGACGAATACCGCGCCGGCAAGGACAAGGCCTTCAATGCGCTGGTCGGCCAGGTCATGAAGGCCAGCCAGGGCAAGGCCAATCCGGCGCAGGTCAATGCGCTCCTGAAGGCGAAGCTGGGTTAGGCGAGGGGGGCCGGCTCAGCGCGCCGTGGTCGTGGGCGCATTGCCGGCCCACAGCGGCTTGAGGCGGCCACGCTCCTCGTCGAAGCGTGCGTTGACGCGCTTCTTCTCGTCTTCCTGGTCGCCGATGAAGCGGTTCTGCACCGCGACGCTCTTGCCGTTGTCGTCCAGCTTGCGGCGCAGCGAGTCAGGCGCCTTGCTGACGTCCTTCTTGTAGAACTCGAGCTCGTCGTCGATCTTCTTGCGCTCCTCGGCCAACTCGCCCAGGCGCTTCTTGGCGGCGGTGATCACCGCATCGATCTGGACCAGCGCTTCGGCGCGTTCGCGGTCGTGCGCGGTGGCGTTGGGATAGCGGATCAGGAGCGCGCGTTCGCGGCGGCGCTCTTCGATCAGGCGCGCCGCCTGCAGCTGCGCCTGGCGCTCGCGCTCCTCGCGCTCGGCCAGCTCGCGCGCCGTATAGGTGGGTTCGATCTTGCGCCGCACGCCGCCGGTCGGACTGAGCTCGCGCTGCTCGCGATCGCTGCAGTCGGCGATCGGGCGGTCGGAAGTGAGGGTGCGGCCGCGGGCGTCGACGCAGCTGTAGATGCCCGAGCTCGCGGGCGGCGCCGTTTGCGCAGAAACCGCACCAGCCGCCGCCAGCAGGAGGGCCAGAGAAGCGATGGATATGCGCGCCAACGTCGGTCCTTCAGACAGTGGAATCAACCCGCGCCGTAGCGCACCCTGTATGCCAGCACTCCCTCCCGGTGGGCGCTCAGCTCGTCGTCCGCGCGGCCCGAGAGGTAATGTAACAAGTCGTCGAGCGTCGCGATCGCCACCACCTGCAGACCGAGCTGATTGCGGACATATTGCACGGCGCTG
The DNA here is from genome assembly GCF_057656935.1 of Variovorax sp. Soil_C_33. Lineage (NCBI taxonomy): Bacteria > Pseudomonadati > Pseudomonadota > Betaproteobacteria > Burkholderiales > Comamonadaceae > Variovorax > Variovorax sp. Soil_C_33. Next base: position 43,994 of record NZ_JBDGJK010000011.1, read on the forward strand.
TGGTCCACGTCGACGCCGTTCTCGGTCGCCTTCTCCTGCCGATCCAGCGCGATGGCCACCGCGTGCGGGGTGGCGCCGGCGCTCTGGATGGCGGCGATCGACTCGCGCACCGCGGTGCCGGCCGACATCACGTCGTCGACGATCAGCACCCGGCCCTTGAGCGGCGCGCCGACCAGCGTGCCGCCCTCGCCGTGGTCCTTGGCTTCCTTGCGGTTGTAGGCGAAGGGCACGTTGCGGCCGCGCCGGGCGAGCTCGGCGGCCACCGTGGCGCCGAGCGGGATGCCCTTGTAGGCCGGGCCGAAGATCATGTCGAAGTCCAGCCCGCTGGCGATCAGCCGGTCTGCATAGAATTCGGCGAGCCGCGCGAGCTTGGCGCCGTCGTCGAACAGGCCCGCGTTGAAGAAATAGGGGCTCATGCGGCCGGCCTTGGTCTTGAACTGGCCAAAGCGCAGCACCCCCGATTCGAGCGCGAACTGCACGAAGGCCTGCGCCAGCGCACCGCCCTCGCCTGCCCTTGTCACCACCTCTTCAGCCATCGGGAACGTCCTTGTGTTCAAACTGACCAGCCTCAACCTCAATGGCCTGCGCTCGGCCGCGACCAAAGGCGTCGCCGACTGGGTGGCCGAACTGGCGCCGGATTGTATTTGCATGCAGGAGATTCGCGTCCAGGCCAGCGACATCGAAGGCCGTTTCGAGGCCATGGCCGGTCTCAAGGGCCACTTCCATTTTGCGGAGAAGAAGGGCTACGCCGGCACTGCGGTTTACACCAAGCACGAGCCCAGCGAGGTCGTGGTGGGCTGGGGCGACACCGAGTTCGATGCCGAAGGCCGCTACCTCGAGCTGCGCTTCGATACGCCTGCGCGCAAGTTCTCGGTCATCAGCTGCTACTTCCCGAGCGGCTCCTCGGGCGAGGAACGCCAGGCCGCGAAATACCGCTTTCTCAAGGGCTTCTTCCCGCACCTGATTGCGCTCAAGGCCGAGCGCGAGTTCGTCCTCTGCGGCGACATCAACATCGCGCACAAGGAGATCGACCTCAAGAACTGGCGCGGCAACCAGAAGAACAGCGGCTTCCTGCCCGATGAGCGCGCCTGGATGACGAAGCTGCTCGACGCCGGCGCGGAAGGCGCGGGGCTGGTCGACGTCTACCGCATGCTCAAGCCCGACACCACCGACGAGGCCTACACCTGGTGGAGCAACCGCGGCCAGGCCTATGCCAAGAACGTGGGCTGGCGGCTGGACTACCACCTGGCGACGCCGAAGACCGCGCAGCTCGCGCGCAGCGAGCAGATCTTCAAGACCATCAAGTTCAGCGACCACGCGCCGATCACGGTGGACTACGAGTTCACGCTGTAGCCAGCGCCGCCTTCAACGCTTGCGTAAAGGCCTGCATGGCCTCGGTCTCGGCCGTGCCGCGCCGCGTGACGCGGTAAAAGTCGATGCCCACCTTGGGCTTGACCAGGATGTCCGTGCGCACCCGGTGCCGCCGGCAGGCCGCGAGCGCGAAGCTCGGCATCACGGCGGTGCCGAAGCCGGCCTCGACCATCGAGATCAGCGTGCCGAAGAAATTGAAGGCCGGCCGATGCGCATCCGCCCGCCCGATCGCGCCCAGGTGCACGTCGATGACCTTCTGGATCGGGTTGCTCTGCGGCAGCCCGAGCAGCGGCGCGGAACGAAGCGAGGACCAGGGCACGCTGCCGAGTGGCGGCGGCGTTTCGTCCGTGCCGGCAGGCGCCACGCGCATCAGCTGAAAACGCCCGACCGGCTTGCGATCCAGCCCCGGCGCCGCCTTGAAGAAGAAGCCCAGGCCCATGTCGGCCTCGCTGCCCGCCACCATCGCCTCCACGTCGCGCAGGTCGGCATCGAAGAGCTTGAGCTGGATCGCAGGATGGCTCGCGCGGAACCGGCCGAAGACCTGCGGCAGCAGGTTGGAAGACACCAGCGGCGTGGCCGCGATGCGCAGCGTCTGGCGCGCCTGGTCGCCTTCGGCGCCGAGATGGGCGGTCACGTCATCGAGCTCGGTCAGCACGCGCTCGACGACCGGGAGCAGCTGCCGGCCCGCGGCGGTGAGGACGACCATGCGCGTGGTGCGGTCGAACAGGCGGCAGCCCAGCTGGCGCTCCATCTCGCGTACCAGGGTGCTCAGGCCGGCCTGCGTCATGTGCGCCTGCTCGGCCGCGCGCGTGAAGTTGCCGATGCGCGCGACATGCAGGAAGGCGCGCATCTGGCGGACGGACAAATTCATATGAATTCATGATAAATCCATACGACATCTAAATTTCACAGATGATCATCTCGCCGATCTAATCCGGCCATGAGCAAAGAGAAATCAACCGAAGTGATCGTGCTGGGCGCCGGCATCGGCGGACTGACCCTGGCACTGAGCCTGCACCAGGCCGGCATCGCCTGCCGTGTCTACGAAGCGGTGCCCGAACTCAAGCCCCTGGGCGTGGGCATCAACCTGCTGCCGCATGCGACGCGCGAGTTGAGCGAGCTGGGCCTGCTGCCGGCACTGGACGCGGTGGGCGTTCGCACGCAGGAAGCGGTGTTCTTCAATTCGCACGGCCAGCTGGTGTTCCGCGAGGCGGCGGGCACCGCGGCCGGCTACGACTGGCCGCAGTATTCGATCCATCGGGGCGACCTGCACACCGTGCTGCTGGACGCCGTTCGCGAACGCCTCGGCGCCGGCAGCGTGGTCTGCGGCCACCGCTGCACCGGCGTCGACCAGGACGAGAGCGGCGTGACGGCGCGCTTCACCGCGCCGGACGGCACCGCCCTGCCCGAGGTGCGCGCATCGCTGGCCGTGGGCTGTGACGGCATCCATTCGGTGCTGCGCAAGCAGCTCTATCCGAACGAGGGCGCGCCGCGCTACTCGGGCGTCAACATGTGGCGCGGCACCGCGAAGCACAAGCCTTTTCTCTCCGGCGCGAGCATGGTGCGCGCGGGCTGGCTGGACCAGGGCAAGATGGTGATCTACCCGATCCGCAACGACATCGACGCCGAAGGCAACCAGCTCGTCAACTGGGTGGCCGAGATCCACGCGCCGCAGCCGGCGCTGCAGGACTGGAGCCGCGCCGGCCGGCTGGAAGACTTCCTGCCGGCCTTCGAGGACTGGCATTTCGACTGGCTCGACGTGCCGGCGCTGATCCGCTCGTCCGACGCGATCCTCGAATACCCCATGGTCGACCAGGATCCGCTGCCGAAATGGACGCACGGACGGCTCACGCTGCTCGGCGATGCGGCGCATCCGATGGTGCCGCGCGGCTCCAACGGCGCCGGCCAGGCCATCATCGATGCCCGCTTCCTCGCCGGCGCACTGCACAAGCTCGGCGTCGGCACCGAGGCGCTCGAGGCCTACGACCGCGTGCGCGTCAAGGCCACCACCGAGGTGGTGCTGACCAATCGCAGCAATCCGCCCGACACCATCCTGCGCGAGGTGTTCCAGCGCTCCGGCGGCAGGCGCTTCGAGCGGCTGGAGGAGATCGTGAGCACCGAGGAGCTGCAGGCGATTTCGGACAACTACAAGCGGATCGCGGGCTACGACCCGGCGGCGCTGAAGGCGCGCCCTTCCTACCTTTGAATGACGAACGAACGAACAACGCGGAGACACCCATGCGCCCCTTGACCAAGATCCTCGGCACCCTGCTGCTGGCCGCCAGCGCCGCGGCCGCCCATGCCTGGCCCGACCAGCCGATCACGCTGGTGGTGCCCTACACGCCCGGCACCGGCATCGACCTGATCGCGCGCCAGCTCTCGGCCCGGCTGCCGGCCATCCTCGGCCAGCCGGTGGTGGTGGACAACGTGGCGGGCGCCAGCGGCAACATCGGCAGCGAGAAGGTGGCGCGCGCCAAGCCCGACGGCTACACGCTGCTGGTGCAGGTCAACACGCTGGTGATGAACAAGAGCCTCTACAAGTCGCTGGCCTACGACCCCGTCAACGACTTCACGCCGGTGTCGCTCACCTCCTGGGGCACGCTGCTCTTGGTCACCAACCCGAACGTGCAGAAGACCACCTCGGTGGCGCAGGTGGTCGCCGCGGCCAAGGCCAATCCGGGCAAGTTCACCTATGCCACGCCCGGCGTCGGCACGCCGCACCATCTGTCGATGGCGCTGCTGCTGCAGAACACCGGCACCGAGATGCTGCACGTGCCCTACAAGGGCACGGCCGGCGCGGTGACCGACCTCCTGGGCGGGCGCATCGACTACATGTTCCTGCCGGTGCACGTGGCGCTGCAGCACATCCAGGCCGGCAAGCTCAAGGCCATCGCGACCGGCAGCGACAAGCGCCTGACGCAGCTGCCCGAGGTGCCCACGCTGGCGGAGGCCGGCATCCAGGGCGGCAACGTCGACATGTGGTACGGCGTGCTGGCGCCCAAGGGAACGCCGAGCGCGGTGGTCGCGCGGCTCAACAAGGAGATCGCGGCGGTGTTGAAGCAGCCCGAGGTGGCTGCCGCTTTCGAAGCGCAGGGCATGGTGCCGGCAGCATCGACGCCCGCCGACTTCGGCAAGTTGATCGACAAGGACGCCGCGCGCTGGGCGACCGTGGTGAGCCGCGGCGGCATCACCGCAGAATAGAAGTGCTCCCCCAGCCTTCTCGCACTTGCCGCGTCACCGGCGATTGGCGTGGCGAGCCATATGCACCTGATGCAGCGTGATCTTGCGCACCTCGGCCTGGCTGGTCTCGATGTGCGCGCGCAGCAGCATCGCCGCCTGGTCGCCGCGGTTGGCACGGATCGCCTTCAGGATTTTCCCGTGCTCGTCGTAGGTGGCGTCGATGCGCGGCTGCTTGGTGAAATCGAGCTGGCGAATGATGCGGATGCGGTCGGTCACGTCGCGGTGCACGCGCGCCATTTCCGCATTGCCGGCCGCCGCGACCAAGGAGCAATGAAAGGCTTCGTCCCATTGTGCAACCTGCGTCGCGTCCGAACTGCGCTGTGCCACCGGCACGAGCCAGATGCCGGCCAGGTCGTCGAGCAGGCTGCGATCCACGCGCCGGTCGGTTTCGCAGAGCCGGTGCACCGCGGTGGTCTCCAGCACCATGCGCAGGTCGTAGAGCTGCTCGAACTGATCGAAGTCGAAGGGCAGCACGCGCCAGCCGCTTCGGAACAGCACCTCGACGAAGCCCTCCTGCTGCAGCCTGAAAAGCGCCTGGCGCACCGGCGTGCGCGAGACGCCGAGGCGCTCGCTGATCTCGTTCTCGGTGAAGCGGTCGCCCGGCACCAGGCTGAACTCGGCCACGTCGCGCTTGAGCTGCGCGTAGACCTCGTCGGCGCGGGTGCGGAAGACAGTAGCGTCGGCCGCAGGCTGGGAAGGGACGGAACGGGATCGGACGGTGGACACGCAGGGAATGTTAGTCGTTGCCAAGCGCGCCCAGCAATGCGGCGCTCGGCGCGGTCCAGCCGACGATCGCGCCCTGGGCCCGGATCATCTCGATGGCCGCCGTCTTGAACGCGGGGAAGTAGCTCTCGGTGCAGTCTTCCAGCAGCAGGCTGTCGTAGCCCCGGTCGTTGGCCTCGCGCATGCTGGTCTGCACGCAGACCTCGGTGGTGACGCCCATGAAGACCAGCTTGCGGATGCTGCGCTGCTGCAGCATGGACTGCAGGCCGGTGGCATAGAAAGCGCCCTTGCCGGGCTTGTCGATCACGATCTCGCCGTCGATGGGCGCGAGCGCATCGATGATCTGGTTGCCGGGTTCGCCGGCGACCAGGATGCGGCCCATGGGGCCCGTGTCGCCGATGCGCAGCACGGGCGCGCCGCGGTTGCGCTTGGCGGGCGGACAGTCGGCGAGGTCGGGGCGATGGGCTTCGCGCGTGTGAATGACGAGGCCGCCTTTTCTTCTCCACGCATGGAGCACCGATTGCGTGGCAGGGACGATGGCCTGGAGCAGCGACACGTCGTTGCCCAGCGTCTCGCCGAAGCCACCGGGTTCGATGAAGTCGCGCTGCATGTCGATGATGACGAGGGCTGTCCTGTCCAGCTCGAACTCGTAGGCGAAGGGGTTGGCATCCATCTTTGTCATGCGTGATGCCCCCCGCCCATATGCGCCCCCAGCACATGCCGCTGCGCGGAAGCCGCGGAGGTCTCGAACACGATCCGTCCTTCGCTCATCACGACGATCCGGTCCGCCAGTTCCAGCAGTTCGTCGAGGTCTTCGCTGACGAGCAGCACGCCCCCGCCCTTCTGCCGCACCTGCACGATGCGGCCGTGGATCTCGCGCACGGCGGCGAAGTCCAGCCCGAACACGGGATTGGCGGCGATCAGCACGTTGATGTCGCCGGCCAGCTCGCGGGCCAGCACGGCGCGCTGCACATTGCCGCCGGAAAGGCTGCGGATCGGCGCGCCCTCCCCCTGCGTCTTCACGCCGTACTCGGCAATCCACTCGCGCGCGCGGCTGCGCCAGGCCGCGAAGTTCAGCACGCCGCCGCGCGCCAGCGGCGGCTGATCGAAGTCGCGCAGCGCCATGTTCTCCGCCACGCTGAGATCGCCGACGCAGGCGTTGCGCAGCGGCTCCTCGGGCAGGCTGCGCAGCTTCAGGCGCCGGTTCTCCTCGCGCCGTGCGGCGTAGGGCTCGCCCATCACGGTCATGCGCCCCGCGATCCGCGGCCGCTGGCCGACCAGCGCTTCGACCAGCTCGCGCTGGCCGTTGCCCGAGACGCCGGCGACGCCGAGGATCTCGCCCGCGCGCACGGCGAGGCTCAGGTCGTGCACGGCCAGCGTGCCGCGGTCGCCCCGCGCCTGCAGGCCCTCGACCTGCAGGGCGATGGGCGCATCCGCCGCCGTTTGCTTCATCGCATGCAGCGCCCGGCCGACCGGCGCTGCGGTGTCGCTCTCGGGTGGCGGCGCCTCGCCTTCGCCCATCATGGCCGTGGCCAAGCGCCGAGGGTCGGTGTCGGCCACGCGGCAGTGGTGCACGGCTTTTCCGCGCCGCAGCACCGTCACGCTGTCGGCATAGGCCATCACCTCGCGGAACTTGTGCGTGATGATCAGCACGGTGCACAGGCCGCTCTTCGCGAACGCGCGCACATGGCCCAGCACCTCGTCGGCCTCCTGCGGCGTCAGCACCGAGGTCGGCTCGTCGAGGATCAGGAGGCGCGGCTTCAGGTAAAGCTGCTTCAGGAGCTCGAGCTTCTGCTTCTCGCCGGCCGCCAGCTCCGAAGGCCGCCGGTCGAGGTCGAGGCGGAAGGGCGTTGAGGCCAGAAAGGCCTCGAGCTCGGCGCGCTTGCGTTTCCAGTCGATCAGGGCCGGCGTCTTGCCGCCGGCCAGCAGCAGGTTCTCGGCCACCGTCATGCCGGGCGCCAGCGTAAAGTGCTGATACACCATGCCGATGCCGAGCGCGCGCGCCACCACCGGGTTGGCGATGCCCTGCTCGCGACCATCGATCAGGATGCTGCCCTCCTCCGCGCGCTGGTAGCCCGCGACGCACTTGACCAGCGTGCTCTTGCCGGCGCCGTTCTCGCCCAGGAGCGCGTGCACCGTGCCGGGCTCGACCCGCATCGTCACGCTGTCCATCGCGGTGAACCTGCCGAAGCGCTTGGTCAGCCGGTAGGTGTCGAGCGCGAGCGCGCCGGTGGCGGCTGGCAGCGCGCCGATGGATTGGGGCGAGGCCTCCGACATGCCGGCCTCACATCGCCGCCAGCGCATCGAGCAGCGCGCTCGAATGCGCATGCGCGCCGAACACGCCGCCCTGCATCGTGATCATCTTCAGCGCCGCGAGGTGGTTGCCATGGTCGGTCGCGGCCGTGCAGTCCGCGAGCAGCAGGCATTCGAAGCCGCGGTCGTTGGCGTCGCGCATCGTGGTGTGCACGCACACGTCGGTGGTGATGCCGGCCAGGATCAGGTTCTCGATGCCGCGCGTGCGCAGCACCAGTTCGAGATCGGTGGCGTAGAAGGAGCCCTTGCCGGGCTTGTCGATCACCACCTCGCCCTCGATCGGCGCGAGCGCGGGAATGATCTCCCAGCCCGGCTCACCGCGCACCAGGATGCGGCCGCAGGGGCCGTCGTCGCCGATGCCCACGCCGCCGGTGCCGATCTGGCGCGAGCGCCAGCGCTTGTTGGCCGGCAGGTCGGCCAGGTCGGGCCGATGGCCTTCGCGCGTGTGGATGATGTGGAAGCCGAGTGGCCGCAGGCGCGCCAGCGTGCGCGCAATCGGCTCGATCGGCGCCTGCACCAGCGAGAGGTCGTAGCCCATCACGTCGACGTAGCCGCCCTTGCCGCAGAAATCGGTCTGCATGTCGATCACGACGAGCGCGGTGTTGTCGGGCCGCAGTGCGCCGTTGTAGGGCCAGCGGTAGGGCTCGGCCGCGACGTAGCGTTCGTTCATAAGGCCTCCGGTCCCTTGTAGTTGCGCTCCGGCCGCTCGAAGCCGAAGCCGCTGCCATCCCTGACCTTGACCTCATCGCTCCACGGCAGCCTGTAGCGGCCGGCCGCCATGTCGCGCATGTAGGTGTAGGGGCAATCCTGCGCACCACCCTTCACCGCCACGTAGCCGCGGTGGTAGAGCTGGTAGATGTTGTTCTCCACGCCCCAGCCGGTGCGGGCCTCGCGCACCAGGTCGGGCCGCAGCTCGGCGGTGACGATCTCGTCGGGCCGCCCGCCGCCCTCCACCAGCACTGTGCCGTCGAAGTTGCAGAACATGCCCTCGCCCATCGAGTCGAAAGTGCCGTCGCTGCCGCACATGCACACGCTTGCCGTGTAGGCGAGGTTGCAGAAGGCGTTGGCCTGGTTGGTGATGCGCCAGGCATGGCGGATCGGCGCCGTGTAGCCCGCTGTGCGGATGATGATCTCGGCGCCCTTGTACGCGGCCTCGCGCGCCATCTCGGGCAGCATGCCGTCGTGGCAGATGATCAGGGCCAGCTTGCTGCCCCTGGGCCCGTCGCACACCGGCACGCCGATGTTGCCGGGCTCCCACGGTTCGACAGGCACCCAGGGATGCATCTTGCGGTAGTAGAGCGCGACGGCGCCCTGGTCGTCGATGACCAGGCCGCTGTTGTAGGGATTGCCGCCGGGGTTGGCTTCCATGATCGAGAAGCAGCCCCAGATGCGGTTGTCGATGCAGGCCTTCTTGAAGGCCGCCACCTCGGGCCCGTCGAGCGAACACATGATCTCGGACGCAGTGTCCATCGAGAGGCCGTGCAGCGCGTACTCCGGGAACACCACCAGGTCCATCGTGCCCTGGTTGCGCCGCGCCTTTGCCACCAGCTCGCAGATGCGCTGCGTCTGCGCCGCGAGCTCGGCCTTGGTCCTGACGACCGGCAGCTGCAGCTGCACGAGCCCGACGACCACACCATGCTCCGATTTGTTGAGACCACCCAGACCGCTCATCGCTTGGTTCCTTTCTCAGCGGGTCGACGACAGCTCGCCGGGGCTGCCTGCCGCCACGCTGCCCGGCTTGCAGGTCAGCACCAGGATCACCAGCGTCAGCACATAGGGCACCGTGTTGAAGAGGTGGTAGCCCCAGCCCACGCCGATCGATTGCAGCGCCGGCCCGATGGCGCCGGCGCCGCCGAACAGCAGCGCCGCGCCGATGCAGCGCAGCGGACTCCAGCGCGCGAAGATGACCAGCGCCACCGCGATCAGCCCCTGCCCGCTCGAGATGCCCTCGTTCCAGCTGCCCGGATAGAAGAGCGTGAGCGAGGCGCCGCCGAGCCCGGCGATGAAGCCGCCCGCCGTGGTGGCCGCGACGCGCAGCCCCGCGACCGAATAGCCAAGCGCGCGCGTCGCGTTGGCCGAGTCGCCGGCCATGCGCACCAGCAAGCCGATGCGCGTGCGCGCAAAAGCCCACCAGAGCACGAAGGCCAACGCGATGCCGATCGGCACCAGTGCATTGACCTGCAGCGCCGAGCGCACCACCGGGTTGTCGCTCCAGTCGCCGAGCGGAATGGCCGGCAGCTGCGGCGCCTGCGGCTGGATCAGCGGCTTGCCGAGATAGAACGCGAGCCCGGTGCCGAGCAGCATCAGCGCGATGCCGGTCGCGACGTCGTTGACGCGGTCGAGCGAGCACAAGAGGCCATGCAGCAGCGCCAGCAGCGCACCGGCCGCGGCGCCGATCAGCACGCCGAGCCAGGCCGAGCCGGTGAGCCAGGCACCGCCGAAGGAAGCCATGGCCGAGAGCACGAGCACGCCTTCGAGCCCGAGGTTGATGCGGCCCGATTTCTCGGTCAGGCATTCGCCGAGGCTCACGAAGAGAAAAGGTGCGCCGACGCGCAAGGCGCCGCCGACGATGCCGGCCACGAGCGCGATCCATTGGTCGGCTGTCATACCGGCTCCTTGCGCATCTGCGGCTCGGCGGGACGCGGCATCCGGTTCCTGAGCAGCGTCTTCCAGTCGACCAAGCGCAGCCCCTCGCTCGCAAGAATCAGCACGAAGGCGATGCCCTGCAGCACCAGCACCGACGCATCGGGCAAGCCGAGCCGCCGCTGCAGCAGGCTGCCGGCGGCACCGAAGCCACCGAACAGGATAGCGACCGGAATGACGGCCACCGGGTTGTGGCGCGCGATGAAGGACACCAGGATGCCGGCATAGCCGTAGCCCGCGATCAGCGAGGCGTTGGCGTTGGTGTGCACCGCCGCGACTTCGACCGCGCCGGCCACGCCGGCACAGGCGCCGCCGAGGCCGCAAGCGGCCAGGATCAGCCGGTTCGCAGGCAGCCCGACCAGCTGCGCCGTGCGCGGATTGCCGCCCACCACGCGCACCGCAAAGCCCGAGGCCGTGGCGCGCAGCCAGAACCCCGAAGCCAGGCAGGCCACGATGCCGATCGCGAGCCCCCAGTGCACGTCCGAACCGCCGATGCCTCCGATCGCCAGCCCCTCCGCGAGCGAACGCGTCGCCGGCTTGTTGAGGCTGGCCGGATCGCGCAGCGCGCCTTCGACCCAGTGCTTGAAGAGCCCGATCGCGACATAGGCGAGCAGCAGGCTGCTGATGGTTTCGTTGATGCCGCGGTACTGGCGCAGCCAGCCCGCCAGCGCGATCCACAGCGCACCGGCCAGCGCGCCGGCAATGCACAGGGCCGCGGTGCCGACGATGTTGCCCGGCAGCGGCAGCACATAAGGCAGCGCCGCGCAGGCCAGGCCACCCAGCACCAGCGCGCCTTCACCGCCGATCACCACCAGCCCGGCGCGCGCGGGGATCGCAACGCAAAGCGCGGTGAGCATCAGCGGCGCGGCACGCTGCAAGGTGTTCTGCCACGAGAACCAGTCGCCGAAGGCGCCCTTGAAGAGGATGACCCAGACCTCCAGCGGGCTCACGCCGGCGAACCAGACGAACACGCCGAACAGCAGCAGCGCCGCCGCGATGGCGAACGCCGGGAGGGCCATCTCCTTCAACGCATGGCGCATGAGTTCTTATCCTGGTTGCCGGCCGCCGCCGGGCCGCCCCAAGGCGGCCGGGCCTCCCCCTCGGGGGGTGGAGTTACACGAGCGCAGCGAGTGAAAAGCCGGGGGGCAGACATTTCAGCCGATCGAGCCCACCACACCTTCGACGAGGTAGTTCATCTTTTCCAGCTCGAGGTCCGTCTGCTTGAGCGCCTTGCCGGCCGGAATGACGACCACGCCCTTGTTGTCCTTCAACCCGCCCTGGAAGATGTCGAAGGTGCCCGCGAGCATCTTCGCCTTGATGTCGTCGGCGTTCTTCTTCGCCGCGTCGCTCACCATCGAACCGTAGGCCGACATCTTCACGTAGCCTTCCTTCAAACCGCCGCGCAGGAAGTTGGGATGCGGCTTGCCGCTCTGCGCCGCCTCGACCGCGGTCTTGTAGGCCGTGAGCCAGTTCCACTCGGCGCCGGTGAGGTAGGCGCTGGGCGCCAGCTTGGCCTGGCTCGCGTGGTAGCCGCAGACCATCTTGCCGCGCTTGGCCGCGGTCTCGACCACCACCTTCGGGCCGTCGACGTGCATCGTGAAAACGTCGCAGCCCTGGTCGGCCAGGCTGTTGGTGGCTTCGGCTTCCTTGACGGCCATCGACCAGTCGCCGGTGAAGATCACGCTGCAGGTGATGCCGGGCTTGACCGAGCGCGCGCCCATGGTGAACGCATTGATGTTGCGCAGCACCTGCGGAATGGGCTTGGCCGCGACGAAGGCGATCTTGTTGCTCTTGGTCATGTGGCCGGCGATCACGCCATTCAGGTACTGGCACTCGTCGATGTAGCCGAAGAAGCTGCCGGCGTTCTTCGGATGCTTGCCCTCGGACCAGAGGCCGCCGCAATGCGAGAAGCGCACGTCGGGGTTCTTCGGCGCCACAGCCAGGATGTGCGGGTCGAAGTAGCCGAAGGAGGTGGGGAACAGCAGCTTGGCACCGTCCTGCGCGATCATCCCCGTCATGGTCTTCTGCACGGCCGCCGTCTCGGGCACGTTCTCTTCTTCCACCAGCTTGATACCGGGCAGCTTCTTGAGCTCGGCCGCGGCCTGCGCATGCGCCTGGTTGTAGCCGTAGTCGTCGCGCGGGCCGACGTAGATCACGCCCACGGTCAGCGGCTTCTGCGCGCTCGCCAACGCGCTCCATCCGCCCAACGTGCTGGCGGACGCGAGTGCGGCAAGGGACTTGAGGGAATCGCGGCGGTTGAACTGGCTCATGGTTGCTCCTGGAAGTGGGTGGGGACTGGGAGGGATGGATCAGGGAAGCAGGCTCACGTGCGCGGCCACCACGCGCCAGCCCTGGCCGGTGCGCATCCAGGTCTGGCTCTGGCGCCCGGTCTTCGCGCTGCCTTCGCGGCGGAACTCGATGTTGGCGGTAGCGAAGTCGCGGCCATAGGTGGTGATCACGGCGCGCAGCACGTCGCGTGCCAGGCCCTGCGAGGGCCGCGCGGCGCGGAAGACCTGGATTTCTTCGTAGCCGTAGAGGTTTTCGGTCGCGCCGTAGCGCAGCGTGTGCGGGCTGTTCCAGAACAGTTCATCGAGCACCTCGACCTTGTTGTGGACCAGCGCGTCCTCGTAGCGCGCGAAGGCGGCCGTCACTTCGGCCAGCACGTCGGGGAGGTTGATCTCGGGCGTCATCGTGTCGTTCTTCACGAGAGGGTGGCGACGGGCGCCTGCGCCACGCCGGCCGATTCGAGCGCCGCGGCCACGCGCAGCACCAGGTCTTCGCGCCACGGCGCGGCGATCACCTGCACGCCGATCGGCAGGCTCGGGTGCGCGCCCCACACCGGCACGGCGCACACCGGCAGGCCGATGCACGAGATGGGCTGCGTCAGCACGCCCATGTTGGGCCGCACCTGCGCGCGCCGGCCGTTGAGCTCGAACCATTCGGCGCCGATGGGTGTGGCGGCGCAGGGCGTGGCCGCAGCGAGCAGGATGTCGAAGCGCTCGAGGGCCCGCGCTGCCTGCTCGGCGTAGAGGCGCCGCACGCGCTGCGCGCGCGCCACCCAGGCCGCCGGCAGCAGCGCGCCGGCCAGGAAGCGGTCGCGCGAGAGCGGCTCGAAGTCCTGCGCGCGCGTGCGCAGATCGCTCAGGTGCAGCGCCGCGCCCTCCGAATTGGTGATCAGGAAGGCCGCGGCGCGCCCGGCCTCTACCATCGGCAGTTCGACAGTGCGGCTCGCGCCCAGCGCCTGGGCCACGGTGTCGACCGCGGCGAGCGCCTCGGGCTGTGCGCGCTGCCGGAACCAGCCGCCGAGCACGCCGACGCGCAGGCCCTGCACGCCGCGCGACAGCAGGTTGGCGACCGGCTCGACGGTGCGCTGGGCGCAGCCGGGATCGCGTGGCGCCAGTCGTTCCGGTCCCTGCATCGCGTCGTAGGCCAGCGCCAGGTCGCGCACCGAGCGCGCGAAGGGGCCGAGGTGATCCAGGCTCGAGACGAAGGGGTAGCTGCCGGTGCGCGGCAGCCGGCCGAAGGTGGGCTTGAGCCCGAACACGCCGTTGAGCGAAGCGGGCACGCGGATCGAGCCGTTGGTGTCGGAGCCGAGCGCGAGCGCCACCTGACCTGCGGCGACGGCGGCGCCGGAGCCGCCCGAGGAGCCGCCGGCGATTCGGTCGAGATCGTGCGGGTTGTGGGTCGCGCCGACGTGGCTGTTCTCGGTCGTGAAGCCGTAGGCGTACTCGTCCATGTTGAGCGCGCCGACCAGCACCGCGCCGGCGCTTTCGAGACGGCGCACCAGCGTCGCATCGCCGCGCGCCGGTTCGCGCTCGCGCTCGATCTTCGAGCCGGCCAGCGTGGGCAGGCCGGCGATGTCGAACAGGTTCTTGACCGCGAAGGGCACGCCGAGCAGCGGCAGCTCGCGCGTGCGCACGCCATGCGAGGAGGCCAGCGAGGCATCGACCTGCCCCGCGCGCCGCAGCGCGCGCTCGCGGACCACCTCGGTGAAGGCGTTGACGCGGCCGTCGGTCGCGGCGATGCGGTCCAGGCTGGCCTGCGCGAGCGCGACCGCGCTCACCGCGCCCGAGCGCACCGCCTGCGCCATCGCGGCGGCATCCTGCAGCAGCAAGGCGGCGGGTGTCATGCGCCGGGCTCCGGGGGCACGACCGGCGAGAAGTGGACCGCCGGCTCGGCGTGCGGGTCCAGCGGCACCGCCTCCACCACCGCGGCGAACTCGGCCGCCAGCGCAAAGTAGCGCAGCACCCCGGCACGATGGTCGGGCCGCAGCTTCAGATCGAGCGCGGCCGCCGCGGCATCGACGTAAGCCTCGATCTGCTTCGGCGTCATCGCCTGACCTCGCGCTGGAAGATCTCGAGACTCAGCTTCTTGGTGCCGATGAAGCTCGGCGCGCTCAGCGTCTCCAGCGTGCGCGGGCGCGCATCGGCGTAGTCGAGGATCTCGGCCACCCGGGTCGGCCGCTTGGTCAGCAGCAGCACCTGGTCGGCCAGGTAAACCGCCTCCTCCAGATCGTGCGAGACCAGGAGCATCGTGGTGCCGGTCTGCATGAACACTTCCTGCAGCTTCTCGCGGATGAAGAGCGTCATCTCGAAGTCGAGCGCGGAGAAAGGCTCGTCGAGGAACAGCACCTCGGGATTCGGCGCCAGTGCGCGCATGATCGAGGCCGTCTGCTGCTGGCCGCCCGAGAGCTCGTATGGGTAGCGGTGCAGGTCGAACTTGACGTCGAAGGAGGCGACGAGCTCCGCCATGCGCCGGTCGACCTCGGCCTTGGAGCGGCCTTCGAGCTTCAGCGGATAGGCGATGTTGTCGATGGTACGCATCCACGGGAACATCGCTTCGCGGTAGTTCTGGAACACGTAGCCGATCTTGGTGTCTTTCAGCGACTTGCCGTCGAACAGGATCTCGCCCGAGTCGATCGGGATCAGTCCTGCGATCATGTTGATCAGGGTCGACTTACCGCAGCCGTTGGGCCCGAAGACCGAGACGATCTTGTGCTTGGGAATGTCGAGGTCGAAGTTCTCGTATAGGGGCCAGCCCGCGAAGTACTTGGTGAGGCCGCGGATGGTGATGTGCGTGCCGGCCGGGCCGGGCGCGAAGGCAGGCTTCGGCACGTCGGCGTACACCGGGCCGTTGATGACGGTGTCGGTGACTGCTCTCATCTTCCGCTCCAGTGCACGATGCGGCGTTCTGCGAGCAGGAAGAGGATGTTGAGCGCGTAGCCCAGCGCGCCCGCCGCGAGGATCGCCGCATACATGCTCTTGACGTTGAGCACCTGCTGCGCATCGATGATGCGGTGACCCAAGCCGTTGTCGGAACCGATGAACATCTCGGCCACGATCACGATCACCAGCGCCATCGAAACCGCCGAGCGCAGGCCGACGAAGGAAGGCTGCAGGCTCTCCCACACCAGCACGTCCTTGAAGATCTGCCAGCGCGAGGCGCCCATCACGCGCGCCGCCATCACGCGCTGCTTGCGCGCATTGATCACGCCGTAGGCGCTGTTGAACACCACGATCAGCAAAGCGCCGAAGGCCGCGATCGCCACCTTGTTGACGTCGGACACGCCGAAGACCAGCAGGAACAGCGGGATCAATGCCGAAGACGGCGTGGAGCGGAAGAAGTCGATCAGGAACTCGACGCTGCGATAGGCGCGCTCGTTGCTGCCGAGCAGCACGCCCAGCGGCACGCCGATGGCCGCCGCGATCAGGAAGGCCTGCAGCGTGCGCCAGACCGTAACCGCGAAATCCATCAGCAGCGGGCCGCCCGCCAGGCCGGTGAGCAGCGCCGCGATGGTGTCGGCCGGCGTCGGCAGCAGGATCGCCTTGATGAAGCCGAGCCGCACCACCAGGTCCCACAGGATGAACAGCACGATGGGGCCGATGGCGGGCAGCCATTTGCTCCATGACGACTTCTTCGGCGTGGCTGCGGCTGCGGCGCCGGCGGTCCATGGTGCCGCAGCCGCGGGGCCGGTGCTCGGGGCGGCCATGGTCAGCCCTTGTAGAGCAGGCCGTCCACCGGCACCTTCTTCTCGAAGATGCCTTTCTCAGTGAACAGGTCGTAGAACTTCTGGAAGTAGGCGACGTCGCTGGGCTTGAACTCGTTGTAGAGCATGTACGAGGCCAGCGGCACCTCGGCCGTGAGCGCACCCTCGATCGCGGTGTAGCCCTTCATGTGATGCCGCGCGTCTGCCGGCTTGGTGCGCACCAGCTCGACGCCGCGCGCGTAGGCGGCGATGAACTTCTTCGCCGCGTCCGGGTTCTTCTTGATGAACTCGCTCGTCAGGCTGGCGGCGCCGCCGTGCCACGGCGCCATCGGGTCGCCGAGGATGTACTTGGCGACCACGCCGGCCTCGATCACGCGCGTGGTGCCGTTCATGCGGCCGACCGTGCCGGTCGGCTCCAGCGTGTAGCAGGCGTCGACCTGGCCTGCCACCAGCGATGCGACGTGCTGGCCGATCGGCAGCTCGGAGACCACAGCGCTCTTGGCACCGGCGCGCTCCAGCATGGTCTTGCACAGCGTCACGTTCTGGATGCCGGGGCCGGAGGCGACCTTCTTTCCAGCGAGCTCGGCCATGGTCTTGACAGGGTTGTCCTTGGCGACGATGAACTCGTCGAGCACGAACTTGGCGTTGCTCGGGTTGGTGCAGAAGATCTTGAAGAGGCCAGGCTGCGCGATCTCGCCGATGGCGAGGTTGGCCGAGCCGGTGCCGTTGGAGCTGCCGTCAGAGCGGCCCGAGAGCATCGCTTCCATCACCTGCTGCGCGCCGGCGAACTTGAGCGCTTCGACCTCGAGGCCGGCTTCCTTGAAGTAGCCGCGATCGATGGCCGCGAAGAAAGGCAGGCCCGCCGCGACCGGCCAGTAGCCGACGCGGATCTTCGGCGCGGCCTGGGCCAGCACCAGCGAAGGCGCTGCGAGCGCGGCGATGCCTGCGACGCCGGCTTGCAGCGCACGTCGGCGCGACGCAGCGGGTATCGGTTTGACAATGCTCATGAAACACTCCTTGTCCTTGCCTTGCGGGATTCGACGTAGCGGCGCCAGCCGCCCAGATGCGTGATGTCTTCGGCGCCTTCGAGCGCCAGCCCTTCGCAGAGAAAGCCCTGCACGCTGCTGCCGTCGGCGAGCGCCAGGGTGCCGATGCCGAGCGGCGCCGGAATCAGCGACACGAAGGAGCCGTAGTGCGCGAGCGGCATCTGCCAGACCTCGACCGCGATCGCCGCACCTTCCGTGCCCGCCACGCGCACCAGCCCGGGCTTGGGCGGCACGGTGCCGGGCAAGGCATAGAGGCGATAGTGCGGCGCGGTCGCCGTCTGCGACACGAGCGTGGCGCCGCGCTCGGTCAGCTGGCCGTTCAGCGGCATGCCCGACAGGTGGGCGCCAACCACCGCGAGCCTGACCACAGGCTCGGCCGCGATCAGCGGAAGCGCTTCGGGCGCGGGCAGCGGTGCCCCCGTCGCGCCCAGCGGCAGGCCGGTGGCATGGTGGAAGCGCTGGCCCAGTTCGGCCAGTTGGAAGTCGCTGCCCGCGCGGCCGATCAGCGTGATGCCGAAAGGCAGCCCGTCCTCACGCAGGCTGCTCGGCACCGAGATCGCCGCGTAGTCGAGCAGATTCACGAAATTGGTGTATTCCCCCAGGTTGCGATTGAGCGCGATCGGCGCGGCCCGCATCGCATCGGTCGTGTAGTGCGCGGGCGCGGTGGGCACCAGCAGCACGTCGATGTCGCGCCACATCGCGGCCGCGCGCTGGCCGAGTGCGTGCAGCTTCGTGCGCGCATCGACGAAGTCGGCCGCGCTGTAGCGCCGGCCCGCGGCCAGGATGCCGCGCACCGGTTCGATCACTTCGCTTTCATGCGCGTCGAAGAAGTGGCGCACGGCGGCATAGCGCTCGGCGACCAGCGCACTGTCGTAGAGCAGCGCGGCCGCTTCGGCCAGCGGCGCGTAGTCGATGGCCACGGGCATGCCGCCCAGGGCCTGCGTCTGCGCGACGGCGCGTTCGAAGGCTGCAGCCGACAGTGCATCGCCGAAGAAGCGCGGCGAGCGCGGCACGCCGAAACGCAAGCGCTCGGGCAAGGGTTCGGTCGCGAGCTTCACCCGGCGCGAATAGGGGTCTTCGGCGTCGAAGCCCATCGCCACCTGCAGTACGCGCGCGGCCATGCCCACGGTCCTTGCGAAGATCGACACGCAATCGACGCTCTGCGCCGCCGGCACCACGCCGCGCGCACTGATCAGGCCGCGCGAGGGCTTGATGCCGACGATGTTGTTGAGCCCGGCCGGCACCCGTCCCGAGCCCGCGGTGTCGGTGCCCAGGGCGAAGTCGACCTGGCCGGTGGCGACCACGTAGGCCGAGCCGGAGCTCGAGCCCCCCGACACATAGCGGGCATCGAAGCTGTTGGGCACGGCGCCATAGGGCGAACGGGTGCCGTTCAGGCCGCAGGCGAACTGGTCGAGATTGGTCTTGCCGGCCAGGCTTGCACCGGCATCGAGCAGCCGCTGCACCACATGCGCATGGGCGGCCGGCGTGTAGGCGAAGGCAGGACAGGCCGCCGTGGTGGGCACGCCGGCGGCATCGATGTTGTCCTTGGCGGCGAAACTGAGGCCGGCCAGCGACCCCTCGGCCGCGCCGGACAACGGCGGGTCGAGCCTCGCGATCCACGCCAGCGCGGCCCACCCGTCCGTCTGCTCTTGCGCCATGCCGCGAAGCGAGGCTTCTTCATGCACCATCATCAAGCATCCTGTCTTGTGTACAAGACGAGATGCAAGGGGCATGCCAGGGCGAGCGGATGCGGCGCCGCCCTCCCGGCCGCGGTCGAATCAGTGCTGACTGGCGGTCGAGCGCACGATGATTTCGCAGGCGTCCACGTCCTGCGCTTGCGCGATCGCCAAGGCGATGGACCGCGCGATGGCCGTGGGCGACTCGGTCGCGCCCGGCGAGATCACGGTGACACGAATGTCGCCGCCCGCCTCCTGGCGCAGCCGTTCGGAGATCGCGTGCACCGCGAACCCGGAGGCGCAATAGACGAACTGCCCGCTGCCCTGCGCGCGCATGCGCGGCAGGCCGGCGGCGATGCCGTGCAGCACGCCGCGCACGTTGACATCGCGCATGCCGTCCCGCTCGTCGACCTTGAGGCCGGCGTTGTTGACGATCACGTCGACGCGGCCGAAAGCCTCGGTCGCCTCGTCGATGAAGGACTGCATGCTGGCGCGCCGCGTGACGTCGAGCGCCTGGTAGCGCGCGCAGCCGCCGGCCTCGACGATCTCGTTGGCGAGGGCATTCAGCCGGCCGATGCGGCGCGCGCCGAGCAGCACGCGCGCGCCGCGCTGTGCCAGGAGCCTGGCGGTGGCTTCGCCGATGCCGCTGCTCGCGCCGGTGATGGCGACGACTTTTCCTTCGATGCCTGACATGTTGCGTTCCTTGCCTGCGGGGGAGTGGAACGAAGTCTAGGAACGAGGCGGCAGGAGGCGGTAGCCGATTCGACCGCGCTTCTTGCCTGATCCTGCAATGCGCGGCCCTCAAAGTACCGAGAGCGGCTCGAACGCAACGCCCTGGCCGGCGGCCCGCCTGATCGGCTCCGGGTCGACACCGGCGCGCAGCGCGCGCAGCAGCGCGGTGTCCATGTAGACACGCTCCTCGGCGATCTTTCCGTCCTTCAGGCGAAACTTGTCGACCCCGCGCCAGTCGAAGCGCTTGCCGCCGACCAGGCGCGTGCACTGCCATTCGATGATCACGATGTCGCCGCGCGAGGTCCAGTCCAGCAGCTGCCAGACGAGGTCGGGCGCGGCTTCACGCTGCACCTCGTTCAAGTGCCCGAGCTCGGCACCGGCGATCGGGCGATCGACCAGCGGCGTGCGCAGCACGCCGTCGGGGTGCCAGAGCGCGAGAAAGGCCTCGCCATCCCTCGCGGCCCATGCGGCGGCGAATCGGGTGATGAAATCGTGGATCTCTGCATCGGTCATGGATCGTCTTGTCCTGGTGATGTTGACGAAGCGATGATCGCGAAGCGCCGCGCATTTGCCCGGCCATATCCGGACATCATCATGAAAGGTCGATCGTGAAGATTCTCGTGACCGGCAGTTCCGGCCATCTCGGCGAGGCCTTGATGCGCAGCCTGCAGCACACGGCACACGATGCCGTCGGCATCGACGTGCTGGCGTCGCCATTCACCCGCCATGTCGGCTCGATCACCGACCGCGCTCTCGTGGCCCGCTGCATGCGGGGCGTCGATGCCGTGCTCCATACCGCGACGCTGCACAAGCCCCACGTCGCCACGCACAGCCGCCAGGACTTCGTCGACACCAACATCACGGGCACGCTGAACCTGCTGGAGGAAGCGGCAGCCGCAGGCGCCGGCGCCTTCGTCTTCACCAGCACCACCAGCGCCTTCGGGCGTGCGCTGACGCCGCCGCCGGGCGCGCCGGCGGCCTGGGTGACCGAGGAGGTGGCGCCGGTGCCGAAGAACATCTACGGCGCCACCAAGGTTGCGGCCGAAGACCTGTGCGAACTGTTCCAGCGCCAGCAGGGGCTGCCCTGCATCGTGCTGCGCACCTCCCGCTTCTTTCCCGAGGAGGACGACCAGCGCCATGTTCGCGAACGCTACGAGGACGCGAACGCGAAGGTCAACGAGTTCCTGCATCGCCGGGTCGACGTGGAGGACGTGGTCGAGGCGCACCTGCTCGCCCTAGAACGCGCGGCCGGGATCGGCTTCGGCCGCTACATCGTCAGCGCGAGCTCGCCCTTCACGCGCGACGACTTGCAGCAGCTGCGCACCGACCTGCCCGCGGTGGTGGCGCGCCATGTGCCGCAGTTCGAAGTCGAATACGCGCGGCGCGGGTGGCGCATGTTCCCCGAGATCGACCGCGTCTACGTCAACGAGCGCGCACGCGCCGAGCTCGGCTGGCGGCCGCGGCATGACTTCCGCGCGGTCATCGAGCGCCTGCGCGCCGGCGGCGACCATCGCAGCGCGCTGGCGCAGGCGATCGGTTCCAAGGGCTACCACGCGACCGTGTTCGCGGACGGCCCCTATCCCGTGGACTAGCCGCGCTTCGCCGCGCGGTAGAGCCCTTCGACCTTGGGCACGTTGGCCTCGAGCTTGGCGATGCGGTCGGGCCCGCTCGGATGCGTCGAGAGAAAGCTCAGCCCGCCCTGGTTCTTCGAGGCCTGCGCCATCTTCTTCCACAGAGAGACCGAAGCCTTCGGGTCGTAGCCGCCGCGCGCGGCAAGTTCGAGCCCGACCAGGTCGGCATCGGTCTCGTCGCTGCGGCTGAACTTGAGCGTGAGCAGCTGCGTGCCGGCCCGCGCCGCAAGGTCGCCGGCTTGCCCGAGGCCCAGCAGCTGGGCCGTGATCGACAGCGCGGCGCCCGTGCCCGCGCTCTTGGCGAGGCGGGCCCGCGCATGCTCGCGCAGCGCATGCGCCATCTCGTGGCCCATGACCATCGCGACCTCGTCGTCGGTCAGCTTGAGCTGGTCGAGGATGCCGGTGAAGAAGGCGATCTTGCCGCCCGGCATGCAGAAGGCGTTGATCTGCTTGCTGCCGATCAGGTTGAGCTCCCACTTCCAGCGCGCAGCGCGCTCGTTCCATTGCGCCGCGAAGGGGATGATGCGTGCCGAGATGGCATGCAGCCGCTGCAACTGCGGATGGCCCTCCGGGGCCAGCGCGCCCTTGGCCTTGGCCTGCGCCATCAGCTGGCCGTACTGCTGCACGCCCGCCTGCTCGACGTTCTCGGCCGGCACCAGGTTGCGCGCCACCGAGGACTTGCCGACCTCGACCTGGGCGAGCGCCGGCGTCACCGCGGCCGCGCTCGCGGCGAGCAGGAATGCGCGGCGGCCTTGCCAGGTTCCGGAGCGAGAAAAGCAGCGCAAACACATGGGGGAATAATAAGAGAGCCCCAAAGACCCTCATTCATGTCCGCACCCCCGGCTGACGAAGCCCCCCCTGCCCTGCCTTGGCGCGACGCGCTCAAGGTGTATCTCGAACCGGCCACGCTGCGCATGCTCGCGCTGGGCTTCTCCGCGGGCCTGCCACTGCTGCTGGTGCTGGGCACGCTGAGCTTTCGCCTGCGGGAGGCCGGCGTCGACCGCACCACCATCGGCTACCTGAGCTGGGTCGGCCTGGCCTACGGCTTCAAGTGGGTCTGGGCGCCGCTGGTGGACCGGCTGCCGATCCCGCCGCTGACCACGCTGCTCGGACGCCGCCGCGGCTGGCTGCTGCTGGCGCAGGCGACGGTGATCGCCGGCATCGTCGGCATGGCCTTCAACGACCCGCGCGCCGGGCTCGCGCCGCTCGTCTGGTGCGCGCTGCTGGTGGCTTTCGGCTCGGCCACGCAGGACATCGCGCTCGACGCCTTCCGCATCGAATCGGCCGCCACGCGCAAGCAGGCCGCGCTGGCGGCGGCCTACCAGACCGGCTACCGGCTGGCGATGATCTGGGCCGGCGCCGGCGTGCTGTGGATCGCGGCCTGGGCCGAGATCGCCGACAGCGCGGGCTACCAGAATGCGGCCTGGAAAGCCGCCTACCTCGTGATGGCGGCTTCGATGGCCGTCGGCGTGATCACGGTGCTGCTGTCGCCCGAGCCGGTGCGCGTGGCGCTGCCGAAGGCGAAGAACGCGGCCGAGTGGCTGCAAAGTGTGCTGATCGAGCCCTTCGCGGACTTCATCCGCCGCTACAAGTGGCAGGCGGCCCTGATCCTCGCGCTGATCGCGGTCTATCGCATCAGCGACGTGGTGATGGGCATCATGGCCAACCCCTTCTATGTCGACATGGGCTTCACCAAGGACGAGGTCGCGACGGTCAGCAAGATCTACGGCGTGGTGATGACGCTGGCCGGCGCCTTCGTCGGCGGCGTGCTGTCGATGCGCTTCGGCGTGATGCGCGTGCTGATGCTGGGGGCAGTGCTGAGCGCCGCGAGCAACCTGCTGTTCGCCTGGCTCGGAACGCGCGGGCACGATCTCACCGGCCTGGTGCTGGTGGTCTCGGCCGACAACCTGGCCGGCGGCATCGCATCGGCCGCCTTCATCGCCTACCTGTCGAGCCTGACCAACATCAGTTACTCGGCCACGCAGTACGCGCTGTTCAGCTCGCTGATGCTGCTCTTGCCCAAGTTCATTGCCGGCTACTCGGGCGTCTTTGTCGACCACTACGGCTACGGCGCCTTCTTCGTCGGCACTGCGGCGCTGGGCGCGCCGGTGCTGCTGCTGGTGGCACTGGCTTCCAGAGCCTTCAAAACGGCACCATAATGGCTCCATTTCGAAGGCATTTGCGTGGCCAATCTGTCGATCAAGGGCGTTCCTGACGACCTCGCCGAGCGCCTGCGGCAACGGGCCGCACGCAACCACCGCTCGCTGCAGGGCGAGCTGATGGCCATCATCGAGCAGGCCGCCGTCGAGCCGAAGCCCGAGGCCGCCCACATCTTTCAGCGCGCAAGCAAGTCCATCGAACAGATCGCGGCCGAGCACCGCGCCCGATTTCCGCAGCCCATCGCCAACGGCCCCGACGCGGTCGACATCATCCGCACCGAACGAGACGTCCGGTGAGCGCGCCGGCATCCGCTCCCCGCGCCGCCGAACCGTCGGTGCCCTACCTGATCCGGCCACCGATGGTGGTCGACTGCAGCGCGCTCAGCGCCGTGCTGTTCGACGAGCCGATGCGCGATGCCGCGCTGGCGCGCCTGGTCGGCCACAGCCTGCACGCGCCGAACCTGCTCGATCACGAGATCGCGAGCGTCGCGCTCAAGAAGCTGCGGCAGGACTGGCCTGCGGACTCCGTCGCGCTGGCGCTGGGCGACTACCGCGCCTACGACATCCAGCTGCACCCGGTCGACATCGCTGCGCAGTACGAGCTGGCGCAGCGCCACCAGACTTCGGCCTACGATGCCGCCTACCTGTGGCTCGCGGCCGAGCTGCGGGCGCCGCTCGCCACCTTCGACCCGAAGCTCGCCGCCGCCGCGCAGGCGCACCTGAATGGCTTGCCCTGAGCCGGGGAATTGACCGACATCGATCCGGAAGCCAACTGGTAGGCTTGCCGCACTTCATCCTCTCGACACATTCACGCACCGTGCCCTCCCGCATTCCTCCTCTCCAGATCAGCGCCTTCACCGCCACGTCGGCCGTCGGCGTCGGCAAGGAAGCCCTCGTTGCCGCCCTCGAACAATCAAAGAGCGGCCTGCGCGCCAATGATTTCGGCGCCACGCCCCTTCCCACCTGGATCGGCCGCGTCGGCGGCCTCGAAGAGCTCCGGCTGCCTGAAAACCTGGCCGGATGGGACTGCCGCAACAACCGCCTGGCCTGGCTCGGCCTGCAGGCCGACGGCTTTTTCGAAGCGGTGGCGGCGGCGCGCGAGCGCTACGGCGCGGCGCGCATCGCATTGGTGCTCGGCACCTCCACCTCGAGCATCGGCGAGACCGAACTGGCCTACACGCAGCTCGATGCCGACGGCGGCTTCCCGGCCGGTCAACGGCGGCCGCTGGTCCACACGCCCCATTCGCTCGCGATGTTCGTGCAGCAGGCGCTCGGGCTCGAAGGCCCGGCCGAGACCCTCTCGACCGCCTGTTCGTCGAGCGCCAAGGTCTTCGCTTCGGCCGAGCGGCTGATCCGCCTCGGCCTGGTCGACGCCGCCGTGGTCGGCGGCGTGGACACGCTGTGCGGCAGCGTGCTGTTCGGCTTCAACTCGCTCGAGCTGGTTTCGCCGCAGCCCTGCCGGCCCTTCGATGCGGCCCGCAACGGCATCAGCCTGGGCGAGGCCGCGGGCTTCGCCCTGCTCGAGCGCGGCGCCGGCAGGCTCGAACTGCTGGGCTACGGCGAGGCGAGCGACGCCCACCACATGTCCACGCCCCATCCCGAGGGCCTGGGCGCCGAGCGCGCGCTCGACGAGGCGCTGGCGCGCGCCGGCCTCGCGCCCGAGGCCATCGACTACATCAACATGCACGGCACGGCCAGCATGAAGAACGACGAGGTCGAAGGTGCGCTGATCGCGCGGCGCTTCCCGGCGGCCACGCATGCGAGCTCGACCAAGGGCTTCACCGGCCATACGCTGGGCGCGGCCGGCATCGTCGAGGCCGTGATCAGCCTGCTGGCCATCGAACGCGGGTTGAAGCCGGGCACCGTCAACACCACCGCGCTCGACGCCGACTGCGCCCCGCAGATCCGGCTGCAGCCCGCGCACGGCGAGGTGCGTTACGCGCTCTCCAATTCCTTCGGCTTCGGCGGCAACAACTGCTCGCTGGTGTTCGGCAAGGGAGCAGGCGCATGAGCAGGACGCCGACCCTCTACATCGAAGGCCCGGCCTTCTGGGCGCCGACGCTGCCGGGCTGGGAGACGGCGCGCGCCGTGTTCCGCGGCGAGGCACAGCCGGCCGATCCGCCGGCCAAGCGGCCGGCGCCGCAGTTGCTGGCGCCGGCCGAGCGGCGGCGCGCGCCCGACACAGTGGCGCTCGCGCTAGAGGTCGCGGCGGCCGCGATCGCCGCCTCGGGCCGCGACGCCGCGCAGCTGCCCTGCGTGTTCGCCTCGGCGCACGGCGACCTCGGCATCAACGACTACATGTCCAGCACGCTCGCCAGCGACCCCAAGCTGCTGTCGCCGATCAAGTTCCACAACTCGGTGCACAACGCAGCGGTGGGCTACTGGACCATCGGCACCGGCTGCATGGCGGCGAGCAATTCGGTGTCGGCCTACGAGAGCAGCTTCGCGACTGCCCTGCTCGAGGCGGCGGTGCAGTGCGCGGCCGACCAGGAGGCGGTGCTTCTGGCCGGCTTCGACGTGCCCGCCGTGGGCGCGCTCGCCTCGGTGATCACCAGCCGCGACCTGCTGGCCGTGGCCCTGGTGCTCGCACCGGCGCGCACCGAACGCACGGTGGCCTCCTTCGAATGGTCGCTCGCGAACGGCGCGCAGGAGGCTGCGCCGCGCCCGCCTTCCGATGCGGCGCGCGCGTTGAAGGCCAATGCGATGGCCGATGCGCTGCCCCTGTTCGAAACCCTGGCGCGCGGCAAGCCCGAGACGCTCGCCTTGCCGCTGTCGGGCACGCTGTCGCTGCAGCTGCGGCTCGAACCGCAAGGCTGAGGAAGCCGCCATGGACCCGACCCTCCGCCGGCACGACGTCGTGATCATGGGCGGGGGACTGGCGGGGCTTACGCTCGCGCTGCAGCTCAAGCAACGCTTCGCCGACATCGACGTCGTGGTGCTGGAGCGCCGCGCGCATCCCGTGCCGCATGCGGCGCACAAGGTGGGCGAATCCTCGGTCGAGATCGGCGCCCACTACTTCGACACGGTGCTGGATCTCAAACCGCACATGCACGGCGCCCAGCTGCGCAAGTTCGGCTTCCGTTTCTTCTTCAGCGAAGGCCGGCGCGACATCGACCAGGTGACCGAGATCGGCGCCAGCCGCTACCTCGCGGTGCCGAGCTACCAGATCGACCGCGGCATCTTCGAGAACTACCTGGCCGAGGAGGCGACGCGCCGCGGCGTGCGCTTCGTCGACAGCGCACTGGTGCGCCGCATCGACCTGGCCGAAGACCCGCGCGAGCCGCACCGGCTCAGCTGGACGCAGGACGGCGAGACGCACCTCGTCCAGGCGCGCTGGCTCATCGACGCCTGCGGGCGCGCCGGCATGCTCAAGCGCAAGCTCGGCCTCGCCGAGCCCAATGCGCACGAATGCAATGCCGTGTGGTTCCGCATCGGCGAGCGCATCACCATCGACGACTGGTCCGACAACGCCGAATGGCGCGCCCGCTGCGAGCCGCAGGCGCGCTGGCTCTCGACCAACCACCTGGTCGGCGCGGGCTACTGGGTCTGGCTGATCCCGCTGGCCTCCGGCTCGCATTCGGTCGGCATCGTGGCCGACCCGCGGCTGCATCCGATCGAGACCATCGACAGCTTCGACAAGGCGATGCAGTGGTTCCGTACCTGGCAGCCGCGCCTTTTCGACGAGCTCGACGGCAAGCGTCACCTGCTACAGGACTTCGCCTTCTTCCGCGATTTCTCCTACGGCTGCAAGCAGGTGTTCTCGGGTCGGCGCTGGGCGCTGACCGGCGAGGCGGGGCTCTTCCTCGATCCCTTCTATTCGCCGGGCAGCGACTTCATCGCGATGAGCAACACCTACATCACCGACCTGATCGCGCACGACCGCGCCGGGCACTCGGTGGATGCGCGCGCCCAGCTCTACGACCAGATCTACCATTCCTTCTACGAGAGCACGCTCGCGCTCTATACCGACCAGTATTCGCTCTTCGGCGACCCGGAGGTGCTGCCGGTGAAGGTGATCTGGGACTACACCTACTACTGGGGCGTGCTCTCGCAGATCTTCTTCCAGCAGCGGCTGACCGACCTGGCCCTGCTCGGCAGCCTGCGCGACGAACTCCAGCATTGCCAGCGGCTCAACTTCGCGGTGCAGGACTTCCTGCGCGCCTGGTCGGCCGTGAGCGAGAAACGCAATCCGGCCGTGATGCTGGACCAAGCCGCGCTGCCGTGGTTTGCCGCACTCAACCGCAGCCTGAACGACCGGCTCGACGACGAGGCCTTCCGCACCCGAATGCGGGCTTCAGTCGAGCAGCTGCGCGCGCTGGCCGGCGAGATCCTGGTGCGCGCCACTCGGGAGCATCCTGGCCTCGACGGCCTCGCCCTGCGCGCCGTGCTATCCGAGAAAATGACGGCCGCCTCGCCTGGCCCGGCGCCCGCCTCCATGCTCTTCGCGCCGAACTGACCGATACCAGTCGCTTCGAGGTTTACGCCAACTTTACGGAGCGTTCAAGCCTGCTTGGCGCCACAGGGAGAACCTACAGCCATGAGCACCCCCCAACTCCTGATGATCGAAGACGACGCCCGCCTGGCGCAGATGGTGGGCGAGTACCTCACCCAGTCGGGCTTCGGCTTCAGCCATGCCGCGGATGGCGCCAGCGGACTCGAGCTGCTGCAGCAGCGCTCGCCCGATCTCGTGATCCTCGACCTGATGCTGCCGGACACCGACGGCCTCGAGGTCTGCCGCCGGATCCGGGCCCTGCCCAACGGGCTGGCCAAGGTGTCGGTGCTGATGCTGACCGCCAAGGGCGACCCGATGGACCGCATCATCGGCCTGGAGATCGGCGCCGATGACTACCTGCCCAAGCCCTTCGAGCCGCGCGAGCTGCTGGCGCGCATCCGCGCCGTGCTGCGCCGCCGCAGCGAAACCACGAGCGAGGCGGCGGCAGCCACCGTGATGCGCTTCGGCACTTTGGAAATCGACCGCAACGCGCGCACGGTCACGGTGGGCGGGGCGCCGGCGGATCTCACCTCCTACCAGTTCGACCTGCTGGTCGCGATGGCCGAGCGCGCCGGCCGCGTGCTCACGCGCGACCAGATCATGGAAGCCGTGCGCGGCCGGGAGCTCGAGGCCTTCGACCGCTCGATCGACGTGCACATGGGCCGCATCCGTGCGGCGATCGAAGTCGACGCCAAGAACCCGAAGCGCATCCTGACCGTGCGCGGCGTGGGCTACGTGTTCGCGAAACAACAAGACTGATGCTGCGCAATCTCTACCGGCGCCACCTCTACGTCCGCATCTGGCTGGCGGTGGTGGCCGGCGTCGTCATCCTCACGCTCACCGCCAACTGGATCGTGCGCGAGGCGGCCGAGAACGAGCGCGAGCGACTGTCGGCGGTGCCGCGCGAAGTGGTGGTGCTCAACAACCAGGACCGCGCCATCGGCACCGGGAGCGCCGTGCGTGTGCCCGGCCAGGGGCTCGAATTCGACGTGACGCTCGAGGACGGCCGCGCGATGTCGCTGCGCGTGGCGCCACGCCCGCGCCCGAGCGGCACCAGCGGGCTGGCGGCCTGGCGCACGCCCTTCGGGCTGGGCTGGATGGTCGCGCTGGTCGGCATCGCCGTGGCGCTGGGCGTCTACCCGATCGTGCGCCGGCTCACCAAGCGGCTCGAAGCGCTGCAGCGCGGCGTGCAGCGCTGGGGCGAAGGAGACTTGTCGGTGCGCGTCGCCGAAGAAGGGCAGGACGAAGTGGCCGATCTTTCCAATCGATTCAACGGGGCAGCGGCGCGCATCGAGCAGCTGGTGCGCTCGCACAAGTCGCTGCTGGCCAATGCCTCGCACGAGCTGCGCTCGCCGCTCACGCGCATCCGCATGGGGCTGGAACTGATGGGCGAGCGGCCGAGCGAGGCGGCGCGCGAGGAGATTGCGCGCAACATCGCCGAGCTCGACCAGCTCATCGACGAGATCCTGCTCGCGAGCCGGCTCGACGCCAAGGAAGCCGACATGGGCACCATCGAAACGGTGGACCTGACCGGCCTGGCGGCCGAGGAGTGCGCGCGCGTCGATGCCGAGCTCGACGTGGCCGAGGACGCGAGCAGCGCCGCGCTGACGGTACGCGGCGTGCCTCGCCTGCTGCGGCGCGCGATCCGCAACCTGCTCGAGAACGCGCGACGCTACGGGGCCGGAGAGATCAGCGTGCAGCTCGACAGCACCAGCAATGCCGCCGAGATCCGCGTCAACGACCGCGGCCCAGGCGTGCCGGCCGCGCTGCGCGAGCGCATCTTCGAACCCTTCTACCGGCTGCCGGGCGCGAGCGAGCGCAACGGCGGCGTGGGCCTCGGCCTCGCGCTGGTGAAGTCGATCACCGAGCGCCATGGCGGCAGCGTCCGCTGCGAAGATCGGCCGGGCGGCGGCGCCAGCTTCGTCATCGCCCTGCCGAACTGAGGGCCCCCCGGCTTTTCACTGCGCTTCACTTCGTGTAACTCCACCCCCCGAGGGGGCGGCCCGGCGGCGGCCGCAGCCTGACCGGGGCGTCAGGAAACGGTGCGGCGGCGGCACCTAAAATCCGCCCCCATGCAGAGATCGCAAATCGTCCGCCCCGCAGCCATGTTCTGGGGGCTGACGGTCTTCATGCCGGTCGGCGTCCCCTACCTCGCTTTTTTCCTGCTGCTGGTCGCGCTGCTGGCAGCCGGCGACTGGCGCGAACGCGCCGTCCGCCTGCGCAGCAACCCGATGTGGTGGCCGGCCATCGTCTACGTGGTATGGACGCTGGTGGTGCTCGCGCTCGGGCCCCACTACCCGCAAACGCCATCGAACCTGGTGCACGGGCTGCGCATCGCGGCCACGCTGCTGATGGCGCTGGCCCTCACGCGCGAGGAGGGTCTGTGGGCACTACGGGGCTTCCTGCTGATGGCGCTGGTGAACATCGCGGTCATCGCGGCGCACCACGCGTTCGGCTTCCAGATCGTGGAAGCCTGGCGCGGCGTGGTGATGCCGGTCGGCAACAAGTCCATCAGCAACGCCCTGCTGTTCACCGTCGTGGGTGCCACGGCGGCCGTGTTCGGGCTCGCGGCACTGTCGGAACGCCATCGCTGGCAGGCCGTACCCGCATTCGCGATCACGCTGGCGGTGGTGGTGATCATCTTCTTCAAGCTGGATTCGCGCACCTCGCTGCTGGCCATGCTGCTGGTCATTCCGGCGGCCTGTCTTCACCAGTGGCGGCGCAGGCTCGGCGTGCTCTCGCTTGCCATGGTGCTGGGCGCAGCGGTCGTCGCCGCGGGCCTTTGGAGCTCGCCGGCCGTGCAGCGGAAGTTCGAGCTCGGCGTGCACGAGCTGGAGCAGGCGCAAGGCGGCGCGGTGTCCGAAGGCAGCTGGGTGGTGCGCTACTACATGTACCGCGACACGGGACGCATGATCATCGACCGGCCGTTCGCCGGCTGGGGCATCGGCGGCTGGACCGAGCAGTGGCACCTGCGCGGCCCCAAGCTGCTGGCCGACTACAACATGCCGCACAACGACTTCCTGTGGATGGGCTCACAGGCCGGCATCCCGGGCGCGCTGAGCCTGCTCGCCATCATCCTGACCGGCCTCTGGCTGGCCTGGCGGCGCGACGACCTGATCGGGCGCTACGCCTTCGTCGCGCAGCTGATCCTCCTGATCGCCACCAACGCGAACTCGGCGCTGCGCGATGCGCAGATCGGGCTCAGCCTGCTGTGGGTGGCGACGATCTACCTGCGGCTCGCGCAGGAGCCGGGCGATTCATGGCGCGGGCTGATCCCGCGCCGCGATGCGGTCGCTCTCAGTGGCGATGCGCCACGGCCTCGCCCGCTTTGAGGCGGTAGACCGTGCCGCAATAAGGGCACTTGGCCTCGCCGGTGCGCGCGACGTCGAGGTACACCTTGGGGTGCGCGCTCCACAGCTTCATGTCGGCCTTTGGGTTCGGGCAGAACACGCCGCCCTGGTGGTTCAGGTCCTTGGCCAGCAGTTCGATCACAGCGTTGGACATTGTCGTCAGACCTTCGTGAGCCAGTGGGCGTATTTGGGATTGCGGCCGTTCACGATGTCGAAGAAGGCGCTCTGGATTTTTTCGGTGACGGGCCCGCGCGAGCCGATGCCGATCTCGATGCGGTCGAGCTCGCGGATCGGCGTCACTTCGGCCGCCGTGCCGGTGAAGAAGGCTTCCTCGGCGATGTAGACCTCGTCGCGCGTGATGCGCTTCTGCACCACCTCGATGCCGAGATCCTTGCAGATGTGCAGGATGGTGTTGCGCGTGATGCCGTTGAGCGCGCCGGCCGACAGGTCGGGCGTGTAGACCACGCCGCCCTTGACCACGAAGATGTTCTCGCCCGCGCCCTCGGAGACGAAGCCGCTGGCGTCGAGCAGCAGCGCCTCGTCGTAGCCGTCGTCCAGCGCCTCCATGTTGGCGAGGATCGAGTTGCTGTAGTTGCTGACCGCCTTGGCCTGCGTCATCGTGATGTTGACGTGGTGGCGCGTGTAGCTCGAGGTCTTGACGCGGATGCCGCGCTTCATGCCCTCGTCGCCCAGGTAGGCGCCCCAGGCCCAGGCCGCGACCATGGCGTGGATGCGGTTGCCCTTGGGGCTGACGCCGAGCTTCTCGGAGCCGATCCACACCAGCGGGCGCAGGTAGCAGCTCTCGAGCTTGTTCTCGCGCACCACCTGCTTCTGGGCCTCGTTGAGCTGCTCGGGCGAGAACGGGATCTTCATGCGCAGGATCTTGGCGCTGTTGAACAGGCGCTCGGTGTGCTCGGCCAGGCGGAAGATCGCGGTGCCGTTGACGGTCTTGTAGGCCCGCACCCCCTCGAACGCGCCGCACCCGTAGTGCAGCGTGTGGCTCAGCACGTGGATCTTGGCGTCGCGCCAGTCCACGAGATCGCCGTCCATCCAGATCTTGCCGTCACGATCGTCCAATGCGGGGAGCGCGCTCATGTTCTTTGTCCTTTGGGGAAGGGGGTATGTCGCAAAAGCTTGCGATTTTACGGCGGCGACCGACTTCGTCCCGCCGACAATGCACGGCTTTGCCAATCAGTCAGCCAGAAAAGGGTTCGTTTCAGTGTCCGTCTTCAAGAACGTCATCGTCTACCGCATCGAAGCATCGTGGTCGCAGTCGCATGGCCAGGTCGAGCAGGCCCTCGACCCGCTGCGTTTCGTCCCCTGCAGCCCCTCGCAGGAAAAATCCGCCGGCTGGGTCGAGCCCCGCGGGGAGGAACACGGCCCGCTGGTCGAATCCATCGGCGGCCAGTGGCTGCTCGAATACATGATCGAAAGCAAGACGCTGCCGGCTTCGGTGGTGCGCCGCAAGGTCGAGGAGCGCGCCGCGCAGATCGAGGCCACCACCGGCCGCAAGCCCGGCAAGAAGGAAAAGAAGGAGCTCAAGGAAGACGTCACGCACGAGCTGCTGCCGCTGGCCTTCACCCGCCACGCGCGCATCGCGGTATGGATCGACCCGGCGGCGCGCCGGCTGGTGGTCAACGCCAGCAACGTGGCGCGCGCCGACGAGGTGGTGACCAGCCTGGTGAAGGCGCTCGAAGGCTTCGCCGTCGCGCAGATCAACACGCAGGTGGAGCCGGCCGCCGCCATGTCGGACTGGCTCTCGACCCAGGAGCCGCCGGCCGGCTTCACCATCGACCGCGAGTGCGAGCTCAAGGCCAGCGACGAGTCGAAGGCCGTGGTGCGCTATGCCAAGCACCCGCTCGACATCGAGGAGGTGCGCCAGCACATCGCCGACGGCAAGCGTCCGACCCGGCTCGCGATGACCTGGGACGACCGTGTGTCCTTCGAGCTGACCGAGGGCCTGCAGCTGCGCAAGATCGTGTTCCTCGAAGGCACGCTCGACGATGCGCCGGCCTCGGGCAAAGAAGACAACTTCGATGCCGATGCCGCGATCGCGACCGGCGAGCTGGGCCAGCTGGTGCCGGAGCTGATCGAGGCGCTGGGTGGGGAGATGAAGCTGGGCGCGGCGGCGGCCGATGCGGCGCCGTCAGCGACCGACTCGAAGTCCGAAGAGCTCGCCGACGAATCGGCGCCTTTCTAGGCGTCTGCCAGTCCTAGACCGGCGGCCGCAGCGCGTCGGCCGCGCCGGGCTTGACGGCATCGGCGCTCGGCGCATCGGCCTGCGCCGGCTCCTCGTCCGGCACCTCGGGCCGCACCAGCTGCCACTCGGTCAGCTTGCCGTTCGCGAAGGTGGCATCGACCCAGGAGCCGCCGCCGTCGGTCCAGCGGAAGACCTCGGGCTGCGCGTCCTTGGGCGAACGCTGCTCGCCGAGCGCGCGCGTCATCGCGATCACGTGCAGCAGGGTCGCCTTGGGCTTGAGCTTGGCATTGAGCATCACCGCGCTGGCGACCGAGCCGATGGGCCGGTCGGCGGCGCGCTTCAGGACCTGCATCGTGCGGTTGAAATGCATCAAGAGGAACATCACGATGGCGCCGCCGGCGAGCGCGACACCGGCCCATCCATAGGCGCGATAGGCGAGGCCGAGCAGCAGGAGGCCGGCGAGTGGAACGAGGACTTTGCCGAAATTCATGAGCGCTATTGTCGCTACTGCAGCTGCCGCACCACGTCCATCGCCTCTTCGATCCGCTCTACCGCGTGGATGGTCAGCCCCTCGATCTCCTTCGCGCCCTTGCGCGGCGCGTTCGCCTTCGGCACCACGGCCACGCTGAAGCCCAGCTTGGCGGCCTCGCGCAGGCGCTCCTGGCCGCGCGGGGCGGGTCGCACCTCACCGGCGAGGCCGACTTCGCCGAAGGCGATGAAGCCCTTGGGCAAGGGCTTGCCGCGCAGGCTGGAGGTGATGGCGAGCATCACGGCCAGGTCGGCCGCGGGCTCGCTGATGCGCACGCCGCCGACCGCGTTGACGAATACGTCCTGGTCCATGCAGGCCACGCCCGCATGGCGGTGCAGCACCGCGAGCAGCATCGCGAGCCGGTCGCGGTCGAGCCCGACCGACAGGCGCCGCGGACTCGGCCCGCCGTTGTCGACCAGCGCCTGGATCTCGACCAGCATCGGCCGCGTGCCTTCGAGCGTGACCAGCACCACGCTGCCCGGGACCGGCTCCGCATGCTGGCTCAGGAAGATCGCGCTCGGGTTGGCCACGCCCTTCAGGCCGCGCTCGGTCATCGCGAACACGCCGATCTCGTTGACTGCGCCGAAGCGGTTCTTGATGGCGCGCACCAGTCGAAAGCTCGAGTGCGTGTCGCCTTCGAAGTAGAGCACGGTGTCGACCATGTGCTCCAGCACGCGCGGGCCGGCGAGAGCGCCCTCCTTGGTCACATGGCCCACCAGCACCACCGCCGTGCCGCTGGCCTTGGCGAAGCGCGTGAGGTGCGCCGCGCACTCGCGCACCTGCGCCACCGACCCCGGCGCCGAGGTGAGCTGGTCGGAGTAGACGGTCTGGATCGAATCGATCACCGCGATCGCGGGCCGCGTGGCGTCCAGCGTGGCGAGGATCTTCTCGAGCTGGATCTCAGCCAGCACCTGCACCTGCGATTGCGGCAGTCCCAGCCGCCGTGAGCGCAGCGCCACCTGGGCGCCGCTCTCCTCGCCGGTGACGTAGATCGCGTTGCGGCCGGCGCGCTGCAGCGCATCGACCGCCTGCAAGAGGAGCGTCGACTTGCCGATGCCCGGGTCGCCGCCGATCAGCGTGACGCCGCCGTCGACGATGCCGCCGCCCAGCACGCGGTCGAGTTCGTCGAGCCCAGTCGGCGTGCGCTCGATGTCGGTGGCCTCGATCTCGGAGAGCGTGGCCAGCTCGGCCGAACCGGCGAGCGCCGCGAACTGCGTGCCGAAGCGATTGTTGGCGCTGCCGCCCGCGGGGCCGGCCACCTGCTCGACCAATGTGTTCCAGGCGCCGCAGCTGGGGCAGCGGCCCAGCCACTTGGGGCTGGTGCCGCCGCATTCGGAGCAGACGAAGAGGTTTTTTTCCTTGGCCATCGCCCGAGTGTAGGGAGGGCGCCGGCCCGGCTCAGGGAAAACCCCGCCGAAGCCGGCCCGGAAGGCACTTGCAATTAATTTAACATGTTAAATAATCGAGGCCTTCATGAGCACCCCCTTCGTCCACCGCAATCTGCCGCGCCTGCTGCTTCAGGCACGCGAAGCCGTCATGGCGCACACCCGCCCCAGCCTGCGCGAGCATGGCCTGAGCGACCAGCAATGGCGCGTGCTGCGCGTGCTGGGCGAGCTCGGCGTGGTCGAGACCGGCCGGGTCGCGCGCGAGGCGTTCATCCTCGGCCCCAGCCTGACCGGCGTGCTCGCGCGCATGGAGCGCGACGGCCTGATCCGCCGCGAGCGCGACCCGGCCGACCAGCGCCGCACCGTGGTCGAGGCCACGCCCAAGGGCACGCGCATGGTGAGCAAGCTCTCGCGCGCGATCGAGTCGCACTACGACTGGATGGAAAAGTCGCTCGGCAAGCAGAAGCTCTCGCAGCTCTATGTGCTGCTGGACGAAGTGATCGAACTGGAGCAGCCATGAGCTTCATGCCCACCGGCACCGTCTACGGCGTGCTGCTCAACTTCCGCGCCGAAGTCGAGGCACTAGCGCCGCAGATGAGCCAGCCGCCCTACAAGGCGCCGCCGCAGGCGCCCGTGCTCTACGTGAAGACGGCCAACACCTGGAGTCCGCACGGCAGTGCGATCGTGGTGCCGGCCGCGGTGCCCGAGGTCGAAGTCGGCGCCACCATCGGCATGGTCATCGGCGCCGACAGCGACGTCGAAGGCTTCGTGCTGATGAACGACCTCTCGATCCCGCATGCGAGCTTCTTCCGCCCGCCCGTCAAGTTCAAGTGCGTGGACGGCTTTCTCGGCATCGGGCCCGCCATGCGCGATGCGCAGGAGGTCGCCGACCCGGCGCAGTTCAGTCTCGAAGTGCGAATCGACGGCGAGCTGCGCCAGTCGGTGGATTTCTCGCAGACGGTGCGCAGCGCGGCGCAGCTGCTGGCCGAGGTCGGCGCCTTCATGACGCTCGCGCACGGCGATGTGCTGATGCTCGGCTGCGATGCCGGCCGGCCGCTGGCGCGGCCCGGCGACCGCATCGAGATCAGCGCGCCGGGTTTCGAAACCCTCGCCAACACGCTGGTGGGGGAACAATCATGAAGCACGCACGCATCACCTTCGAAGGCGCGGAGCACGACGCGACCGAGCGCGACGGCCGCCTGCTGCTCGCCGACGGCCGCGCGGTCGGCTTCGACGACGTGATGTGGCTGCCGCCGCTCGCGCCCACGCCGCGGCCGCGCACCATCCTCGCGCTCGGCCTCAACTACGCCGACCATGCCAAGGAACTCGCGTTCAAGGCGCCCGAGGAACCGCTGGTCTTCGTCAAGGGCGAGAGCACGCTCACCGGCCACCGCCGGATCACCTACCGCCCGGCCGGCGTTTCGTTCATGCACTACGAATGCGAGCTGGTCATCGTAGTCGGCAAGACCGCTCGCAAGGTGCGGCGCGACGATGCCTACGACTTCGTCGGCGGCTACACGGTGGCCAACGACTACGCGATCCGCGACTACCTCGAGAACTGGTACCGCCCCAACCTGCGGGTGAAGAACCGCGACACCTGCACGCCGATCGGGCCATGGCTGGTCGACGCGAAGGACGTTCCCGACCCGATGGCGCTCGCGCTCAAGACCACCGTCAACGGCAGGCTCACGCAGTCGGGCAGCACGAAGGACATGATCTTCGACGTGCCCTTCCTCATCGAGTATTTCTCGAGCTTCATGACGCTTTCGCCCGGCGACCTGATCCTGACGGGCACGCCCGACGGCGTGGTCGACTGCCGGCCGGGCGACGTGGTCGTGACCGAGATCGAGCGCATCGGCGCGCTCTCCAACACCATCGGTGCGGCCGCCTGAGCCTGCATCGCGAGAACACATCACGAAGGAGACGACATGGTCAAGAAGTCCTGGCTGGCGACGGCTTTGGTGGCATTGGGCGCATCCCTGTTCGCCGTCGGCGCGTCCGCGCAGTCCTATCCGAGCAAGCCGGTGCGCTGGGTGGTCGGATACCCGGCCGGCGGCGGAACCGATTTCCTCGCGCGCACCGCCGGCGCCCAGTTGTCGCAGCAGCTCGGCCAGCCGGTGCTGGTCGACAACCGCCCGGGCGCCGGCGCCATCATCGCCTCCGAGCACGTGGCCCGCGCATCGGCCGACGGCTACACCGTGTTCTCGGCCGACAACGGCGTGCTGGTCTACAACCCCGCGCTCTACAAGAAGCTGCCCTACGACCCCGAGAAGGACTTTGCGCTGCTCGGCATGATGGGCCGCTCGGCGCTGGTCATCACCGCCGGTCCCAATGCCGGCTTCGCCGACGCCAAGGCGCTGCTCGCCGAGCTCAAGCGCTCGCCGGGCAAGTACAGCATCGGAACGCCGGGCAACGGCAGCCCGCACCACCTCGCGCTCGAGCTGTTCCAGCGCGAGGCGGGCGTCTCCCTGCTCCACGTGCCCTACAAGGGCGGCGCGCCGGCCATGCAGGACCTGATGGCAGGCCAGGTGCCGCTGATCGTGCTCGACCTGCCCAGCGGCGTCAGCGCGGTCAAGGCCGGCAAGATCACGCCGCTGATCGCTCTGTCGGCCGAACGCATGCCGCAATTGCCCAACGTGCCGACGGCCAAGGAGCTCGGCTATCCCGCCGTCGAGGCCTATGCCTGGCAGGGCCTGGTGGCACCCGCAGCCACGCCCAAGGACGTGCAGGCCCGGCTCGGCGCCGAGCTGCAGAAGGCGGTGAGCGATCCCGGCGTGCGGCAGAAGCTCTTCGACGCCGGCTGGGATGCCACCCCCGCCGATGCGGCCGCGATGACGCGCTACACCGATTCGGAGCGCAAGAAATGGCACGCGCTAATCAAGGCGCGCGACATCAAGCTCGACTAGGACCCTCATGAAGATCGACCACCTCATAGCCGGCAAGCCGGTCGCCGGCCGCGACTACTTCCAGACCGTCAACCCGGCCACGCAAGAGGTGCTGGCCGAGGTCGCCGCCGGTGGCGAAGCCGAAGTCAACGCGGCCGTCGCAGCGGCCAAGGAAGCCTTTCCGAAATGGGCCGGCATGCCCGCGCCGCAGCGCGCCAGGTTGATCCGCAAGCTGGGCGACCTGATCGCCGTGCACGTGCCCGAGATCGCGCGAACAGAGACCGACGATTGCGGCCAGGTCATCGCGCAGACCGGCAAGCAGCTGGTGCCGCGCGCGGCCGACAACTTCTACTACTTCGCCGAGATGTGCACGCGCGTCGACGGCCACACCTACCCGACGGAGACCCACCTCAACTACACGCTCTTCCATCCGGTCGGCGTGTGCGCGCTGATCTCGCCGTGGAACGTGCCCTTCATGACCGCCACCTGGAAGGTCGCGCCCTGCCTGGCCTTCGGCAACACCGCGGTGTTGAAGATGAGCGAGCTCTCGCCGCTCACCGCCGCGCGGCTCGGCGAGCTGGCGCTCGAAGCCGGCATCCCGCCCGGCGTGCTGAACCTGGTGCACGGCTACGGCCGCGATGCGGGCGAGCCGCTGGTCGCGCATCCGGACGTGCGCGCGATCTCCTTCACCGGCTCGACCGCCACCGGCAACCGCATCGTCAAGAGCGCGGGCCTGAAGAAGTTCAGCATGGAGCTCGGCGGCAAGAGCCCCTTCGTGATCTTCGAGGATGCAGACCTCGAGCGGGCGCTCGACGCGGC
Source organism: Variovorax sp. Soil_C_33 (assembly GCF_057656935.1). Lineage (NCBI taxonomy): Bacteria > Pseudomonadati > Pseudomonadota > Betaproteobacteria > Burkholderiales > Comamonadaceae > Variovorax > Variovorax sp. Soil_C_33. Next base: position 83,174 of record NZ_JBDGJK010000011.1, read on the forward strand.
GCTGTTCATGATCTTCAGCAACAACGGCGAGCGCTGCACCGCGGGTTCGCGCATCCTGGTGCAGCAGTCGATCTATGCCGACTTCGCAGCGAAATTCGCCGAGCGCGCGAAGCGCATCGCGGTCGGCGACCCGCTCGACGAGAAGACCGTCGTCGGCCCGATGATCTCGCAGGCCCACCTGGCCAAGGTGCGCAGCTACATCGAGCTCGGCCCGAAGGAAGGCGCGACACTCTTGTGCGGCGGGCTCGAAACGCCGCAGCTGCCGGACCGCGTGAAGAAAGGCAACTACGTGATGCCCACCGTCTTCGCCGATGTCGACAACCGCATGAAGATCGCGCAGGACGAGATCTTCGGCCCGGTCGCCTGCCTCATTCCGTTCAAGGACGAGGCCGATGCGATCCGGCTCGCGAACGACATCCAATATGGATTGAGCAGCTACGTCTGGACCGAGAACATCGGCCGCGCGCACCGCGTCGCGGCCGCGGTGGAGGCCGGCATGTGCTTCGTCAACAGCCAGAACGTGCGCGACCTGCGCCAGCCCTTCGGCGGCACCAAGGCCTCGGGCACCGGGCGCGAAGGCGGCACCTGGAGCTACGAGGTTTTCTGCGAGCCGAAGAACGTGGCCGTCTCGCTCGGCTCGCATCACATCCCTCATTGGGGAGTCTAGTCATGGGCACGCTCGCACTCGCCGCCAAGATCACGCACGTACCGTCGATGTACCTGTCGGAGTTCCCCGGCCCGAACTTCGGCTGCCGCGAGGCTGCGATCAACGGCCACAAGGAAATCGACCGCCGCTGCCGCGCGCTCGGCGTCGACACCATCGTGGTCTTCGACGTGCACTGGCAGGTCAACAGCGAATACCACATCAACTGCGGTCCGCAGTTCGGCGGCACCTACACCAGCAACGAGCTGCCGCACTTCATCAAGAACATGCCCTACGCCTACCCGGGCAATCCGGCGCTGGGCCACCTGATCGCCGACATGGCCAACGAGATGGGCGTGAAGAGCCGCGCCCACAGCGACACCACGCTCGAGCTCGAATACGGCACCCTGGTGCCGATGCGCTACATGAACCCCGACCAGCACTACAAGGTGATCAGCATCAGCGGCTGGTGCGACTGGCACGACCTCACCGAATCGGGCCGCTTCGGGCTCGCCGTGCGGCGCGCCATCGAGGAGCGCTACGAGGGCACGGTGGCGGTGTTCGCCAGCGGCTCGCTGTCGCATCATTTCGCCGACAACGGCCGCGCGCCCGAGTTCATGCACAAGGTCTACGACCCCTTCCTCGAGCAGGTCGACCGGCGCGTGGTCCAGCTCTGGGAAGCCGGCGAATGGAAGACCTTCGTCGGCATGCTGCCGATGTACGCCGACAAGTGCTGGGGCGAAGGCGACATGCACGACACGGCGATGCTGCTCGGCCTCCTGGGCTGGGATCGCTACGCGGCGCCGGTGGAGATCATCACGCCCTACTTCGGCAGCTCGGGCACGGGGCAGATCAACGCGATCTTTCCGGTCACGCCGCTGCCTGCAGCAGCCACCGCCTGAGGAAGAGAACAATGCCGCATCTCGTCATCCTCTACACCCCCAACATCGAGCTCGACACCGACATGCCCGCGCTCTGCCGCACCATGGCCGACGCCATGCTCGAACAAAGCGACGACGCGGGCAAGCCGGTCTACCCGATCGGCGGCACGCGCGTGCTGGCCTTCCCTGCCGCGCACTACGCCGTCGCCGACGGCAAGGGCGACTACGCCTTCGTCTACCTCAACGTGCGCATGGCGGCGGGACGCAGCGAAGCAGTGAAGAAGCGCATCGGCGACGCCTTGCTCGAGAAGGTGAGGCAGCACTTCGAGCCGCTGCTCGCGAAGCGGCACATCGGCATCACGCTGCAGATCGACGAAGCGCCCGGCCAGGTCTACGACGGCAAGTTCGGCAACCTGCATCCCCTGTTCAACAAATAACAAGCATGCTCGCGAAGAACGTCATCCAGCAGCTCGCCGCCGAACTGCACGAAAGCGAGAAGTCGCGCGTGCAGCTCACGCACTTCTCCCGGCGCTTTCCCCAGATGACCATCGAGGACGGCTACGCGATCTCGCGCGAATGGGTGAAGACCAAGCTGGCCGAGGGCCGCGTGGTGAAGGGCCACAAGATCGGACTCACCTCGCGCGCGATGCAGCTGTCCAGCCAGATCACCGAGCCCGACTACGGCACGCTGCTGGACGACATGTTCTTCGAGCAGGGCGGCGACATCCCGTTCACGCGCTTCATCGCGCCGCGCATCGAGGTCGAGCTGGCCTTCGTGCTCGGCAAGCGGCTGCAGGGGCCGCAGGTCACGATCTTCGACGTGCTGGCGGCCACCGACTACGTGGTGCCGGCGGTCGAGATCATCGATGCGCGCATCGAGCAGTTCGACCGCGAGACCAAGGCCCCACGCCGCGTCTTCGACACCATCGCCGACAACGCGGCCAACGCCGGCATCGTGACCGGCGGGCGGCCGGTGAAGCCCGACGCGGTCGACCTGCGCTGGGTCAGCGCCCTGCTCTACAAGAACGGCGTGATCGAGGAATCGGGCGTGGCCGCGGCCGTCCTCAACCACCCGGCCACCGGCGTCGCCTGGCTGGCCAACAAGCTCGCGCCCTGGGGCGAATGCCTGGAGCCAGGCGAGGTGGTGCTCGGCGGTTCGTTCACGCGCCCGATCACCGCATTGCCCGGCGACACCTTCCACGTCGACTACGGGCCGCTCGGCTCCGTCGCCTTCCGTTTCGTCTGAAAGCCCCAAATGCAAACACCTAAGAATCCCTTCAAGCAAGCCCTCGCCGAGAAGCGCACGCAGATCGGCCTCTGGCTCGGCCTCGCCGATGCCTACTGCGCCGAGATCTGCGCCGGCGCCGGCTTCGACTGGCTCCTGATCGACGGCGAGCATTCGCCCAACGGCCTGCGCAGCGTGCTGCAGCAGGCGCAGGCGATCGCCGCCTACCCCGGCGCCAACGCGATCGCGCGCGTGCCGGTCGGCCACGGCGACGTCGGCACGGCGCTGATCAAGCAGTACCTGGACCTCGGCCTGCAGACCATCCTGGTGCCGATGGTCGACACGCCCGAGCAGGCGCAGGCCATCGTGCGCGCCATGCGCTATCCGCCGCACGGCATCCGCGGCATGGGTGGTGCGCGCGCCTCGCGCTGGGGCCGCTATCCGGGCTATGCCAAGGAGGCTAACGAGCAGGTCTGCCTGCTGGTGCAGGCCGAGACGCGCGAGGCATTGGCCAACCTGGACGCCATCGCGGCTGTGGACGGCATCGACGGCGTCTTCATCGGTCCGGCCGATCTCTCGGCGTCGCTGGGCCACGTCGGCAATCCCAACCACCCCGAGGTGCAGGCGGCCATCGAAGACGCCATCGCGCGCATCCACCGCGCCGGCAAGGCCGCCGGCATCCTGACGCCCGACGAAGCGCAGGCGCGCAAGTACCTCGAGCTCGGCGCCCTTTTCGTCGCCGTCGGCCTCGACACCAATCTGCTGGCGCGCAGCACCAGCGCGCTGGCCGCACGTTTCAAGGACGACGCGCAGGCGCTGCCGGCGAGCAAGACCTACTGATTGGAGGTAAACGCGGAGTTGCGGCACGGCGGCTTGCTGGAAAAATACGCGCTCACCGTGCGCTTCAACCCCGAAGCACTACTCACCCCTGGAGACATCGCCACCATGAACTTCACCCGCCGCCACCTGCTGCAAACCACCGGTGCCTCGGCGCTGCTCGCGAGCATCGGCCGAGAGGCCTTCGCGCAAGCGCAGATCGAGACCGCCAAGATCATCACGGGCTTCGCCGCCGGCGGCACTTCCGACACGCTGTGCCGCCGCGTCGCCAGCAAGCTGGCGCCCGGCTATGCCAACACGGCCGTGGTCGAGAACCGCACCGGCGCCGGCGGCCAGATCGCCGTCACCTACGTGAAGAGCCAGCCGGCCGACGGCGCGACCATCCTGCAGACGCCGACCTCGATCCTCACCATCTACCCGCACATCTACAAGAAGCTGCCCTACGACCCGCTCGTCGACCTGACGCCGGTGACCGTCGCCTGCATCTTCGACTTCGGCTTCGCGGTCGGCCCGGCCGTGCCGGCCAGCGTGAAGACGGTGCCCGAGTTCCTCGCCTGGGCCAAGGCCAATCCGACCGGCGCCAACTACGGCTCGCCGGCCGCCGGCTCGACGCCGCACTTCATCGGCGCGCTGCTGGGCAAGAGCGCCGGCGTGGAACTCAAGCATGCGGCCTACCGCGGCACCCAGCCCGCGATGCTCGACCTGCTGGGCGGCAACATCTCCGCCGTGTCGGGGCCGATCGGCGACATCTCGCAACACCTGCCGACCGGCAAGGTGCGCATCCTCGGCGTCTCGGGCAGCAAGCGCAGCCGCTTCGCGCCCGAGGTGCCGACCTTCGGCGAGCAGGGTATCAAGGACATGGCGCACAGCGAGTGGTTCGCCTTCCTGCTGCCGGCCAAGGCCTCGCCCGAAGTGGTGGCCAAGCTGAACGCCGCGATGAAGACGGCGCTGGCCACCAAGGAAGTGATCGACGGCCTGTCGACCTTCGGCCTGGAAGCCATGTCCTCCTCGCCCGCGGAGCTGACCGAGCTGATCAAGAAAGACACCGCCAAGTGGGCGCCGATCGTGAAACAGGTCGGCTTCACCGCGGAAGGCTAGATAAGAAAAGGAATTGCCCATGACCACCCATCTCGCTGCGCCGGCCACACCGGCCCGCCTCGCCATCCACCCCGACGAGCAGGAGGCCCGCCTGCAGCTCGCCGCCTGCTACCGCGTATTCGCGATGCTGGGCTGGACCGAGATGATCTACAACCACATCACGGTGCGGCTGCCCGACAGCGTGACGGGTGGCGCTACCGGAGGGGCTCCGAGATCCCCGCAGTTCCTGATCAACCCCTTCGGCCTGCACTACAGCGAGGTCACGGCGAGCAACCTGGTCAAAATCGACCTGCAAGGCAAGGTGCTCGACGGCTCGCCCCATCCGGTCAACCCGGCCGGCTTCACGGTGCATGCCGCGATCCACGACGGGCTGCCCGATGCGCACTGCGTGATGCACACGCATACCACGGCCGGCGTGGCCGTGGCCTGCCTGCAGGGCGGCCTGCAACAGACCAACTTCTACACCGCGCAGCTGCACGACATGGTGGCGTACCACGATTTCGAGGGCATCACGATCCATGCCGACGAAGGGCCGCGGCTTCTGAAGAGCATCGGCGACAAGAAGGCCGTGATCCTGCGCAACCACGGCCTGCTGGCCTGGGGCCAGACGCTGCCGCAGACCTTTGCCATCCTCTGGACCCTGCAACGCGCCTGCGAGATCCAGATGGCGACCTTCTCCATGGGCGCGGCGATTCCGGTCGCGGAAGACATCGCGCGCAACTGCACGCGCGATGCACTGCAGTTCAATCCCAAGCACGGCGGCGGGCAGGACGTGTTCGACGCGCTGGTGCGGCAAGTCGACCGCATCGACGATTCCTACAAGCACTGAACCATGAAAGTCTGCATCTACGGCGCCGGCGCGATCGGCGGATGGATCGGCGCCGGCCTGGCGCAGGCGGGCAACCGGCTCAACGTGGTCGCGCGCGGCGCGACGCTCGAAGCCCTGCGGCGCGACGGGCTCTCGGTGATGCGCGGCGAAGAGCGCACGCGCGTGCCGGTGAATGCAGTGGCCGATCCTGCGGCGCTGGGCGAGCAGGACCTGGTGGTGATCGCCGTCAAGGCGCCGGCGCTGCAGGCCGTGGCGCAACAGATCGCGCCGCTGCTCGGCCCCGACACGATCGTGCTGACCGCGATGAACGGCGTGCCCTGGTGGTTCCTGCAGGGCGGCTTCGGCGGCAGCCTGGCCGGCACGCAGTTGCAGGCCGTGGACCCGGGCGGAAAGATCGGCGAGGCGATTCCCGCGCGGCACGTGATCGGCTGCGTGGTGCATGCGAGCTGCTCGCTCGATGCGCCCGGCGTGGTGCGGCATCACTTCGGCAACGGGCTGATCGTCGGCGAGCCCTCGGGCGAGGCGACGCCGCGCGCCACGAAGCTCGAGACGCTGCTGAAGCAGGCGGGCTTCGAAGCGCGCCTTTCCGCGCAGATCCAGAAGGACGTCTGGTACAAGCTCTGGGGCAACATGACGGTGAACCCGATCAGCGCGATCACGGGCGCCACGACCGACCTGATCTTGGCCGACGACCTGGTGCGCGGCTTCATCTCGGCAGTGATGCTGGAAGCCCGCGAGATCGGCGAGCGCATCGGCATCCCGATCGCGGAGACGCCGGAAGACCGGCACGCGGTCACGCGCAAGCTGGGCGCCTTCAAGACCTCGATGCTGCAGGACGTGGAAGCCGGCCGCGCGGTCGAGCTCGATGCGCTGGTGTCGGTGGTGCGCGAGCTGGGCCAGCTCGCCAAGGTCGAAACGCCTTTCACCGACGCGCTGCTGGGCCTCGCGCGCCTGCACGCGCGGCAGCTCCGCCTCTACTGAGGCGCTGCCTCAGCGCTCGAGAAGCACGCGCACCGCCTCGGTCAGCGAATTGACCTCCGGCATGAAGCGGTCGATCGCCGCGCCGAGCACCACCGCGCAGAACAGCGCGCCCAAGAGAGGCTTCCAGGTCAGGCGCACCGCCGCCGTGAGCCAGCCCTCGCGCGCCACGCGCACCGCGGCACGGGCCGACACATAGGAGAAGGCGAGCTCGATCGCGACCGCGAGCAGCGCCTCAGAGCCGAAGTAGAGCAACACCAGCGCGCCGGCGCCGAACACGATCGCCATGCCGATCAGGAAGATCGCGACCACGGGCACCACGATGAGCGCGCCCTCGTCGGCCCCGGCCGCGGCTTCGAGCGCGCCGCCGGCCAGGTCGCCCACGCCGCCCGCGTCAAGATCGGCCGCCGCGCCATGCCCCGAAGGCCAGTCGCCGATGCCGGGGTCCGGCACATCGAGGTCGACCTGCTTGTTCTGCCGCACCAGCATCGAAGCCCACCAGCGCAGCACCAGCAGGTAGCCCAGGTAGCCGGCGCCCAGCGTCACGAAATAGCGCAGCGCCAACGAGTCGACGCCGGCGCGCATCTGCAGGTACGACACCCCCCACATCAAAAGCAGCGTGAAGCTGCCGATCAGGAGGCCGTGCGTGCGCAGGTGGTAGTTGCGGTGCAGGTCGCGCTCGACCTGCGTTTCCCAGAGGCGTATCGAGCGCCAGTCCGAAAGGATCTTCAATCGACCGTCACCGGCACCCGCGGCGCGACGGCGCACATGAGCTCGTAGCCGACCGTTGCGGCGGCCTGCGCGACCTCGTCAATGGGCAGCAACGCGCCGTTCGAGGCGCGGCCCCAGAGCGTGACCTCGCTGCCGAATCCGGCATCGGACACCGGCGTGAGGTCGACGGTGATCATGTCCATGCTCACCCGGCCCACCATGCGTGTGCGCACGCCGTTCACCAGCACCGGCGTGCCGGTGTCGCAGTGCCGCGGATAGCCGTCGCCATAGCCGACCGCGGCCACGCCGACGGTGAGCGGACCGTCGGCGGTGAAGCGCGAGCCGTAGCCGATGGTGTCGCCGGCCTTCAGGGTCTGCACCGAGATCAGCCGCGTGGAAAGCGTCATTGCGGGCTGCAGCTGCCAGTGCGCCGCATCGTGTTCGGGGAAGTCGGGGGCGCTGCCGTAAAGCAGGATGCCGGGGCGCACCCAGTCGGCGCGCGTGACGGCCGCGTGGCGCAGCGTGGCGGCGCTGTTGGCGATCGAGCGCTCGCCCGGCAGGTCCTGCGTGGCGCGCTCGAACACCTCGAGCTGGTGGTCGATGCCGCGGCGGCCATCGGCATCGCTGAAATGCGTCATCAGCGAGATCTCGTCGACCTGCGGCAGCGCGTTCAGGCGCGTCCAGGCGGAACGGAAGCGCTCGGGCGCGAAGCCCAGCCGGTTCATGCCCGAATTCATCTTCAGGAACACGCGCTGCGGCACCTGTGTCTTGTGGGCGGCCAGCATGTCGATCTGCGCGTCGCAATGCACGGTATGCCAGAGATCGAGGCGCGAGCAGAGTTCGAGGTCGCGCGGCTCGAACACGCCTTCGAGCAGCAGCACCGGCCCGCGCCAGCCGAGCGCGCGCACGCGTTCGGCCTCGGCCAGGTCGAGCAGCGCGAAGCCGTCGGCGCCGCGAAAAGCATCGAACACCCGCTCGATGCCGTGCCCGTAGGCGTTGGCCTTGACGACGGCCCAGACGCGCGCTTCGAGCGCCGAGCGGCGCGCGCGATCGAGGTTGTGGCGAAGCGCCGCGGTATGGATGGTGGCGAGGATGGGACGAGGCACGATGAACCCGATGGCTGAGCTGAAAACATTCGCACGAACACGCCGTAAAAGCCGGCGTGTGGCGTCATTTTGACACTGCACCCCCATGCTATAACCGCGCATTCCGCCAGTACCGCGGCCTTTTTCAACTATCGCCAGCAGCCCCATTCTCTGGCCAGCCAGCCCATCGATGAAGCGCGGTTTCTACACCATCATGTCGGCCCAGTTCTTTTCGTCGCTGGCCGACAACGCGCTTTTCGTTGCGGCGGTGGAACTCATGCGAAGCGACGGCGCGCCCGAGTGGCAGCGCGCCGCGCTGGTGCCGATCTTCACCATCTTCTATGTCGCGCTGGCGCCGCTGGTCGGCGCCTTTGCCGATGCCTTGCCCAAGGGCCGGGTCATGTTCATCAGCAACGCGATCAAGGTGGTCGGCTGCCTGATGATGCTGTTCGGCACGCATCCGCTGCTGGCCTATGCGGTCGTCGGCCTGGGTGCCGCAGCCTATTCGCCGGCCAAGTACGGCATCCTGACCGAGCTGCTGCCGGCCTCCCAGCTGGTCAAGGCCAACGGCTGGATCGAAGGCCTGACCATCGCCTCGATCATCCTGGGCATCGTGCTCGGCGGGCAACTGGTGGGGCATGCGCTGTCGACCCAGCTGCTCGCGATCGACCTGCCCGTCGTCGACACCGGCATCGACACGGCGCCCGAGGCCGCGATCGCGGCGCTGATCTTCGTCTACATGCTGGCCGCGTGGTTCAACACCCGCATCCCCGACACCGGCGTCGAGATGCGGCCGCTGCGCGCCAATCCGCAGCACGGCTTCGTGCGCAACATGGCGGCGCTCCTGCCCGACTTCTGGCACTGCAACTCCCGGCTCTGGCGCGACAAGCTCGGGCAGATCTCGCTGGCCACCACCACCTTGTTCTGGGGCGCGGGCGGCAACCTCAAGTACATCGTGCTGGCCTGGGCGTCGCTCGCGCTCGGCTACAACACCGCGCAGGCCTCGTCGCTGACCGGCGTGGTCGCGATCGGCACCGCGGTCGGCGCGATCGTCGCGTCGATGCGCATGCGGCTCGACATGGCGACGCGCGTGATCCCGATGGGCATCGGCATGGGCGTGCTGGTGATCGGCATGAACTTCATCGGCAACATCTGGGTCGCGGTGCCTTTCCTGATCCTGCTCGGCGGCCTCGGCGGCTTCCTCGTGGTGCCGATGAACGCGCTGCTGCAGCACCGTGGCCACAACCTGATGGGCGCCGGCCGATCGATCGCGGTGCAGAACTTCAACGAGCAGGCCTGCATCCTGATCCTCGGCGCCTTCTACAGCGCCTGCACCGGACTCGGCCTCTCGGCCTACTCGGCCATCACCGCCTTCGGGCTCGTGGTGGCCGGCTTCATGTGGCTCATCAAGCGCTGGCACAGGAACAACCTCTCCCAGTACCCCGAAGAGGTCGAGCATCTCCTCGCCATCGCACGCAGCGACAAGCATCATTGAACCCACCCCCAGGCTTCGCCGGCCGCGGGCTGCGTACGCAGCGAACTGAACCAATGGAGTAGGACCGTGTTGCCTTCGCTCGCGCTCGTCTTCAACGCCTTCGTCTGGGGCGTCTCGTGGTTTCCCTTCCGGCAGATCGAGGCCCACGGCCTGCATCCGGTGTGGGCCACGGCACTGATCTATGCGCTGATCTTCGTGGCGATGGGATGGCTGCGCCGGCACGCGTGGCAGGCTTTCTCCGCGCATCCGGCGCTGGTGCTGCTCGGGCTGGCAGCCGGCCTCACCAACCTGTGCTTCAACTGGGCGGTGACGGCGGGCGACGTGGTGCGCGTGGTGCTGCTCTTCTACCTGATGCCGCTGTGGAGTGTGCTGCTGGGCTGGATCTTTCTCGACGAGCGCCCGACGCCCGCGGTGCTCGCGCGCGTGGCGCTGGCGCTGGTGGGCGTGGCAGTGGTGCTCAAGACGCCCGAGGTCGACTGGCCGGTGCCCGCAAGCCTCGCGGACTGGCTCGGCGTCGCGGCAGGCTTCAGCTTCTCGGTGACCAATATCCTGCTGCGCCGGCTGCGCGCAGCAGCCGCCGAATCGCGCGCGCTCGCCGTGTTCGGCGGCTGTGCGCTGGTGGCCGGCGCGACCGCGCTGGCCGGCACCGCGCTCGGCGCCATCGCGGCGCCGCCGCCGCTCGCAGCCGCGCCCGGCTGGCTGGGCTGGGCCGCCTTGCTGGGTGCGGGCTTCGTGGTCGCCAACTTCTGCCTGCAGTACGGCGCCGCGCGGCTCACGGCCAGCGCCACCTCGGTCATCATGCTGTCGGAAGTGCTGTTCGCGAGCGTCTCGTCGGTGGCGCTTGGCGCCGGCAGCATGGACACGCGCATCTGGATCGGCGGCGCGCTGATCGTGCTGGCGGCCTTGTGGTCCTCGTTTGCGCGAACGCCCAACGGCGAGGATGATCGTCGCTCCCCCCTCCTGAAGGACATGCCATGACCAGCGTCTACGACTTCGAAGCCCGGCAGATCGACGGCAAGGCCGTGCCGCTCTCCAAGTACAAGGGCAAGGTACTGCTGATCGTCAACACGGCCAGCAAGTGCGGCTTCACCCCGCAGTTCGAGGGGCTGGAAGCGCTGCACGAGAAGTACGCCGACAAGGGCCTCGCCGTGCTCGGCTTTCCCTCCAACCAGTTCGGCAACCAGGACCCCGGCAGCAACGAGGAGATCGGTGCCTTCTGCGTCCAGAACTACGGCGTGAGTTTTCCGATGATGGAGAAGATCGAGGTCAACGGCTCCGGCGCGGCGCCGCTCTACCAGTGGCTCACCAAGGAAGCACCGGGCCTTCTGGGCAGCACCGCGATCAAGTGGAACTTCACCAAGTTCCTGGTCGGCAAGGACGGCCGGGTGATCAAGCGCTATGCGCCGCTCGACACGCCGGCCTCGATGACGCGCGACATCGAGGCGGCCTTGGCGAGCTGAGTCAGAACCGGAAGTCCGCGGTCTTGGGGCCGCTGCCGACCGTCACGCTCTGGTTCTTCGTGGCGCCTTCGGTGGCTGCCTCGATGGTGTAGCGGCCGGCAGGCAAGTTGATCAGGCACACCGGCCCCGACGCGCGCATGGCGAGCGCCGTGGCGCCATTGGCATCCTTGATCGTGACCGCGACGTCGGCCAGGTAGGCACCGTCGGCGCGCGCGAACAGCAGCGACAGCGGATGGTCCTTCATCGCCGCGCGCATTGCGGTGGACTCGTCCGAGCCGATGCCGCCGCACGCGTACTGCACGGCGCCCTGGCTTCTCATGGCGGGCATGGGCGTGGACTGGGCCTGAGCGAGCCACGGTGCGGCGGCGCATGCGCAAAGAAGACTGCCGCGGACAAAGGATCGAAGGGCGGTCTGCATCGACGGCTCCCGGAGTGAACAGTCCGGCATGTTCGCGCCGCCGCCCGCGATGCCGGGTCGGACCGCGCCCCTTCCCCGTGTGCGCTCAGGCCGTGCCCAGCGCCTCGTCGAGCAGTTCCACCCAGTGCCGCACGGGCGTCTCGGTGCCGCTTTGCAGGTGCGTGATGCAGCCGATGTTGGCCGAGACGATGGTCGCGGGCTTCAACTGATTCAGGTGGCCGAGCTTGCGGTCGCGCAGCGGATAGGCCAGTTCGGGCTGCAATACCGAGTAGGTGCCGGCCGAGCCGCAGCACAGGTGCGATTCGTTCATCGCGATCTGCACGTCGAAGCCGAGCGCGCGCAGGTTCGCTTCAACGCCGCCGCGCAGCTTCTGGCCGTGCTGCAGCGTGCAGGGCGGGTGGTAGGCGACCACGCCCGGCGGCGCGTTGACGCGATCCTTGAGCAGCGGCACGAGCTCGGGCAGCAGCTCGCTCAGATCCTTGGTGCGCGCGCTGATGCGTTCGGCCTTCGGCGCATAGGCCGGGTCTTCGCGCAGGATGTGGCCGTACTCGCGCACGGTGACGCCGCAGCCCGATGCGTTCATCACGATCGCGTCGACCGCGCCGCCCTCGACATACGGCCACCAGGCATCGATGTTGGCGCGCATCTGCGCGCGGCCGCCGTCGTGGTCGTTGAGATGGAACCTCACCGCACCGCAGCAGCCCGCGCCGGGCGCAACGACGGCCTCGATGCCGGCGGCGTCGAGCACGCGCGCGGTGGCGCTGTTGATATTGGGCGCCATCGAGGGCTGCACGCAGCCGGCCAGCATCAGCATCTTGCGCGTGTGCGTGCGCATGGGCCAATCGCCGGCGGGCTGCGGTGCCGGCACCTTGGCCTTGAGCTTGGCCGGCAGGAGGCCGCGCACCGACTGGCCCAGCTTCATCGCGGGGCCGAAGAGGGGCGAAGGCAGCGCTTCCTTCAAGGTCCAGCGCAGCGCGCTTTCCATGGCCGGGCGCGGCACCTTCTCGTCGACGATCTTGCGGCCGATGTCGACCAGGTGGCCGTACTGCACGCCGCTCGGGCAGGTGCTTTCGCAGTTGCGGCAGGTGAGGCAGCGGTCGAGGTGCAGCTGCGTGCTGCGCGTGGGCGCCTTGCCTTCGAGCACCTGCTTGATCAGGTAGATGCGCCCGCGCGGGCCGTCGAGCTCATCGCCGAGCAGCTGATAGGTCGGGCAGGTGGCGGTGCAGAAGCCGCAGTGCACGCACTTGCGCAGGATCGCCTCGGCCTCGCGGCCGTCGGCGGTGCCCTGGAATTCGGGAGCGAGTTCGGTTTGCATGAGGCAATGCGTCAGTCCGCAGGATAGAGCCGTGCGCGATCGAAGACGGCATGGGGATCGAACTCGTGCATCAGCGCACGGTGGATGCGTGCGAGCGGCGGGCTCAGCGCGTCGAAGCGGCCCAGCACGCGGTGGCGACGCTCGGCCGAGGGCAAGAACAACGTCGCATGACCGCCGACCGCGCGGGCTGCCGCCCGCAGCTTCGGGCCCTCGTCGGGCGACGCGAGATACCAGCGCTGCGCGCCATGCCATTCGATCAGGGGCGAGCCCTCGAGCGCCAGAACGGGGGCGGTCTGGGGCACCGACAGGCGCCACAGATCGCGCGCAGCGCGTTCGCCGAACCATGGCGCGCGTTGATTGCGCACAGCCTGCCAGCCGGCCTGGGCTCGGGCCGAGTCCTGCCGTTCTCCGCCGAGCTGCGTGCAGGCGGCCGCCACCGCCGCCACCGCGCCGCGCAATCGCAGCCAGAGGCGGCCCGCACCGGCCTCTTCCAGCCATCGGCTCGCGTTGAGTGGCAACGGCTGGCCGCCCCAGCCGTTGAGCAGGCGCAGCGCATCGGCCTGGTTGCATTCGAATGCGAGGGTGGCCTCGGCCGGCGCAATGGGCAGCACCTTGAGGCTGACCTCGGCGATGACGCCCAGCGTCCCGAGCGAGCCGGCCAGCACGCGCGAAACGTCGTAGCCGGCGACGTTCTTCATGACCTGGCCGCCGAAGCCGAGCCGTTCGCCGCGGCCGTTGATCAAGGTGGCGCCGAGCACGTAGTCGCGCACGGCGCCGACGCTGGCCCGCGCCGGGCCGCTCAAGCCCGCCGCGACCATGCCGCCTACGGTCGCTGCGCTCCCTGCGGCGGTGCCGCTGTCCATGAGGCGCTCGCCCAAGGGCTCGGCGCGGGTGCCCCCTTCGCCGAGATGCGGCGGCTCGAAGGGCAGGCATTGGCCCTGCTGCGCAAGCAGCGCTTCGAGCTCGGCCAGCGGCGTGCCGGCACCCGCGGTGACGACCAGCTCGCTCGGCTCGTAGCTCGTGATGCCCGCGAGTGCGGCCGTGGAAAGCGGCTCACCCTGCGGCGGCTCGCCGTAGAAGTCCTTGGTGCCGCCGCCGCGGATGCGCAAAAGCGTGCCGTCGGCGGCTGCGGCGCGGATGCGCTCGGCGATCTGGCGAAGGGCTGGATCCATCGGGCGATCGTACCGCCCGCGGCCCAGGCCGGCCTGCATCCCCCTCGGGGGGCAGCGAGTACACGAAGTGACGGAGCGTGGCGGCTACATCAATCGGTGAAGAAATGGACGGGCAGTCCTGACACTTCGGTATGTATCGCCAGCACCTGGCCGGAAGCGGGCCGCTGCTCGATCTCGGCCGCGGGCCGGCCCTTGCGGGCGCTGGTGACGAACAGCGTGCGCAGATCGTCGCCGCCGAAGCAAGGCATGGTGGGGCACTGCACGGGTGTGGGAAGCGCATCCACCTGCTCGCCCGAAGGCGCGAAGCGCAGCAGCTGGCCGCCCTCGAACATGGCCACCCAATAGTGGCCCTCGGCGTCCATGGTGGCGCCGTCGGGCCGGCCTTCGTAGCGCAGCGGCGATTCGGGCGTCCAGCCGCCGGGCTTGGCGTCGAACTGCCGGAACACGCGCGGGCGCGAGAGCGCATTGGCCTCGGCCGCCCAGTCCCAGGCGCGCACGCTGTGCGCCGCGGTGTCGGCCCAGTAGAGCGTCGTGGCATCGAGCGAGAAGGCCAGGCCGTTGCCGGTGGTGGCCTCGTTCGCCATCTGCATGAGCTGCGGCGCATCGCCGCCTTGCGCATCGAGGCAGTAGAGCGCCGCGTTCGGCCGGTCCTTGGCCTCGTTCAGCGTACCGGCCCAGAAGCGGCCCCATGCGTCGCACTTGCCGTCGTTGAAGCGCATGGTGCGCGCGTCGTGGTCGACCTTGGCGATGACCGAGAGCGGGCCTCTCCACTCGCGCGCGCGGTAGATGCCGTCGCGCAGCGCGATCACCAGGCCGCCGCTCACGGCCGGCGCCATGCAGCCGGGCTCGGTCGGCAGATGCCATCGCTCGATGGAGTGGCTGCCGATCTCGCCACGGGTTCGCAACACGACACGGCCCGGGATGTCGAGCCAGTAGAGCGACCGTTCATGCGGATGCCAGAACGGGGATTCGCCGAGCTGGCAGAGGCTGTCGTCGAGCGTGGTCCACATGGCGCCAGCTTAGGGCAAAAAAAAGACCCGCTCGCGCCGAAGCGCTCGCGGGTCGAACATCCAAAGGAGATCTGCTTGCTTGAAATGATCCGCTTCAGCGGTTGTAGGCGGTTTCGCCGTGGGACGAGATGTCGAGGCCTTCGCGCTCTTCTTCCTCGCTCACGCGCAGGCCGATGGTGAGGTCGACGATCTTGAATGCGACGAAGGACACCACGCCCGACCACACGATGGTCAGCAGCACCGCCTTGAGCTGGATCCAGACCTGGGCGCCGATGCCGTTGGAGACAATGCTGGCCGTGACCCAGTCGCCCACCAGGCCGGGGCCGCCGAGCGCCTGGGTGTTGAACACGCCGGTTAGCAGCGCGCCGACGATGCCGCCGACGCCGTGCACGCCGAACACGTCGAGCGAGTCGTCTGCGCCGAACATCCTCTTGAGGCCGTTGACACCCCAGAGGCAGGCGAAGCCGGCGACGAAGCCGATGATGATCGCGCCCATCAGGCCGACGTTGCCGGCGGCCGGGGTGATGGCGACCAGCCCGGCGACGGCGCCCGAAGCGGCGCCCAGCATCGAGGCCTTGCCCTTCATCAGCGCTTCACCGATGGACCATGCGAGCACCGCTGCGGCGGTGGCCGAAAAGGTGTTCATGAAGGCCAGCACGGCGCTGGTGCCCGCTTCGAGCGCGGAGCCGGCGTTGAAGCCGAACCAGCCGACCCACAGCAGCGAGGCGCCGACCATGGTGAGCGTGAGCGAGTGCGGCGTGAAGGCTTCCTTGCCGTAGCCGATACGCTTGCCGACCAGGAAGGCGCCGACCAGACCGGCCACGGCGGCGTTGATGTGCACCACGGTGCCGCCCGCGAAGTCGAGCGCGCCCCATTGCCAGATCAGGCCGGCCTTGGCGTTCATGGCATCGACCACGTCCTTGCTGGCGTAAGCGTCCGGACCCATCCAGAACCAGACCATGTGCGCGATCGGCGTATAGCTGAAGGTGAACCACAGCGCCATGAAGAGCAGCACAGCCGAGAACTTGATGCGCTCGGCGAAGGCGCCCACGATCAGGCAGCAGGTGATGCCGGCGAAGGTGGCCTGGAAGGCGGCGAACAGCAGCTCGGGGATGTAGACGCCCTTGCTGAAGGTCGCGCCCGGCGAGAAGACGCCGGTGGCCGGATCGAATACGCCCTTCATGAAGAGCCGGTCGAATCCGCCGATGAAGGAGTTGCCCTCGGTGAAGGCGAGGCTGTAGCCGTAGATGAGCCACAGCACCACGATCATCGAGAAGGTGACCATGATCTGCATCAGCACCGACAGCATGTTCTTGCTGCGCACCAGGCCGCCGTAGAACAGCGCCAGGCCGGGGATGGTCATCATGATGACGAGCAGCGTGGACAGCAGCATCCAGCTGGTGTCGCCCTTGTTGAACGAGGGTGCCGGCGCGGCGGCCGGCGCCGCGGCGGCTTCGGCGGCGGGTGCAGCTGCGGCCGGTGCAGCAGCGGGAGCCGCAGGAGCTGCAGCAGGCGCGGCGGCCGGCGCCGCGGCTGCGGGCGCTTCGGCCGCGGGCGCCGCCGGCGGCGTCTGGGCAAAGCCGGCCGTGCCGGCAGCGAGCACGCTCAGGCCGAGCGCGAGAGAGACGAGCAATTTTTTCATGTCGATTTTTCTTTCGTGCCTTGAAGTCAGAGCGCTTCGCGGCCTGTTTCTCCGGTGCGGATGCGAACGACCTGCTCCAGGTTGTAGACAAAGATCTTGCCGTCGCCGATCTTGCCGGTGCGTGCGGCGCTTTCGACGGCCTCGATCACGCGCTCCACGAGTTCGTCGGCCACGGCGGCCTCGATCTTGACCTTCGGCAGGAAATCGACCACGTACTCCGCGCCGCGGTAGAGCTCGGTGTGGCCCTTCTGGCGGCCGAAGCCCTTGACCTCCGTCACGGTGATCCCTTGCACACCGATCGCCGAGAGCGCTTCGCGCACCTCGTCGAGCTTGAACGGTTTGATGATGGCTGTGACCAGCTTCATGATGTTTCTCCTACAGATGGAACGGAAGACCGCGCGTTGTTGTGATTAGAGCGTCTTGGTCAGCGTGACGATGAAGCGCGCCTTGTTGGGCGACCAGGTGGGCGCACCGAAGCCCAGGTCGGGGCCGGACACGAGCAGGTACGAGCTCTTCTTGTTGGCGCCCTGCACCGAGCCGGCCAGCGACAGGCCGTTGCCGAAGTCGTAGGAAGCGCCCACGTTGTAGTCCACGTAGCTCTTGTAGCCCAGGCTGCGGATGTCGCTGCTCATGCGGGTGTAGCCCAGCGCCGCCTTGAGCGTGACCTTGGGCACGATCTCCTTGGTGTAGGCGAGATTGAGGTAGCCGGTGTTGCGCCCCTTCAGGCCCGAGCCGTCGCGCTCGCCGGCGTAGTTGAAGTAGTCCTTGGAGACGGTGTGGGAGTACTTGAAGGTGAACGCGCCGATGGCCTCGTTGGCATAGGTGGCCGCGCCGTAGAGCTCGGTGGTGTTGCCGCGGGCGTTGCCCGGGTAGATGTAGGCGAGCGCACCGAAGTCGAGGTCGAACACGCCGGCCTTGAACTTGTAGCCGCCGTAGATATCGCTCTCGATGTCGTTGCCGGCGAGCCAGTTGACGCTGGAGTTCCAGTTCCCGATGTAGAAGCCGCTGTCGCCGAAGGCGTAGTCGAAGCCGCCCTGGATGGCGGGCTTGAAGCCCTTGGTCTTGGCAAAGCCGTTGCTGCCGAGCACGTCCTGATCCTGACCGCGGAACTTGTAGTTGCTGGTGAGCGCAACGTTGCCAGTGAGCTGCGCGCTCGCGATCAGGGGCAGGGCAGCCAGCGAGACCACGGCCAGGGCAGAGGCGGTTTTACGGTGCATCATCGAGAGACTCCTCGGAGGTTTTGGAATGGAATGGAAGCCATCTCAAAGCAGGGAGCGTGCCAAACCGCCCATTCCGCACTGAGAAGGGCCTGGGACAGGTGCACATTGCAACAATGAGCAAAAGATGGGCGCACCATCTTGGGGAAAGGGAGAGAAATGAGCTTGTCTTTGGTGCAAAGCCGTGCCTTGCTGGGCCTGGAGGCCGCCAGTCTCACGGTCGAGGTGCATCTGGCCAACGGCTTGCCCAGCTTCACGCTCGTGGGCCTGGCGGAGGTGGAAGTGAAGGAAGCGCGAGAGCGCGTGCGTTCGGCGATCCAGAACGCCGTGCTCGAATTCCCCAACAACAAGCGCATCACGGGCAACCTGGCCCCGGCCGATCTGCCCAAGGACTCGGGCCGCTTCGACCTGCCGATCGCGCTGGGCATCCTGGCCGCCAGCGGCCAGATCGACGCGCCGCGGCTGGCCGGCCACGAATTCGCGGGAGAACTTTCGCTGTCGGGTCAACTCAGGCCCGTGCGTGGTGCACTCGCCATGGCGCTGGCCTTGCACAGCCGCGGGATCGCGACCCGGCTGCTACTGCCGGCCGACAGCGCGCAGGAGGCCGCACTGGTGCCGGGCGCCGAGGTCTATGGCGCGGTCCACCTGCTCGACGTGGTGCGGCAGTTTCTTCCGGCCGGCAGCGCGGTGCTCGCGGACGCGCCCGCCGACGCGGGCTGGGCGCGCGTGCAGCCCGGCCCAGGCGGGCCGGATGTGCGGCATGCGGACCTGGCGGAGGTCAAGGGGCACACGGGCGCCAAGCGCGCGCTCGAGATCGCGGCGGCCGGCCAGCACAGCCTGCTGATGGTGGGCCCGCCCGGCTCCGGCAAGTCGATGCTGGCCCAGCGCTTCGCCGGCCTGCTGCCGGCCATGAGCGTCGACGAAGCGCTGGAGAGCGCGGCCGTCGCCAGCCTGCACGGCCGCTTCGCCGTCGAGCGCTGGATGTGCAGGCCGACCTGCAGCTCGCACCACACCTCGAGCGCGGTGGCACTGGTCGGCGGCGGCTCGCCGCCGCGTTCATGCACAGCGCGGCGGCGCGGCTGGGCTGGTCGGCGCGCAGCACGCACCGTGCGCTGAAGGTCGCCCGCACGATCGCCGACCTGGCCGGCGCCGGCGCAGTGCAGGCGGCGCACGTGGCGGAGGCGGTGCAATACCGCAGAGCCCTGCGCGCGGAAGGGTGAAGCTCAGCGCTTGAAGCGCCCGCCGCTGATGATGGACAGATCGACGTAGTCGATGCCCGAATGGTCCTGCGGCGAGTAGCTCACCTCGATGCCGCCGCCGACGTCGTACTGCAAGCTGTTGAGCACCGCCAGCAGCTTGGCGCGCGTGGGCTTGGGACCGGCGCGGCGCAGCGCCTCGACCATCACCTTGGTGGCGACGAAACCCTCGAGCAGCGCAGGCGACAGCTCGATGTCGCCCTTGGCCTTGGCAAGGTCCGCGGCCTCCTTGATCAGCGGATGCGCCATCGCGCGCTCGTAGGGCAGCACCTGCGTGACGATCACGCCGCCGCTCGCGTTGCCCAGCTCCTTGATGAAACCCGAGGCCGCATTGTTCGAAAGCGTGATGATCTGCGCCGCCGAGCCGGCCGCGCGCAGCGCCTTGATGCCCTCGGTGACCGCGGTGCCCGAGCCGATCCACAGCACGGCCTGGGCATTGGCCGCGGTCAGCTTCGGCACGATGGTCGCGTAGTCGGGCTTGTTGCGATCGGCCAGCGCCAGCACCGCCGGTTTCAGCTTGGCCTTGTCGAAGCCGCGGGTCGCGCCCTCCATGGCGTCCTTGCCGAAGGAATCGTCGGCCTGGACCACGGCGATGCGCTGAATGCCCACCGTCTGAAAATGCTGGATCGCCTTCTCGGCCTCGCGCTGGTAGGTCGAACGCACGTTGAACACATGCTTCTGCAGTGGCTTGTGCAGCGACATCGCGCCGGTCGAAGGGCCGATCAGCGGCGTGCCGGACTTGTCGAGCAGCGGGATGACCGCGAGCGCATTGGGCGTGCCGCGGTTGAGCAGCAGCGCGATCACCTTCTTCTCCTCGATCAGGATGCGCGAGTTCTCGGCCGAGCGCTTGGGATCGAGCCCGTCGTCCAGGCGGATCATCTCGATCTTCTCGCCATGAATGCCGCCTTGCGCATTGACCTGGTCGATCACCAGCTGGGAGCCGGCGATGGTTTCCTTGACGCTGGCCGCGACCGGGCCCGACATGTCGGCCGACTGCCCGATCAGGATCTGCGCGTTCGCGCCGATGCATCCAAGGGTCAGCGCGGCAGCACAACAGAGAACTTGCACGGTCTTCATGGCGCTCCTTCAAGCGAAAGCCGCGCGAGAACCGCAGCTCCAAAGTGTGTGCAATTGTTAACGGATGTGCGCCTCGCCCAGCGGGGGACAAACCCTTTCAGGAATTCGACTTACTTGGCGCGCCGCGCCTCAGAGCAGCCCGCGGCCGGCCAGGTTGCGCATCAGCGCACCGATGCCGAAGGACCAGCGCGCGGCCTGGTCCGAATGCACGACGCGGTTCTCCAGCGCGCCGAGCTCGGGCGCCGAGATGGTCACGCGGTCGCCGACCACGTGGGTGAAGCCCTGGCCCGGACCGTGGCGGTCCTGCGTGGGCGCGAACATGGTGCCGAGGAAAAGCACCAGGCCGTCGGGATAGGCATGGTGCGGGCTGATCGCCTGCGACACGATGTCCAGCGGGTCGCGGCTGATCAGCGCGAGCGAGCTTTCGCCTTCGAGTACGAAGCCTTCGGGGCCTGCCACGCGCAGCGCCACGGTGATGCGGCGCACCTGGTCGATGCCGAAGTGGGCGTCGAAGAGGCGGATGAAGGGGCCGATCGCGCATGAGGCGTTGTTGTCCTTGGCCTTGCCGAGCAGCAGCGCGCTGCGGCCCTCGAAGTCGCGCAGGTTGACGTCGTTGCCCAAGGCGGCGCCCAGCGTCTGGCCGCGGCTGTTGACCGCGAGCACGACCTCGGGCTCGGGGTTGTTCCAGACCGAGCCCGAGTGGATGCCGACATCGGCGCCGGTGCCGACCGCGGACAGCACCGGCGCCTTGGTGAAGATCTCGGCATCGGGGCCGATGCCGACCTCGAGGTACTGCGACCAGGCGCCCTGCGCGATCAGCACCTCCTTGACCTGCGCTGCCTGCGGCGAGCCGGGCACGATGCCCGCGAGGTTGTCGCCGAGCACGCCACCGAGCGCCGCGCGAATCGATTCGGCCTTCGACGCGTCGCCGCGCGACTGCTCCTCGATCACGCGCTCCAGCAGGCTGGCGACGAAGGTCACGCCGCTGGCCTTGACGGCCTGCAGGTCGCAGGGCGCCAGCAGCCAGGGTTGGTCGGGATCGCGCTTGGCCTCGTCGCTGTTGGCCAGCGCCGCATCGAGCGCGGCGATACGCGGCGCGTTGTTGTCGCGCAGGGCCTGCTGCACGGCGCCCGCGGCATCGTCGAGTTCGAGCAGCTGGCTCGTGGTGGGCGCGAGGCGCGTCAGGTCGTGCAGGCCGCCCTGATGCACCGCCACCGGCGTCGGCCCGAGCCCGGGCTGCCAGAGGCGTCCGATCAGGGTGGCGCGCCCGGCATCGCGAGGCAGGCTGGTGGCGGGTGAGAGGGTCGGGGGCATGCGAGGTCTCCAGGATGAACGGGCCGATGAGCCGGCCTCTGGTGGGCGATCGTACGGGACTGTCAGCGCGCCGGGGAGATTTGGCTCCCCGCGCGCGCCCGCGCGACGCTCTGCGGCAGGTCTTCCCAGGCTGCAGCCTGCGGCGCGAAGCGCGCGCGCATGTAGCCGGCCAGCTCGGCGATCTGCGCGTCGTCGAGCGCATCGCGGAAGGCCGGCATGAAGCCGATCTCGCGCGAGGCCGGCTCGCGCACGCCTTCGAGGATGGTGCGCAGCAGGTTGTCCGGCTTGTCGCTCGTGAGATTGCTGTTGAGCGCGAGCGGCGTGTTCACGCCCAGCAGGGTCGGCCCGTCGCCGTCGTGGTGGCAGGCGGCGCAGGCGCCGTCGAACATGCGCTGCGCGGGACCGAGCAGCTGGCCCTGTCCGGCAGCGGCGGTGGCGACCGCGCGCTGCGCCTGCGCATCGGCTTGCGCATCGCTGGCGGCCGGATTGAAGGAAGCGAGATAGGTCGCCATCGCGCGGATATCGTCATCGGGCACCACGGCCAGTTCGCGCACCACCTCGGCCATCGGGCCGCCGGCGATGCCATGGCGGGGGCTGTGGCCGTTGCGCAGGTAGCGATAGAGCGCATCGGCATTCCAGGGCGCGGCCGCCTTCGAGAGGCTGGTGAGTGCCGGCGCCTCCCAGCCCTCGACCATCGCGCCCGACAAGAAGGCGCTGCCGCCCTGCTCCGCGCCCAATGCATTGCGCGGCGTGTGGCAGGCGCCGCAGTGGCCCAGGCCGTTGACGAGGTAAGCCCCGCGGTTCCATTCGGCGCTTTGATCCGGCACCGGCTGCATCGGCGCCGGATCGTGGAAGAGCGCATTCCAGCCGGCCATCAGCGGCCGCAGGCCGAAGGGAAACTTGAGCTCGGCCTCGGGCGTGGGCGCGCGCACCGCGGGCAGCGACATGAAGTAGGCGTAGAGCGCCTGCAGGTCGTCGTCGCTGGTCTTCGCGAAGGCGGTGTACGGAAAGGCCGGGTAGAGGTGATGCCCGTCGCGCGAGATGCCTTCGCGCATCGCGCGCTGGAAGGCGCTGAAGGACCAGCGGCCCAGGCCGGTGTCGGCATCGGGCGTGAGGTTGGTGGTGTAGATGGTGCCGAAGGGCGTGTCCATCGCACGGCCACCGGCATTGGGCGCGCCGCCCGGCGCGGTGTGGCAGACGGCGCAGTCGCCGATGGCGGCGAGGGTGCGGCCGCGCTCGATGGTGGATTGGGTGTAGGCGGGGGCGCTGTAGTTGACGGGAGCGATTGTCGAGCGCCAGCCGAGCAGGCCCGCGATGACGCCGAGGCCGCCGATGATGAGCGCACTCGCCGTGGCCCATGCGGTCTTGCCCCTTCCCCCTTTGGGTGAAGGTTGGGATGGGGGCACGACGGCGCCACCATCGAACGCCGGGGTGCCCCCACCCCAGCCCTCCCCCAAAGGAGGAGGGAGTGAAGACGGGTTCAGCGCGGCGCGCACCACCTCCGGCGTGAACGGCGGCGCCCGAAACCGCACCCCCGTCGCATCGAAGATCGCATTCGCGATCGCCGCGGTCCCCGGCACCGAGGACGACTCGCCCGCTCCCAGCGGCGGCTCGCCGGGCCGTTGCATGTGCATGACCTCGATCACCGGCACGTCGCGGAAACTGACGATCGGGTAGCTGCCCCATTCGCGGCTCGCCACCACGCCCGGGTTGGGCGCCGCCTGCGGCGCGAATTGCACGCGCTCCTTCAGCGCGCGGCTGGTGGTCTGGATCACGTTGCCGTGGATCTGGTGTTCAACGCCCGCCGGATTGACCATCAGCCCCGCGTCGTGGCCCACCACCACGCGGCGCACATGCACCTCGCCGGTCTTGCGGTTGACCTCGACGTCGGCGACCCACGCGGACCAGGCCGCGCCGAAACCCGGCCACTTGCTGTGCACGTAGCGCGCGTACGCGAAGCCTTGGCCGAACAAAACGTCGCCGCCCGGCCCGAGTCCGCCGTCAACGTTTTCCTGCGGACCGGTGCGCATGCGCCAGCCGGCCTTCTGCGCGGTCTCGCGCACCAGCTCGGCCGCGCGCGGATCGTGCAGGTGGCGCAGGCGGAACGCGACCGGATCGACGCCCGCGGCGGTTGCCAGCTCGTCGACATAGGACTCGTGCGCGAAGGAGCTTGGCAGCGCCGACACGCCGCGCAGCCAGGAGGCGCGCACGATCGGCGCCATGTCGTTGACCTTGACGCGCAGGTTGCCGTACGCATAGGGCGGGCGCGCGGTGCGGTCGCCCATCTCGAAAGCCTGCGCAGCCGGCTCGATGGTGCGCGTGAGCAGGAGCGCCAGCGTGGGCGCGCCGTTCGAGGGGTAGGAGGTCTCGAAGTCATAGGCCGCGACACCGCCCTCGGCATCGAGCCCGCCCCGCACCTGCATCAGTTGTGCGGCACCCTTCGGTTCCCAGGCATGCTCCTGCTCGCGCGTGAGCTGCACACGCACCGGCGCGCCGGCCGCGCGCGCGAGCAGCGCGGCGTCCGCCGCGACGTCGTCGGCGCCGTTGCGGCCATAGCAGCCGGCCGCCTCCATGCGCACCACGTCGACCGCAACATCGTCCAGGCCCATGAGCTTCGCGAGATCGGCGCGCAGCACATGCGGGTTCTGCGAACCGGCCCACACGCGCAGCTGCACATCGCCGCCCTCGCCTTCGGGCTGCCAATGCGCGAGCGCGCACGAAGGCCCGATCGACGCATGCATCTGGTACGGCCAGACGTAGGTGCGCGGCATCGATTCGGCTGCGCCGGCGAGCGCGCCGTCGACATCGCCTTCGTCGACCAGCAGGCGCTGCGTGGCGGGGTTGGCGCGGATCGCGCCTTCCAGGTCGTCGAGCGAAGGCAGGCCCGGCCACTTCTTCCATGTCACGCGCAGTTCGCGCAGCGCCTGCTCGGCATGCTCCTCGCGCTCCGCGACGACGCCGACGAAATCGCGGATCGCCACCACGGCGCGGACGCCGGGAATGTGCGCGATCGAGGATTCGTCCACCGATTCGAGCGTGTTGCCGATGTAGTCGCCGTGGTCCGCGCCCGCATAGGGCGGACGCACGACGCGGCCGTGCAGCATGCCGCTCGCGCGCATGTCGTGCACGAAGACCGGCTCGCCCGCGAGCTTGGCCGGGATGTCGACACGCGGCACGGGCCTGCCGACGATGCGGTAGTCCTTTGGGTCCTTGAGGCGCGCGCCGCCGTCGAGCTGGAGCACGGTGCGCGCATCGGCCACCAGCTCGCCGAAGCCGACGCTGAAGGCGGGGTCGTCGCCGGCGTGGATGCGGCCCTCGCGCACCGCGAGCAGCGAGGGCTGCACGCCGAAGCGCTCCGAAGCCTGCGCGACGAGCCAGGCGCGCGCCTGCGCGGCCGCCAGCCGCAATGGCGCGGCATGGATCTGCAGCGAGGCGCTGGCGATGGTTGCGCCCTGGTTGGGCGCACGCGCGGTGTCGCCGAGCACCATGTGGATCTGCGCCAGCGAAACGTCGAGCTCCTCGGCGACCACCTGCGACAACGCGGTCCGGATTCCGGTGCCGAGATCGACGTGGCCGTTGAGCGCGGTCACGCTGCCGTCGTCCCACACGGCAAGCAGGATCTCGGGGCCTTCCGCGGGATTGCCCGACACGGTGGGCGGCTGGCCGTTGGCGACCGGCGGCGCGGGCGGCGTCTCGCGCACGACGATCAGCGCGCCGCCTGCCGATAGGAAGTCGCTGCGGCTGCGCGGCTGCTCGGCACGCCGGCTCACGAGTCGGCGTCCTTTCCGGCCATCAGCTCCGCAGCGCGCTGCACCGCGGCCAGGATCTCGACATGGGTGCCGCAGCGGCATAGGTTGCCCGAGAGCTCCGCGCGGATGCGCTCATCGCTCGGATGCGGCTCGCGCGCCAGCAGCGCCGCCGCCTGCATCACCATGCCGTTCAAGCAGTAGCCGCATTGCGCGGCCTGCGCGTCCTCGAAACCTTGCTGGACCGGATGCCACTGGTCGCGCGAGCCCAGGCCTTCGAGCGTGGTGACGGCGCGCCCGGCCACACCATGCGCCGGAATCACGCAGGCCCGCGCCGCCACGCCATCGACCCACACCGTGCAGGCGCCGCACTGGCCCAGTCCGCAGCCGTACTTGGGCCCGTTCAGGCCCAGGTCGTTGCGCAGCACGTGCAAGAGCGATGCCTCGCGCGGCACCGCAAGCGCATGCGCCCGGCCGTTGACCTGCAGGACGAAGGTCTCAGCGTTGCAGGCGTCCGTCACGTGTGTACATCTCCAGATCGACGAAGGTCGATCCATTGTGGTTCTTCGGCCCGTAGGCCACCGGGAACTCGCCGACGCGCGTTTCGCCCAGGCTCTCCAGCGCCGTGATGAAGCTCTCGCGCGTGAGGTGGCGGCCGGCACGCTTGAGCCCTTCGACGAACACGCGCGCGGCGATATAGCCCTCGAGCGCGGTGTAGCTGTCGGTCTTCTCACCGAACTCGGCGCGGTCGCGCCGGTAGTCGGCCACGATCGGCACGCGCACCGCCTGCGGCGGCGGCACGATGCTGGCGGTGACCAGCCCTTCGAGTTTGCCGCCCAGGCGCTGTGCCGAACCGGCCGCGTCGGTGATGCCGACCGAGAGCGTGTAGAGCGGCGCAGCCGCACCGCCGGCGCGGTAGTCGCGGATGAAGACCTCGCTCATGCGCCCGGCCATGATCATCACCACCGCGCCGGGCTTCGCCTTCGCCAGGCTCTCGCCGATCTCCTTGGCATCGGTCGCGGCGATGGCCATCGGCAGCGCCTGCACCACCTTGACCTTGTACTCGGCCGCGAGCTGCTCGCAGGTCGCGAGGTTCGACTTGCCGAAGGCGCTGTCCTGGAACACCACGGCGATGTTGTGGATGCCGATGGTCGACAGATGGCTGATGATCTTGCGCAGTTCCAGGTCGTAGCCCGCGCGCACATGGAACAGGTTGCGATTGAGCTTGGTACGGAACGAGGTGGTGCCCACCAGCGGCGCGAACATCGGCACACCGGCCTTGTCGGCGAGCGGCATCGCCGCCACCAGGTTGCCGGTGGCGACGAAGCCCATCAGCGCGAACACCTTGTCCTCGTCGATCAGCTTGGCCGTGTTGACCGCCGTGCGCTGCGGCTCGTAGGCGTCGTCGTAGGACAGCAGTTCGATCTTGCGGCCGTTGACGCCACCGCTCTTGTTCACGCGGTCGAAGTAGAGCTTGATGCCGGCGCGGTAGTCGTTGCCGAAATCCTGCGCCACGCCGCTGAAGACGGCCGACTGGCCGATGCGGATGCTGGTGTCGGTGACGCCGTGTTCGGCGGCGTGCGCGAAGATCGAGAAGAAGGCGAGCGCGGCAGCACAGCGCGCCGCCGCGGCGCGTCGGGAAATGCAGGCCATCGCTCAGGCCGCCGCTTCGATGTCGGTGGATTGGATGCGCTTGACGCCCTTGGCCGTCATTTCCTTCCAGGCCTTGGCCAGCGAGCCGTCGAGGTCGATGGCGCGCGTCGCGTCCTCGATCACGTAGGCCTCGAAGCCGGCCTTGCGCGCATCGAGCGCGGTCCAGGCGACGCAGAAGTCGGTGGCCAGGCCGCTCACGAACACCGTCTTGATGCCGCGCGCCTTCAGGTAGCCGGCCAGGCCGGTCGCCGTCTTGCGGTCGGCCTCCTCGAAGGCCGAGTAGCTGTCGATCCCCTTGCGGAAGCCCTTGCGGATGATCACCTGCGCGGTCGGCAGCTTCAGGTCTTTGTGCAGTGCGGCGTCCTCGGTGCCCTGCACGCAGTGGTCGGGCCACAGCACCTGGTTGCCATAGGCCAGCTTGATGCTGCTGAAGGGCTTCTGCCCCGGATGCGCGCTGGCGAAGGAGGCATGGCCCTGCGTGTGCCAGTCCTGCGTGACGACGATGTTCTCGAAGGCCGAGGAGAGCTTGTTGATCACCGGCACCACCTCGGCGCCGCCCTTGACCGGCAGCGTCCCGCCGTCGACGAAGCAGTTCTGCACATCGACCACGATCAGCGCCGCGTTGGACGCCGGCTTGATCTTCGCGGCCGCGAAGAGCGGCGCCGAAAGCCCCGCGAGCCCCAGGGCTGCGGCGGACTGGAGAAAGATTCTGCGGTGCGTGTTGTGCATGGTGTCGCTCCTCGGGTTGAAAGAATGCCGTGATCAGACGCTCAGGTACGCCCTGCGCACCTCGTCGTTGGCAGCGAGCTCGGCCATCGACGCCTGGTAGCGGATCTGTCCCTTCTCGAGCACGTAGGCGCGGTCGGATACGAGTTCGGCGAAGTGCATGTTCTGTTCCGACAGCAGGATGCTCACGCCCTGCGCCTTGAGCTCGAGGATCATGTTGGCCATCTGCTCGACGATCACCGGCGCCACGCCTTCGGAGGGTTCGTCGAGCAGCACCAGGTAGGGATTGCCCATCAGCGTGCGCGCCACGGTCAGCATCTGCTGCTCGCCGCCGCTCATGCGGCCGCCCGGGCGGTTCGGCATCTCGCCGAGGTTGGGGAAGAGCTTGAACAGGCGCTCGGGCGTCCACAGCGGCGCATCGCTGCCGTCGGCCCAGCGGCGCGCGGCCTGCTTGCCGACTTCGAGGTTCTCCATCACCGTGAGGTCGGTGAATACGCGCCGGTCCTCGGGCACGAAGCCCAGGCCCAGCTTGGCCGCATGGTGCGGCTCGCTCTTCGAGATGTCGTGGCCGAGGAAGCGCACCGCGCCGCGGCGCTTGGTCAGCATGCCGATCAGCGCCTTGAGCGTGGTCGACTTGCCGGCGCCGTTGCGGCCCATCAGCGCGACCACCTCGCCGCGCCGCACTTCGAGATCGACGTCGTAGAGGATCTGCGCGGCGCCGTACCAGGCGCACAGGGCCTTGGCTTCGAGAAGGACTTCGTGTGTCATTCAGCCCCCTCGCTCGGCACTGCGTGTCCTCGCTGCCCCCCGAGGGGGTGCGCTTGCTTGGGGCGGCCCGGCGCTGCGCTCATGCCGCCTCTCCTATCGCCGCGTTCACCGCAGCAGCCTTCTCGGCGATCTTCTCGAAGGTCTTGCCGCTGCCAAAGTACACCTCCTGCACCTTCGGATGGTCGCGGATCTCGAGCGGCTTGCCCTGCGCGATGAGGCGCCCGCGCGCCAGCACGATCATGCGGTCGGCGTACGCGAACACCACGTCCATGCTGTGCTCGGTGAAGAGCACGGCCATGCCGCGGTCGATGACGAGTTGCTTGGTCAATGCCATCAGCGAGTTGCGCTCCTTGGGTGCCATGCCGGCGGTGGGCTCGTCCATGAGCAGCAGCTTGGGACTGTTGGCCATCGCGATCGCGAGCTCGACGCGCTTGACGTCGCCGTAGGCCAGCACGCTGCAGGGCCGGTCGCCTTGGCTCTTCATGCCGACCTGGTCGAGCAGCGCCAGCGCCTCCTCGCGCTTGTGGTCGGCCGCGCGGCGCCAGGTCGAGAAGAGCCGGTGGTCGTGCGAGAGCAGCGCCATCTGCACGTTCTCCACCACCGTGAGCGAGGCGAAGGTCTCGGCGATCTGGAAGGTGCGGCCCACGCCCATGCGCCAGATCTCGCGCGGCTTGCGCCCCACGAGTTCCTGGCCGTCGAGCAGGATCGATCCGCGATCGGCCTTCAACTGGCCGTTGACCATGTTGAAGGTGGTGGACTTGCCGGCGCCGTTGGGGCCGATCAGCGCCAGCAATTCGCCTGGCGCGAGATCGAAGCTGATGCCGTCGACGGCTTTCACGCCGCCGAAGGATTTGCCGAGTTCGTTGACTTTGAGAAGGCTCATGCCTTCGCCTCCTTGAGTTCGGCTGCGTCGCCCGCATGCCGCCGTCGATCGAACAGCTGCTTGGTGAAGCCCGCGATCCCCTGCGGGAACAGCAAGACGAGCAGCAGGATGATCCCGCCCAGCATCGCGCGCCAGTAGTCGGTGTTGCGCGCCACCGTGTCGTGCAGCCAGGTGAAGGTGACGGCGCCCACCACCGGCCCTGCCAGCGTCTGGATGCCGCCCAGAAGCACCATCACCAGCCCGTCGACCGACTTGCCCACGCTCAGCGATTCGGGCGAGATGCTGCCCTTGGAGAACGCGTAGAGCGCGCCGGCCAGCCCCGCGGCGGTGCCCGCGATCACGAAGGCCACCCACTGCATGCGTTTGACGTCGATGCCGATCGCATCGGCCCTGAGCACCGAATCGCGCCCCGCGCGCAGCGCATAGCCGAAGGGCGAGAACAGCACGCGGCGCAGCCACAGCACGCCGAACGCGACCAACGCCAGTGTGAGCCAGTAGTACACGCGCTTGTCCGAAAGCCAGGCGGCCGGCCAGACGCCGGTGAGGCCGTTGCTGCCGCCGGTGAAAGTGTCCCACTGGTAGGTGATGGCCCAGGTGATCTGCGCGAAGGCGAGCGTGAGCATCGCGAGGTAGACGCCCGACAGCCGCACTGCGAACCAGCCGTAGACGAAGGCGCCGGCCGCTGCCACCAGCGGCGCGACGACGAGCGCGAGCTCCATCGGCATGCCGCTGGCGCGCACCAGCAGCGCGGCACCGTAGGCCCCGAGTCCGAAATACGCCGCATGGCCGAAGGAATGCATGCCGGCCGGCCCCATGATGAAGTGCAGGCTGGTCGCGAACAGCGCGGCGATCATGAGATCGATCATCAGCACCGTCGTGTAGGGCGAGTCGGCCGTGATGAAGGGCATGGCCGCGAGCACCAGGCCGAACACGGCGGCCGCGATCAGGTAGGCCTTGCTCGGGCGGCGCAGCGGCTCCTCCTGCATGCCCACGTAGCGGCTCGGCGCCTGCGGCCGGCCGAACAGGCCCCAGGGGCGCCAGACCAGCACCACCGCCATCACGAGGAAGTCGACCACCAGCGTGAGCTTGGAAAACGAGACGCTGATGCCGAAGACGTCGACCACGCCGAGCCAGATGCAGACCGCCTTGATCTCGGCGATCAGCAGCGCGGCGGCATACGCGCCGGGGATCGAGCCCATGCCGCCCACCACCACGACCACGAAGGCGGCGCCGATGGTGTTGAGGTCCATCTCCAGCGTGGCCGGCTCGCGCGGCAGTTGCAGCGCGCCGCCCAGGCCCGCGAGCAGCGCGCCGAGGGCGAACACGGCGGTGAACAGCCAGGCCTGGTTGACGCCGAGCGCGCTGACCATCTCGCGGTCCTGCGTGGCGGCGCGCACCAGCGTACCGAAGCGGGTGCGCGTGAGCAGCATCCAGACCAGGCCGAGCACCAGGGGGCCGACGACGATCAGGAACAGGTCATAGGAAGGGAACTGGCGCCCGAGGATCATCACCGAGCCGGAGAGGCCGGGCGCGCGCGGGCCCAGCAGTTCGTCGGGGCCCCAGAGCCACAGCACCGCGTCCTTGATCACCAGCACCAGCGCGAAGGTCGCGAGCAGCTGGAACAGTTCGGGCGCCTTGTAGATGCGGCGCAGCAGCACCACCTCGATCAGCGCGCCGAGCACGCCGACCGCCAGCGCGGCGATCACGAGCGCCGGCCAGAAGCCGAGCCCCGTGCCGAGACGCTCGACCAGCGTGTAGGCGATGTAGATGCCCACCATGAAGAACGAGCCATGCGCGAAGTTCACGATCCGCGTGACGCCGAAGATCAGCGACAGGCCGGCCGCCACGAGAAACAGCGACGACGCGCTCGCCAGCCCGTTGAGCAGCTGGACGATGAAACCTGAAAAGCTCATGACTCGTTCGCCCTCGCTCAATCGTTGGCGCGGGACTTCTTCAGCTCGGCGACCGGCGGCTGGTACTTGGCGTCGGCACCGTCGAGGTACACGTAGTTCACCATCACGCCCTTGCCGCCTTCGTTCTTGGTGCGGCCCACGAACGCGCCCATCGTCGACTGGTGGTCTTCGGGACGGTAGGTGATCTTGCCGAAAGGCGTGTCGACCTGCAGGCCCTTGAAGGCCGCGACCAGCTTGTCGGTGTCGGTGCTCTTGGCCTTGGCGATGCCGGCGGCGGCCGACTTGATCATGCTGTAGCCCACCACCGAGCCGAGGCGCGGGTAGTCCTTGAACTTGGCCTGGTAGGCCTGCTCGAACTTCTTGTGCTCGGGCGTGGTGATGCCGTACCAGGGATAGCCGGTCACGATCCAGCCGTTGGGCGCCTCGTCCTTCAGCGGGTCCAGGTACTCGGGCTCGCCGGTCAGCACGCTCACCACCTCGCGGTCCTTGAACAGGCCGCGCGTGTTGCCTTCGCGCACGAACTTCGAGAGGTCGGCGCCGAAGAGCACGTTGAAGATCGCGTCGGGCTTGGCATCGGCCAAGGCCTGCACCACGCTGCCGGCATCGACCTTGCCGAGCGGCGTGGCCTGCTCGGCCACGAACTCCACGTCGGGCTGCGCTGCCTTCATCAGGTTCTTGAAGGCCGCCACCGCAGACTGGCCGTACTCGTAGTTGGGATAGACCACGGCCCAGCGCTTCTTCTTGAGCTTGGCCGCTTCCGGAACCAGCATCGCGGCCTGCATGTAGGTGCCCGGACGCAGGCGGAAGGTGTACTGGTTGCCCCCCTGCCAGGTGATCTTGTCGGTCAGCGGTTCGCCGGCGAGGAAGAAGAACTTCTTCTGCTTCGCGAAGTCGGTCACCGCGAGGCCGGTGTTGGACAGGAAGGTGCCCGCCAGCATGTCGACCTTCTCGCGCGAGACCAGTTCCTCGGCCACACGCACCGCATCGCCGGGGTTCGCGTTGTCGTCGCGCGTGATGAGCTCGATCTTCTTGCCGTTGACGCCGCCGGCCGCATTGATCTCGTCGACCGCGAGCTCCATGCCCTTCTTGTAGGGCTCGAGGAAGGCGGGCTGCGCCTTGTAGCTGTTGATCTCGCCGATCTTGATCACGCCCTGCGCATGCGCGGGGACGAGTGCAGTGGCGAGCGAGGCGACGGCGGCCGCACTGAAGACATGACGCAGGGGGTTCATCGAAAGCTCCTTGGGGTCGAACAGAGTTGGAAACGCAAAACGGAGGGAAGACTCAGCGCAGGCCGTCTTCGCCCTTGATTTCTGAGGCCTGCAGGCCGCCGATGCGCGGCAGCGGACGGCCGCTGTCGGTGACCGCCACGGCCACCACGATCTCGTCGGCGCGCGGCGCATCCGACACGCGGGCCTCGACGGCGTCGAAATGGCTGCGCACGAAGGCCGCGTCCTTGTGGCCCAGCGGCACGTCGATGGCGGTGCCGAGGGTTCCGCGCTTCTTGGCCGAGGGCACCAGCGCCGCGCCCTTTTCCACCGCCACGCGCAGCGGCGCGCCGAGCTTGGGATGCAGGATGGCCGCAGCATGCTCGAGCTCGCCGGCCTCGCCGACGATCGCGGCCTTGCCGTAGCTTTGCGCACGGCCGGGCTCGATGCCCAGCGCGGCCACGGCCTTCTGGCCGAGCAGCGCGCCCAGTTCTTCGCCGATGGCGATCAGCTCGTCGAGCGATTCGCTGTAGCGGCCCGCATAGGGGTTCTCGATCACCGCGATGGCGACGGCGCGGCGCGTGGGCGGCTCGATGGCCTGGCCCATTTCCTTGCGGGTTTCGTCGACCTGGACGACGAGCTTGCGGATGTTGGCGCTCATGGTTTTCTTTCCTTGTCTCTGGATCAGGGATCGTGCGCTTCAGCGCAGGCCATCCCACTTGGCGATGTTTTCTGCCCGCAGGCCGCCCACGCGTTCGTGTACGCGGTAGCCGGTGCTCATCGCGAGGATGAACACGATCTCGTCGGACAGCGGCGCGCCGGGCACGCGCACCTCGATCGCATCGAACTGGCCGCGCACGTAGCTGGCATTGATGTTGGTAAGCGGCACGTCGAGTGCCGCGCCGGGCGGCCCAACCTTCTTGGTGGAAGGCACGATCGAGAGCGCGTTGCCGGGCTGGCCGGTCTTCTTCTCGTCGACCGTGCCCGAGCGGTAGGCGGCACGGTCGCCCTTCCAGCCGAGCAGCTCGCGCATCGCATAGCCGCCGGGCACGTGCCACAGCGCGCCATGCTCCAGCTCGCCGGCGGCGCCGACGATGGCGCCCTTGCCGTAGGTCGCGATCTGCTCGAGCGGTACACCCATCGCGGCGTGCAGCTTGTGCGCCATGTCGACGCCGACCGGGTCGAGCAACGCCATCATCGGCAGGATGTCGGGCTCGTAGCGGCCCGCGAAGGGATTGGTCAGCACCGCGCCGATGGCGCCGCGCACCAGCGGCGTTGCGGCGCGCGGTCCGAACTCGTGGTGGATGTGCTCGACATGGGTGAAAACGCGACGTATATCGATCATGAAAGGAAGCCCTGCTTTTCGTTAAGCAAATACTGAACCAACTGCAGCGGCGCGGGGCTGGCCCGCAATGGCCGAGCCACCCGACGCATGCAAGCTTAAGGGCTCGACCATCGCCCATTGCCCCTGACAAACCAGCACGACCGACCACACCAGGCCCATGCGCTGCAGCTCGGCCGCGCGGACCGCGCCCGCATCCAGTGCGCG
The DNA here is from genome assembly GCF_057656935.1 of Variovorax sp. Soil_C_33. Lineage (NCBI taxonomy): Bacteria > Pseudomonadati > Pseudomonadota > Betaproteobacteria > Burkholderiales > Comamonadaceae > Variovorax > Variovorax sp. Soil_C_33. Next base: position 117,280 of record NZ_JBDGJK010000011.1, read on the forward strand.
GCGCACCTGCGCGGGCGCCAGCGGCTCCACCTCGGTCGTCACCGGGATGTCGCCCAGATCGCTGTCGTCCTTGCAGGCGCTGGCCGGCAGGCGGCGAATGCCCGGGTCGGCGACATCGACCGCGTTGGCGATCACGGTGGCCGCGGCATCGGCTTCGGCCGCGGTGGCCGCGAGCACGGTCACGCTGTCGGCGATGCCGAGCGAGAAGCTGCGGCCGCGCCAGCCGCTGGTGGCGACGCCGCGCACCGGCATCTCGGCGCCGATCTCGAACTGGCCGTCGGTCGCGATCGGGCCGCCGTCGCGCAGGTCGAAGCGCGCGAGATCGGCGAACAGGCCGACGCGCGCCGAATGGCCGGGCGCCAGATGCAGCGCGATGTCGCCGCCGTTGTTGATCCACGCGCGCTCGATGCCGGGGCGCCCGTAGCAGGCGATGAGTTCCTGCGCCACGGCACCGGCCACGGCGGCCATCGGCGTGATGAAGCCGGCACTGAACGGGGCGCAGGCCTGCCACATGCGTTGCGCAATCGGGCCTTGCAGCGCGCAGTCGGCGCCCACGGGCTGGCGCAGCAGGGGCAATTCGGCCACCAGCTCTTCGAGCACGCCGCCGAAGCGCCGCCATGCGAGCTCGTGCGCGACGGCCACCTCGACCGGGTCGCCATGCGCCTCGGCCACGATGTCGATCGGGCCGTGGTTGAGATGCCAGCGGCCGCCGTCGAGCGCGGTGCGTTGGGCGGTCATGGAATGAAGTCCTTAGCCGAGCATCGGCGGTTGGCCCAGGGGCCAGGGATTCGCATCGTCCATGCGAAGCCATTGGCGCGCCAGCGGCGCGCCGTCGTTCTGCCAGGCGCCGCGCGCCAGCGCCTGTTCGAGCGAGAACACATGCTCCATGTGGCCGCCGAGTGCAGCGTAGTCCTCGCGCCGCATGCTGAACTCGATGGGCGCGACGATCGCGGGCGTGGGCACGGTGCCGAAGCTGTTGTCGGGCATGCGCAGGACGTCGGCCATCACCGTGATGCCGCCGCCGGGCCACACATAGGCCGGTGCGCCGCCGCAGGTCACGTTGACCAGCGCGCGCTTGATGGCGCGCGTGAGCAGCACCGGGTTCTCGGTGACGCCGGCGCGCAAGGACCCGCCGGCGCCACCGAGGAAGAGCACGCTGCACAGCGAGGGCTCGCAGTTCTCGCCGATGCGCTCGACGACGCGGCGCACTTCGGCCGGCATCTCCTGCTCGACCGGCCGAAGCTGCTCGTCGAGCACGTACCACTGCGCGTGCTCCCCGGTGGTGGAAGTCATCAGGAGACGCAGGCCCGGCTTGGCCACACCCTCTTCCCAGCCCTCGATGATCGACAGCGGATCGTCGATGTCGGTGCCGCCCCAGCCGTTGCCGGGATTAGCCACCTGGAAGTAGCGCCCGGGCGTGGACTTGCGCCCGCGCATCTGAATGCCCGAGGGCGGCATGTCGAGGCAGCGGCCGGCCTGGTGCTCGGTCAGCACGCCGGTGATGTGGTCGTCGACCACCACCACCTCGTCAGCCTGGCTGAAGAGCTGGCGCGCGAAGATGCCGACGGCCGCCGAGCCGCAGCCCACGCGCATGCGCTTTTCCTCCACGCCATTGACGATGGGCGCGCGGCCGGCCTGGATCACCATGCTGGCGCCGCCGTCGATCACGCATTCGACCGGCTTCTTGTTGCCCAGCAGCTGCATCAGCTCGACCGTCATGCGGCCTTCCTTCTTGCTGCCCCCGGTGAGGTGGTGCACGCCGCCGAGCGAGAGCATCTGCGAGCCGTACTCGGCCGTGGTGACGTGGCCCACCACCTCGCCGCGATAACGCACGTTGGCCTGCTCGGCGCCGAGGAAGCGGTCGGTGTCGATCTTCACCTTGAAGCTGCAGTAGCTGAAGATGCCCTCGGTCACGACCGTGACCATGTCGACGCCCTGGGCTTTGGAAGCCACGATGAAGGGAGCGGGCTTGTAGTCGGGGTAGGTGGTGGAGGAGCCCACGCCGGTGACAAAGACCTCGTCGGCATGGAGGAGATCGCCCTTCCAGTCCGGGTCCGCCTCGGCGCTCGCCTGTTCGGCCGCCGGGCGTGCGAAAGGCACCAGCACGGGCGATTCGCTCGCCAGTTCGCGCCGCAGGAGCAGCACCGGATCGACGCGCACCAGCACGCCCTCGCGGTTGGCATAGCGGTCGCAGGCGCCGGTGCGCCCCTCGGAGATCTGGCACAGCACCGGGCAGGCGTTGCACTCGACCTTGCTGGCGCTCATGCGCTCGTTGCGCAGGGGCGAGCGGCCGCCGGCCTCGGGCAATACCGGCATGTCCATGCCGGGCAATCCGTCTGTCTTGGTGTGTTCGGTCATCGGGGGCTACTCTTTAAATCAGGGCCGATCGGATCTGCAACAACCGCGCCGGAAACCGGCTTGTATTGGGCTCACTGTTTGTGTAGTATTCCCTACACCTTCATGTTGCATTCACTACATTGAAGGCCAATGTAGCAAACAGAATCGACGCTGGCAATGGTGTTTTCGCGGCGTCGCCGACAATCGGCAGGTTCCCTTTTCATTCATAACCATCCCTGATTCCTATGAGTGCATTCAGCGAAGAACGCGTGTTGAGCGTCCACCACTGGACCGACCGCCTGTTCACCTTCACCACCACGCGCGACCCGGCGCTGCGCTTCTCCAACGGCCACTTCACGATGATCGGCCTCAAGGTCAACAACAAGCCCTTGCTGCGCGCCTACAGCATCGTGAGCCCCAACTACGAAGAACACCTGGAATTCCTCAGCATCAAGGTCGAGGAAGGCCCGCTCACCTCGAAGCTGCAGCACATCCAGGTCGGCGACAACATCATCGTGGGCCGCAAGCCCACCGGCACGCTCCTGATCGACTACACGCTGCCCGGCAAGCGCCTCTACCTGTTCGGCACCGGCACCGGCCTCGCACCCTTCATGAGCATCATCCGGGACCCGGACACCTACGAGAAGTTCGAGCAGGTCATCCTGGTGCACGGCGTGCGACAGGTCGACGAGCTGGCCTACCACGACCTGGTGACCGACCACCTGCCGAAGCACGAGTTTTTGGGCGAGATGATCGAGAAGCAGCTGCTCTACTACCCGACCGTGACGCGCGAGGAGTTCCGCAACATGGGCCGGATCACCGAGCTGATCGAGACCAACAAGCTGACCGACGACCTGGGCCTGCCGCCGCTCAATGCCGCGGAAGACCGCGTGATGCTGTGCGGCAGCCCGGGGCTCCTGGTCGACCTGAAGCACATCCTCGAAGCAAGAGGTTTCAAGGAAGGCAATACGTCGACCCCCGGCGATTTCGTCGTCGAACGCGCCTTCGCCGAGAAATGACAGCCCCCCGGCTTTTCGCGAGCTTCGCTCGTGTAACTCCACCCCCCGGGGGGGCGGCGCGGCTCGCCTTGGGGCGGCCCGGCGGCGGCCGCTACTGAGCCATGGCCACGCGCAAGGCGATCCTGCCCAAGCCGGCCACGCGCCGCACCGGCGTGCGCGAGGCCGCCGCGCAGGCCACGCGCGAGAGCATCCTGCGCGCGGCCACCAAGGTGTTCGCGAAGTACGGCTACGACGGCGGCAGCGTCGAGAAGATCTCGAAGGCCGCCAAGTCGTACGACCGCATGATCTATTACTACTTCGGCAGCAAGGAAGGCCTCTTCATCGCGGTGCTCGAAGGCATCTACCGTCGCATGGACGAAGCCGAGGCCGCGATCGACCTCGACGCCTCGCGGCCGGTCGAGGCACTGACGGCGGTGATCCGCTTCGTGCTCGGCTACTACCGCAAGAACCCCGAGTTCGTCACCCTGCTCAACACCGAGAACCTGCACAAGGGCCGGCACGTGGCGAAGTCGCTGCGCGCGCGCGAGTATTCGTCGCGCGCCATCGCGATCATCCAGAAGCTGCTCGAGAGCGGCGTCGCGCAGGGGCTGTTCCGCGACGACGTGGCGGCGCGCGATCTCTACCTGCTGATCGCCTCCACCGGCTACTTCTACACATCGAATCGCCACACGCTGACCGCCTTCCTGGGCGAGCCGCTGGAAACGCCGGAGGCGGTCGCGCACTGGGAAGACTTCGTGATCGAGACGGTGCTGCGCACGGTCGATGCGGGCGCTTCCGAGGAAGAGACAACCACCCCACCCCACGAGGCAAACAAATGGCAGAAGTCGCAACCGGCGCAAAGTCGGGCAAGGTCGTCATCCGGAACATAGGCCTGCTGCTGTCGGGCGACATCGACAAGCCTATCCTGGAGGCCGACACCATCGTCGTGAACGACGGGCTGATCGTCGCGGTCGGCAAGGAGAAGGACTGCGATCTCGAAGGCGCGCAGACCGTGATCGACGCGAAGAAGACCTGCGTCGCGCCCGGCCTGATCGACAGCCACGTCCACCCGGTGTTCGGCGACTGGACGCCGCGCCAGAGCCAGCTCGGCTGGATCGATTCGACGATGAACGGCGGCGTGACCACCATGATTTCCGCCGGCGAAGTGCACCTGCCCGGCCGGCCCAAGGACATCGTGGGCGTGAAAGCGCTGGCCATCACCGCGCAGCGCGCCTTCGACAACTTCCGCCCCGGCGGCGTCAAGGTGCTGGCCGGCGCGCCGGTGCTCGAGAAGGGCATGGTCGAGAGCGACTTCAAGGAACTGGCCGAGGCCGGCGTGGGCCTCCTGGGCGAGGTGGGCCTGGGCTCGGTGAAGGCGGGCTACGAGGCCAAGGAGATGGTGGCCTGGGCGCGCAAGTACGGCATCCAGAGCACCATCCACACCGGCGGGCCCTCCATCCCCGGCTCGGGCCTGATCGACAAGGACGTGGTGCTCGAGGCCGATGCCGACATCATCGGCCACATCAACGGCGGCCACACCTCGCTGCCCGAGGCGCACGTGTGCGAGCTGTGCGAGAAGTCCTCGCGCGCGATCGAGATCGTGCACAACGGCAACGAGCGCGTCGCCATCGCGGCGGCCAAGGCGGCGCTCGATCTGAAGTGCCCGCACCGCGTGATCCTCGGCACCGACGGGCCGGCCGGCTCCGGCGTGCAGCCGCTGGGCATCCTGCGCATGGTGGCGATGCTGTCCTCGATCGCGAACATCCCGGCCGAGCTGGTGTTCTGCTTCGCGACCGGCAACACGGCGCGCATCCGCAAGCTCAATTGCGGGCTGATCGAGGTCGGCCGCGCGGCGGACTTCGTGTTCATGGACCGCGCGCAGCACACGGCCGGCAAGACGCTGCTCGAGAGCGTGCAGCTGGGCGACATCCCGGGCGTCGGCATGGTGATGATCGACGGCATCGTGCGCTGCGGCCGCAGCCGCAACACGCCGCCGGCGACCGAGATTCCGGTGGTGGTGTCGGGGGTGCTGCACTGACCGCCACGGCCGCTATGGCTTTACCTCCACAGCAAATCCGGTCTTGACCAGTGTCGACAATCGCGCCGCATTCCAGTTGGTCAGGTGAATGCAGCCATTGGTTTCCTGGTGCCCGACGCGCGCGGGAGACGGCGTTCCGTGAATGCCCCAGTGCGGTTTCGAAAGTCCAATCCAGATGCTGCCCACCGGATTGTTGGGACCGGGCGGCACTTCGACCTTCTTCGCCTTCGCTGGCGCCTTCTTGAGGAGCCCGGGGTCGTAGGTGAAGGTCGGATTCTTCACTTCGTTGGTGATCCTCATCCTGCCGAGTTCCAAGGGATCAAGCCGCCCGCCGATGCTGATCGGGAAGCCGGCCAGCGACCTGCCGTCGCGGTCGAGCACGAAGAGCATGTGCTCGGACTTGTCGATCTCGATCGACGCCGCGGCTTTCACAACCGCTGGATCCGCGGCGCCGGCCACGTTGACAATCACGATCTCATCGCCGGCCCTGAAGCGCGCGCCCTTGTTCAGGTCCGCCAGCAGCTTCGGCGCCATGTGATGCTTTTCCGCCAACGCTTCCTCGACGGATTCGTAGTCGAGCGATTTCAGCTTTGCCCTGTCGGCCATGTCCTTCGGCGTCGCCGTGAAAGGCCCGGCAGCATCCCTCTCGGTGATGACGTATGCGGCGAACAAAGGCGCGGTGTCGTTTCTGAGGGCCGCCCAGGTGGCGGCGTCCACCTTGCCGGTGCGAGCGATGCCGCTCGCCGTCTGGTACGCGGCCACCACCCGCCGCATGTTGGCACCAAAGCCGCCGTCGATCTCGCCGGGCGAGAACCATGCGCGGTCAAGCAGGATCTGGGCACGAACCACCGCGGCGCCTCTGGCGCCCCGGGAAAGCACCGGCGTCGCAGTCGCCCCATTGAGCCGGTCCAATGCCCTGGATTCCTGCGCATCGAAGGGGCCGGTCCTGGCCGCGGCCGATGTCTTGGCAGCGCAGGCTGCCCACGATGCACCGGATGCAGCGAGTGCCCCCGCAATCAGCAGGAACTTGCGGCGAGGAGAGGTCATCGAGCGATGCCTGCGTGAGCAGATGGAAGCAGCAGCGTATCCGCACCGCAGGCAGTCACTGTCAGCGTGCGCCCCGTATGGGCGCCGTCCACAACCCAGCCCGCCCAAGTCGCGCGCGGCGCTGCCCGGTCGCGCGATGCCGTGCTACTCGTTGTGACCGTGATAAGCGACAGCAGCCCTCACCGCTCGCGCCTCGACTTGAATATCAGGTGCCGCGCCGAGAGGAAGTTGAGCACCAGTCCCGCCACGCTGCCGAGCGCGACGCCGGCCGCTGGCGCCCAGGGGCCGGTGAAGGTGTGCAGCACCAGCACGTAGACGCCGTAGTTGACGAAAGCGCCGCCCAGCATGGTCAGCAGATAGCCGAGGTACTCGCGCAGCATCGAGACGCCCGAATGCCGGGTCGCGAAGGCGTAGCGCCGGTTCAGGGCCCAGGTCGCGGTCGCGGCCGCCACGAAGGACAGCACGCGCGCGAAGTACCAGCCGAGCCAGGGCGCCGCGAGATACAGCACGCCCACATCGACCCCGAGGCCGGCGACGCCGGCGATCGCGAAGAACAGGAATTCGCGGCCCGCCTTCATGCGCGGCCGCGATGGCGCACGCCCGGGATCGAAAGGTAGCGCAAGCGCTTGGCCTCCTGCCGCCCGATGGTCACGGTATGCAGCACCACGCCGCAGACGAAGGCCAGCATCGCGCTCAGCATGGTGCCGGTCAGCAGCACCGCGGTGGGCAGCCGTGGCACCAGCCCGGTCTGCGCGTAGGTGATGGCCAGCGGCACGGCCGCCGCGATCGAGGCCAGCGCCAGCACGGTCGCGATGCCCGAGAAGAAGAGCAGCGGCCGCTCGCTCACGAACAGCTTGCAGATGGTCTTGAGGATGCGCCAGCCGTCGCGGTAGGTCGAGAGCTTGCTGTGCGAACCTTCCGGGCGCGAGCGGTAGCGCACCGGCAGCTCGGCGAAGGGCATGCGCAATTCCAGCGCATGGACCGTGAGCTCGGTCTCGATCTCGAAGCCCTCCGAGACGGCCGGAAAGGACTTGGCGTAGCGCCGCGAGAACACGCGCAGGCCTGAGAGCATGTCGGTGAGATGGCCGCCGAAGAGCCCCGCCACCGCGCCGGTCAGCAGGCGGTTGCCGAAGCGGTGCCCCGTTCGGTACGTGTGCGCGTCCTCGCCGTCGTCGACGCGCGAGCCGACCACCATGTCGAGGTTGCCGTCGACCAGCGTGTCGATCAGGCGGCGCAGCTCGCCGAGGTCGTAGGTGGCATCACCGTCGACCATCACGTAGATGTCGGCCTCGACGTCCGCGAACATGCGCCGCGCCACGTTGCCCTTGCCGCGCAGCGCCACGTGCGTCACGCGCGCGCCGGCGGCGCGGGCGACGGCCGCGGTGTCGTCGGTCGAGGCGTTGTCGAACACATGGACTTCGGCCTCGGGCAGGACCGCGCGGAACTCGTCCACCACCTGCGCGATGGCCAGTGCCTCGTTGAAGCACGGGATCACGGCAGCAATCCGCAGTGCGGTCAGTGCAGGCGGTACGGGCAGCGGGACGGGGCGCGGATCAGGGTGCTCGGTCATTCTTGTATTGCAGGATGCGATAGGCCTTGGCGCCGTCTTTCTCGTACATCAAGGCGAAATGATCGTCGAAACCAGGCTTGGTCGTGATCTGCGGCACCATCGTGTAGGGCATGACGATGGCCTCGAAGCCCAGTTTCGCGAGCTTGTGCGCCATCTCGGCCGGGGGAAGAGGAAGAAAGTCCGTGTAGCGCCACGGTCCCAGCGCGTCGCCCCAGATCGGGTTGGGCCCGTAGTAGATCGCCTCGCTCAGCGCGATCTGGTAGACGCGGCCAGTGGCGTGCTCGCGCAGGTAGTTCATGACGGCATAGCCGGGCACGTTGGCGCGCAGGAAGGCCTCCCGCGTCTCGGGCGTCGGCGACACCTTGGTGAGCGCGCGCGCGGTATGCCGGACCGACACCGCCGCGAGCGCCGCAAGAAAGACAACGACGAAGAGACTGCCCGCGCGCACCGGCCAGCCCACGCGGCCGGCCGCCGGCATCAGCCAGCGCAGCCCCGCCACGATCCAGCCGAGCAGCACCTGCCAGCCCAGCACCGCGATCAGCGCGATCAGCGGGAATGAGGCCGTCAGGTAGCGCGGATAGCGCGAGGTCAGCGCCCAGACGAGCACCGAATAGGCGCAGAAGATGATTGCCGCGTGCACGGCCGGCGAGCGCCGCCAGGCCTTGCTGAGAGGCGCGAGCACCACGGGCCAGATCAGGAGGCTGGGAAAGGCGGCATGGATGCGCACGTCGTCGATCTGGTTCTTGTAGTCGGCCAGGTTCCAGTTGCTGAAGCCGAACAGCTTGGCGCCGATGGGATTGAAGGGATCGCCCGTCATCACGGCGTTGCGCGCGTACCAGTAGATGCAGGGAAGGAGGAAGCACAGCAGCGCGACGGCCCAGACGCCCGGGCGCCGTTCGCGGCGGATCACGAACCAGGCCACCAGCGGCAGGAAGGTCAGCGCCTGGTACTTGGAGCCCGCCGCGAGGCCGAGGAAGAAGGCCGCCAGCGCCAGCCAGCGCGGGCCCTGCTCCGGCAGCGATTCGCGCCACCACCACAGGGCGGTGCAGGCCGCCAGCACGAACAGCGCGACGCCCGTGTCGATCAGGGCGTTCGAATAGTCGCCCATGCCGAGCCAGATGGCGGCGCCCGCGCAGCCCAGCACGCGGTTCAGGTGCAGCACGCCCAAGCGGTAGACCATCCACACCGACAGCCAGCCGGCCAGCGCGTTCAGGAAATGCGCCAGCACGTCGTCGCCGACCAGGAGCGCGGCGGCATAGAGCAGGTTGTAGTTGTACGGAAACCAGGGATAGCGCAGCCACTCATGGATACCGAGAGAGCCGCTTTGCGCCACCTCGCGCGCATACGGCAGGTGGTACATCAGCTCGTCGAAGGCGGCCGGCGGCGCCAGCGGCGCCAGCAGCGTCGGCAGCGCGACCAGCGCCAGCGCGACCAGGCCCGCCTTGTCGACCCATGACAGGGGCAGCCCGGGGTCGAAGGCGCGCACTTCCCGCCCCCACGCCGGGAATTGCACGCACGCCGCCGCGAAGCCGATCGCGACCAGCAGCAGCACGCTGGCGGTGTTGATCACGCCCGCGATGCCGAGCAGCTGGAACGCGCAGATGAAGACCCCGACGCCGAGCGCGGTGGCCATCGCGGTCTCGAGCCAGACGTCGTGGCGCACCGGCGAACCCATGCGCGACAGGATCGCCCGGCCGAAGCCCCAGCAGCCGGCAACAAAGATCGCCAGCGCCGCGTAATGCGCGGCAGCAAAGATCAGTTTCTGAATCATCAGAGATTGGGTGCCAGCAGCCTCTCGAGATCCGCTTCGCTTTGCTTGCGTCGCGCCGCCTGGTCCTGCAACTGGTCGTGCCCGATCTTGCCGACATTGAAATACGTCGACTCGGGATGGCTCAGGTAGAAGCCGCTGACGCTGGCGGCGGGCATCATGGCGAGGCTCTCGGTCAGGGTCATGCCGATGTCCGCGCAGTTCAGAAGGTCGAACATCGGCCGCTTCACGCTGTGGTCGGGACAGGCCGGGTAGCCGGGCGCGGGCCGGATGCCGCGGTACTTCTCGCCGATCATGTCCTCGTTGCTCAAGCCCTCGTCGGGCGCGTAGCCCCAGAGATCGGTGCGCACGCGGTGGTGCAGCGCCTCGGCGAAAGCCTCGGCCAGCCGGTCGGCCAGCGCCTTGAGCATGATGGCCGAGTAGTCGTCGAGATCGTCGACGAAGTACTTCTCCTTCTTCTCGACGCCCAGGCCGGCGGTGACGGCGAACATGCCGACATAGTCCTTCAGGCCGCTCTCGCGCGCCGCGACGAAGTCGGCCAGGCAGCGGCTCGGGCGCATGACGCCTTCGATTTCCTGCTTCTCGGTCTGCTGGCGCAGGCCCCACCAGGTGAGCGCCGCCTCGGTGCGCGACTCGTCGGTGTAGAGCACGATGTCGTCGTCGTTCTCGGTATTGGCGGGCCAGAAGCCGATCACGCCGCTGGCAGTGAGCCAGCGCCCTTCGATCAGGCGCTTGAGCATGCGCTGGCCGTCGGCATACACGCGCACGGCCTCGGTGCCGACCACCTCGTCCTTCAGGATCGCCGGGAACGCGCCCGCGAGGTCCCAGGTCTGGAAGAACGGGCCCCAGTCGATGTACTTCGCCAGCTCGGTGAGGTCGAAGTTCCGGAACACGCGCCGGCCGAGGAACTTCGGCACCGGCGGCAGGTAGTTCGCCCAGGCGATCGGCGTCTTGTTGGCGCGCGCCTTCGCGAGCGGCCACAGCGGCGTCTGCTTCTTGTTGGCGTGCTGGTGCCGCACCTTGTCGTAGTCGGCGTTGATCTCGTCGATGTAGGCGGCCGCCTGGTCGGACAGGAGCGACTGTGCCACGCTTACGCTGCGCGAGGCGTCGGGCACGTAGACCACCGGCCCTTCGTAGTGCGGCGCGATCTTCACCGCCGTGTGCACGCGGCTTGTGGTGGCGCCGCCGATCAAGAGCGGGATCTTCTTGATGCGGAAATGCTCGTCCTTCTGCATCTCGCCGGCGACGTACTGCATCTCCTCGAGGCTGGGCGTGATGAGGCCCGACAGGCCCACGATGTCCGCGCCCTCGACCTTGGCGCGCGCCAGGATCTCGTGGCACGGGACCATCACGCCCATGTTCACCACCTCGAAGTTGTTGCACTGGAGCACGACGGTCACGATGTTCTTGCCGATGTCGTGCACGTCGCCCTTGACGGTGGCGATGATGATCTTGCCCTTGGTGCGCACGTCGCGGCCCGCGGCCTCGTCCTGGCGCTTCTCTTCCTCGATGTAGGGAATGAGGTGGGCCACGGCCGATTTCATCACGCGCGCCGACTTCACCACCTGCGGCAGGAACATCTTGCCCTGGCCGAACAGGTCGCCGACGATGTTCATGCCGTCCATCAGCGGCCCCTCGATCACGTGCAGCGGCCGGCCGCCCTTGGCCAGGATCTGCTGGTAGGCCTCTTCGGTGTCTTCGACGATGAAGTCGGTGATGCCGTGCACCATCGCATGCGAGAGCCGCTGGTTCACGTGCACCGGATGCTCGGGCGTGCCGCGCCACTCGAGCTTCTTGCTCTCGTCCTTGGCACCGCTCTTGGCGGTTTCGGCCACTTCGACCAGGCGTTCGCCGGCGTCGGAGCGGCGGTTCAGCACCACGTCTTCCACGCGCTCGCGCAGCTCCGGCTCGAGGTCGTCGTAGACGCCGACCATGCCGGCGTTGACGATGCCCATGTCCATGCCGGCCTGGATCGCGTGGTAGAGGAACACGGTGTGGATCGCTTCGCGCACCGGGTCGTTGCCGCGGAAGCTGAAGCTCACGTTCGAGACGCCGCCCGACACCTTGGCGCCGGGCAGGTTCTCCTTGATCCAGCGCGTGGCGTTGATGAAGTCGACCGCGTAGTTGTTGTGCTCCTCGATGCCGGTGGCGATCGCGAAGATGTTGGGGTCGAAGATGATGTCCTCGGCCGGGAAGCCGATCTCGTCGACCAGGATGCGGTACGCGCGCTCGCAGATCTCGATCTTGCGTTCGTAGGTATCGGCCTGGCCCTGCTCGTCGAAAGCCATCACCACCGCGGCCGCGCCGTAGCGGCGCAGCAGCGTCGCGTGGTGCTTGAACTGGGCCTCGCCCTCCTTCATGCTGATCGAATTGACGATGCCCTTGCCTTGGATGCAGCGCAGGCCGGCCTCGATCACCTCCCACTTGGAGCTGTCGATCATGATCGGCACGCGCGCGATGTCGGGCTCGCTGGCGATCAGGTTCAGGAAGCGCACCATCGCGGCCTTGCTGTCGAGCATGGCCTCGTCCATGTTGATGTCGATCACCTGCGCGCCGTTCTCGACCTGCTGGCGCGCCACCGCCAGCGCTTCCTCGAACTGGCCGTTCAGGATCATGCGGGCGAAGGCCTTGGAGCCGGTGACGTTGGTGCGCTCGCCGATGTTGACGAAGAGCGTGCCCGCGCCGATCTGCACCGGCTCGAGGCCGGACAGCTTCATCGGGGGAACGAGGGCGGAAGAGGGATCGGAGGACATGGGCTCACCTGCGGAACGGGGGTCAGGCGAGCGTCGTTGCGAGCCCAAGCCTGACGCGGACTCTTCAGTGGAAGGTGCCGCGCTGCAACGCTCCTTGGGAGCCGCGGATTTTACGCCGGCTGGGCGGCCCCGGCCGCCGATGCGGGCAGGCCGAACAGCAGGTCGAAGGCCCAGTTGAAGACGAAGGTGTAGACCAGGAAGAACACCACCAGGCCCAGGTCCATCACCAGCGCCTGCCACAGGCTCACCTCCATCCACCAGGCGAAGATAGGCACCAGGAAGGCGACCAGGCCACCCTCGAAGCCGATCGCGTGGGCGACGCGGCGGCGCAGGCTGCGGCCGCGCACGGCCTGGCGCGACTCCCAGCGCTCGAACAGGGTGTTGAAAGCGAGGTTCCAGAGGATCGCGATGACCGAGGCGATGACCGCCACCACGCCCGAGTGGCCCATGCCCTGCCCCGACATCAGCGCCAGCCCGGCGCTGGCCGCGACGATGGCGAGACCTTCGTAGAGCGTGATGTAGACGACGCGGCGCTTGAGCCCTTGCATGAAATCTTCCTGTTTGGATTGGTTTGCCCCCTACTTTATGTGCGCTCCTCTGATATAAAAAGTGATCATCTTTCAGAATTATTGAAAGATCGTTGCCATGAGTTTCTCCAGCGACAACGTGCACGTGTTCCTGGCCGTGCTCGACCACGGCTCCTTTTCGGCCGCCGCGCGGGCGCTCGGCCGCGTGCCCTCGGCGGTGAGCATGGCGATCGCAAATCTCGAAGCCGAGCTGGACCTGCCGCTTTTCGACCGCAGCGGCCGCGAGCCCCAGCCGACGGCCGCGGCGCGTTCGCTGGAGCCGCAGGCGCGGCTGCTCGCGGCGCAGCTCAAGCAACTGCAGGTGCAGGCGCTGGCGCTGACCCAGGGCCTGGAGCACCGGCTCACGCTCGCGATCGCGCCCGAGCTGCTGGCCGCGCCTTGGAGCGCGCCACTGGCCGCGCTGGCGCAGGAGTACCCGCTGCTGGAAGTGGAGGTGCTGGCGGCGCCGCAGGCCGATGCGCTGGCGCTGCTGCACAGCGGCCGCGCGCAGCTGGCGCTGGTCTTCGAGCGGCCCAGCCTCGACGGCCGCGAAGGCTTTCAGGAAGTGGCCAGCGACACCATGGTGGCCGTGATGGCGCCCGACCATCCGGTGCTGGCCGCGGCCGGCGGCCGGCTGCGCGAGGAGCACTTGACGACGACGCGCCAGATCGTGGTGGCCGGGCGCGATCTCGCCACCAGCGACCCGCGCTTCGTGTTCGCGCGGCATGTCTGGCGCACCGACAACGCCTTGGCCGCGCTGAGCCTGATCACCGCCGGCCTGGGCTGGGGCTGGCTGCCGCGCAACTTCGCCCGCCCGCACGTGGCGGCCGGCGCGCTGGTGGAGATCCCGTTCGAGAACCTGTCGAACGGGCTCGACCTGTGGGTCGACGTGGTGTGGTCGCGCGAACGCCCGCTGGGGCTGGGCGCGCAGCGCTTCGTCGCGCTGATCGCGCGCAAGAAGAAGCCCTAGAGCGCTACAGGCCGCCGCTTGGCCTGCTGTCCCCCGGCGTCGTGCCGGGCGGCGCGCGGTTGATCCGGTCCAGCTGTCGTTGCCGCAGATCAGCGCCCGGCAACGCAACCGGCGGACGAGCGCCCGGCTGGCCGGAATTCATGGCCGGCGGACGCCCCGGATGCACGTCCGGCGGACGCCCCGGATGCACGTCCCGCGAACGGCCCGGATGCACGTTCGGCGGGCCGGCGTGCTCCGGCGGTCGGAAACCGCGGTCGGGGCGCGGCGGCCGGACACCGTGATCCGGCGGTGGATGCTGCCCTGGCGAAGGCCGCCAGCCCGGCTGCGGCTGCGGACGGAAGCCCGGTCCCGGATGCGCGTAGCCGGGGTCGCGCCACGGATTGGGCCGCCAGTCCGGCCGCGGAGCCGGCACCGGCCGCCAGCCGGCCACGGGCGGCGGCGGATGGTGGCCGCCCCACCAGCGCCGCTCGCCGTACCAGGGGCGGTCGCGGTAGTGGTTGCTCCAGTAGTTGCCGATCGTGAAACCGACGATCGGCACGCCGATGATGGCGCCATAGGTGGCCAAGGGCACGCGCCGGTCATCGTCGTAGGCGTAGTCGATGTTGGCGGCATAGACCCAGCCGCGCACGCCGTCGGGCAGGACCACGTCGCACCACGCATAGCCGCTGGTGCAGCCGAGCACTTCGAAAGGCTGGCCGTGGCCCAGGCGCGCCACCAGCGGGTAATCGCCCGAGGGGCCGGCACGCAGATTGACCGTGCCGCGGGCGAAAGCCTCCTGCGCCGCCGCGGCGACCGGCAGAACCAGGGCGATGGTGCCGATGCCGATCCATCGCTGGACGAGCTTGTTCATGGAATGTTCCTTTGCGCTCAGGCTACGCGCGCTCGACATGTTGTCAATCAGCCACGGCCTACCCTCAGCAACGGCCAGCCGCGCTAAAGCGTGCACCGCCCGGGTGCGTCTTTACTTCAGGCGGCTTCGGGGTAGGCCGCCGCGCGATGCAGCGCGCGGCCAGCCAGCGGTGCCACCGATCGCCCGATGGCGGCGATGTGGTCGGGCGTGGTGCCGCAGCAGCCGCCGACGATGTTGACCAGCCCGTCGGCGGCGAACTCGTGCAGGAGACGCGAGGTGACCTCGGGCGTTTCGTCGAAGCCGGTTTCGCTCATTGGGTTGGGCAGCCCGGCGTTGGGGTAGCAGCTGATGAAGGTGTCGTCGGCCACGCGCGCCAGCTCCTGGATGTAGGGCCGCATCAGCGCAGCGCCCAGCGCGCAGTTGAGGCCGATGGCCAGCGGCCGTGCATGGCGCACGCTGTGCCAGAAGGCGGTCACGGTCTGGCCGCTCAGGATGCGGCCGGAGGCATCGGTCACGGTGCCGCTGATGATGAGCGGCAGGCGCTCGCCGCTCGTCTCGAAGTACTCGTCGATCGCGAACAGCGCGGCCTTGGCGTTGAGGGTGTCGAAGATGGTTTCGACCAGCAGCACGTCGGCGCCGCCTTCGACCAGCGCCTCGACCTGCTCGTAGTAGGACGCGCGCAGCTCCTCGAAGCTCACGTTGCGCGCGCCGGGATCGTTCACGTCGGGGCTGATACTGGCGGTCTTGGGCGTCGGGCCCAGGGCGCCGGCCACGAAGCGCGGTTTGTCGGGCGTGCTGAATTTGTCGCAGGCGGCGCGCGCGATGCGGGCCGATTCGAAGTTCATCTCGCGCGCCAGCTCGGCCATCTTGTAGTCCTCCTGCGCGATGCGGGTGGCGCCGAAGGTGTTGGTCTCGATCAGGTCGGCGCCGGCGGCCAGGTAGCCCTCGTGGATGTCGCGGATCACGTCGGGGCGGGTCAGCGAGAGCAGCTCGTTGTTGCCCTTGACGTCGCGCGGGAAGTCCTTGAAACGCTCGCCGCGGTACTGCGCCTCGCTGAGCTTGAAGCGCTGGATCATCGTGCCCATCGCGCCGTCGAGGATGGCGATGCGTTCGGCCAGGATGCCGGGCAGTTGCCGGGCGCGGGTGTAGACGAGGGGCTTCATGCCCCGGATTGTAGAAAGCGCGCCATGGCCCGGCGCGCGGCCGGTTATCGCTGCTTCTTCTCGACGAAGTCGAGCACCGCTTCCAGCATGCGCCGCACCTGCGGCTGCACGCCGGCCGCGACCTCGGGCAGGTAGTCGAAGGGCAGCGTCTCCTGCATGTAGCTGGCCTGCGTCATCTCCAGCTGCACGGCATGCACGCCGGCCGCCGGGTTGCCGTACTGGCGCGTGATATGGCCGCCCTTGAAGCGCCCGTTGAGCACGCCGGTGTAGGCCGGGTTCGAGGTCGCGATGCCGAGCAGCGTGGCAGCCAGCGCCGGATCGCAGCTCGCGCCGTTGGCGGTCCCGAGGTTGAGGTCGGTCAGCCGGCCCTCGAAGAAGCGCGGCAGCACCGAGCGGATCGAATGCGCATCCCACAGCGCGATGGTGCCGTGGACGGCCTTCAGGCGGTCGAGCTCGGCCTGCAGCTGCCGGTGGTAGGGCCGCCAGACGGCATCGACGCGCGCTGCGATCTCGGCTTCGCCGGGCAGGTCGCCGGCGGCGTAGATCGGGGTCTTGTCGAAGGTGTCGACCGGGCACAGGCCCGTGGTGTCCTGGCCCGGATAGAGGTTCTGGTTGTCCGGCGGGCGGTTCAGGTCGACCACGTAGCGCGAATGCGTGGCGACTAGCACAGAGGCGCCGAGCTCGTCGGCGAAGTCGTAGAGGCGTTCGAGGTGCCAGTCGGTGTCGGGAACGCGGCGCGCCTCGTCGGTGAAGCACGCCGCCAGCGCGGCAGGCACATGCCTGCCGACATGCGGCATCGAGATCAGCAAGGGGCGCGTGCCCTGGCGGAAACGGAAAGCGGGCTCGGTGGTTTCGAAGGTCATGGTGTCCTGAGCAGTTGGGAGCGCGCGGCGACGAAGGCCGCGGCGGCTTCGGAATGAAGAGGATGGCGCCCGGCCGCGACGCGCGGCCGGCCCGCGACCCATACCGTGTCGACGGCGCTGGTGCGATGGCTGGCGAACACATGGGCCGAGAGCATCTCGGCGGCGGGCAGGCCGGCCAGCGACGGATGCTGAGCGTCGAGCGCCATGAAGTCGGCCTGCTGGCCGGGCGCCATGCCGGAGACTGCGCGGCCCGATGCCTGCGCCCCGCCCTGCACGGCCGCCAGCGTCATCGCGCTTGCCACCGAAAGCTGCGCTGCATCGGCGCCGACATTGCGCTGGCGGGTGGCCAGCCGCTGGCCGTATTCGAGCATCATCAATTCCTCGGCCGCGTTGACGCAGGCATGACTGTCGGAACCCACGCCCCAGCGGCCGCCGGCCGCGCGCCAGGCGCCGAAATCGAAGATGCCGTCGCCCAGGTTGGCCTCGGTGGTCGGGCACAGGCCCGCGACCGCGCCGCTCGCGGCCGCGCGCCGGTATTCGTCCGCATCCATGTGCGTGGCATGCACCAGGCACCAGCGCGCGTCGACCTCGGCATGGTCCAGCAGCCAGGCGACCGGGCGCTGGCCGCTCCAGGCCAGGCAGGCATCCACCTCGGCGGTCTGCTCGGCGATGTGGATGTGGACGGGCGCGGTGGCATCGATCGCGTCCAGGCCTGCCAGCGCCTCGCGCAGGCCCTCGGGCGGCACCGCGCGCAGCGAGTGCGGCGCCAGGCCGAGCCGCGCGCCCTGCGCCTCGCACAGCGGGCGCAGGCGCTCGAGCAGGCGCAGCATCGAATCGGTCGCACGGATGAAGCGGCGCTGGCCTTCGTTCGGCGGCAGGCCGCCGAAGCCGCTGGCCTGGTAGAGCACCGGCAGCAGCGTGAGGCCGATGCCCGCGCGCGCGGCGGCGCGCAGCAGCGCGAGTGCCAGCTCGGCATCGTCGGCATAGGGCCGGCCGTCGACGTCGTGGTGCAGGTAGTGGAATTCGCAGACCGAGGTGAAGCCGGCCTCGAGCATCTCGATGTAGAGCCAAGTCGCGATGGCTTCCACCTGCGCGGGCGAGATCTGTGCGGCGAAGCGGTACATCAGCGTGCGCCAGCTCCAAAAGCTGTCTTGCGCCGCGCCGCGGAATTCGGTGAGCCCGCCGAAGGCGCGCTGGAAGGCGTGCGAGTGCAGGTTGGGCATGCCGGAGATCAGGGGGCCCGCGGACACGGGCACGTCCCGCGGCGCCACGGCATCGGGCTGCACCTGCGTGAGCCGGCCCGCATCGTCCCAACTCAGCAGCACGTTGCGGCGCCAGCCGGCGGGCAGCAGCGCGTCCTTGGCGAAAAGAGTCTTCTTGCTCATCGGGCTTTTTCTATGCAATGCGTCCCTGCCGCACGATGCGCCTGGCGGCGCGCCGGCCGAACCAGTAAGCCAGTTCCGCCACGTCGCGGGCGTCCCACAGCACGAAGTTGGCCGGCGCGCCGACGGCGATCGCACCGTGCGTTTCCTGCAGGCCCAGCGCGCGCGCGGCATGCACCGTCACGCCGGCCAGCGCCTCGGGCACGGTGAGGCGGAACAGCGTGCAGGCCATGTTCATCATCAGGAGCAGGCTCAGCGCCGGCGAGGTGCCGGGGTTGTGGTCGGTGGAAACGGCCATGGGCACGCCCGCCGCGCGCAGCGCCTCGATCGGCGGCAGGTGGGTGTCGCGCAGCGTGTAGTAGGCGCCGGGCAGCAGCACGGCGACCGTGCCGGCATCGCGCATCGCAGCGATGCCTTCGGCCGAGAGATGCTCGACGTGGTCGCACGAGAGCGCGCCGTAGCGCGCCGCGAGCGCCGCGCCGCCCATGTCGGAGAGCTGCTCGGCGTGCAGCTTGACCGGCAGGCCGAGCGCCTGCGCGGCCTGGAACACGCGCTCGGTCTCGGCGAGCGAGAAGGCGATGCGCTCGCAGAACACGTCGACGGCATCGACCAGCCCTTCGGCCGCGAGCGCCGGCATCATCTGGTTGCAGACGAGCTCGATGTAGTCGCCGCTGCGCCCCGCGTATTCGGGCGGCAGCGCATGGGCGCCGAGGAAGGTGGTGCGCACGGTGACGCCATAGTCCTCGCCCAGCCGCCGCGCCACGCGCAGTTGCTTGCGTTCGTGCTCGAGCGAGAGGCCGTAGCCGGACTTGATCTCGATCGCGCACACGCCGTCGGCCAAGAGCTGCTCGAGCCGCGGCGCGGCCTGGGCATAGAGCATGTCTTCGTCGGCCTCGCGCGTGGCGCGCACCGACGACACGATGCCGCCGCCGGCCTTCGCCACGTCCTCGTAGCTGGCGCCCGCGAGCCGCATCGCGAACTCGTTGGCGCGCTGGCCGCCATAGACCAGATGCGTGTGGCAATCGACCAGGCCGGGCGTGACGAGTGCGCCGGCGCCCTCGTGCCGCGGCAATCCTGCGCACTCCGCCGGCAACGAGGCCGCGGCGCCGATCCATCGGATCATGCCCTGCTCGACCACGACGGCAGCCTGCGTGCCCTCGGGCAAGTCTGCATAGCGCAAGGCGCCGGGCGCAAGAAACAGGTCGGTCCACAACCCGTCGGCGGACGCAAGGGAGGCAGCGGGCGATGTCATTCTCAGGTCTCCGGGTTGTCCGTGCGGCCGTGGCATGGATCGAAGCGAACGGCCAGGAGCCGCGCATCGGCGCCGTCGGGCCTGGCATGCCACGCATGCGGCGCATCGGCCCACCACAGGCCTTCGCCCTCGGCGCAATCGATGGTCGACACGCCGTCGAGCTCCCACTGTCCGCGCAGCGCGAGCAGCATGCCGTGGGTCGCGCTGTCCAGCAGCGCCGCGCTTTCCAGCACCTGGAGCTTCGCATGCCAGCGCCCGCGGCGCACCATCGCGTTGAAGTCGCTCGACGCACCGCCCAGCAGCGAGCAGGCCAGCGGCACATCGCCGCTGAAGGCAAAGGGGCGGTGCAGGGTCGCAAGGCGGTGGTCGATCGCACCATCGGCCGAGCGCAGCTGCACGCCGTCGCCGGCCAGCAGCATGATCGTGCGGTCGACGCCCGGGAACACCGAGAACGGACCGCTCGCGGCAATGGTGGCGATGGACAGGCGCCACTCGAAACGCCCCAGCCCCGCGCCGGGCGGCCAGCAGGCGATCTCGCGCGTGCTGCCGCCGCCGTTCTTCCACGGCGTGACGGGCAAGGCGGCGGTGTCGAAGGCGTGCAGGCTCATTGCGTCGCGCTCACTCGGGCTTGATGTTCTTCTTCTTGATCACGTCGGCCCAGCGCGCGGTTTCGGTCTGGATCGTCGCAACGATGTCCTGCGGCTTGCCGCTGCCGGGCTCGAGGCCGAGCACGCCGAACTTCTCCTTCATCTCGGGCTTGGCCAGCACGCGCGCGCTTTCGGCGTTGAGGCGATCGACGACGGCCTTGGGCGTCGCAGCCGGCGCCATCAACGCGTACCACGACACCGCCTCGAAGCCGGGCAGGCCCTGCTCGGCGATGGTCGGCAGCTCGGGCATCGCGGCCGAGCGCTTGAGGCTGGCGACGCCGAGCGCGCGCAGCTTGCCGGACTTGACGTGCGGCAGCACGGCCGACATCGAACCGAACATCATCGTCACCTGCCCGCCCACCACGTCGTTCAGCGCCGGCCCGATGCCCTTGTAGGGGACGTGGATCAGCTGCACATCGGCATCGAGCGCCATCAGCTCGCCGGCCAGATGGGCCTGGCTGCCGGCGCCTGGCGATGCGAAGCTCAAGCTGCCGGGCTTCTGCTTCGCGAGCGCCAGCAGCTCCTTCACCGACTTCGCCGGCACGGCGGCATTCACGACCAGCACGTTCTCCACCGTCGCGAGCATCGCGACCGGCTGCAGCTCCGAGGCCTTGTACGGCAGCGAAGGAAAGAGGCTCGGATTCACCGCGATGTTGCCGACCGGCACGATGCCCAGCACGTAGCCGTCGGGCGCGGCCTTGGCGATCAGGTCGACGCCGATGTTGCCGGCGGCGCCGACCTTGTTCTCGACCACGAAGGGCTGGCCCATGATCTCGGTGAGCTCCTGTCCGAGCACGCGGGCCACCACGTCGGCCGGACCGCCCGGCGCGAAGGGCACGATCAGGTGGACCGGCTTGGCGGGATAACTCTGAGCTTGCGCGCCCAACGGCATGGCGAGCAGCAGCGGCAAGAGGAGGGCGAGACGGCGCTTGATCATCATCAGAGTTCCTCGAAGGGTGGAATGTCACGTTGGGCGATCGCCGCGAGGACTTCGTAGTCTGCGGGATCGGGCACGGCGAAGCCTGCAAGCAGCAAGCGTTCCGTGACGGCTGCAAGCTCGGGTGTCTTGGCTGCGGCTTGCAAAGCATCGCGCAGGCGCGCGAGCTCGTCGGGCGAGAGCGCCGCCGTCGCGACCAGCGGCGGGATCGGCATCGCCTCGGTGCTGGCGACGATGCGCACCTGTTGCGCCAGCGCCGGTTCATTGCGGCGCAGCAGGTCGTGGTAGTAGCTGTCGAGCGGTCCGACGTCGATGCGGCCCGCGGCCAGGGCTTCGATGACGCCGCGCGCGTGGATGAGATTTCCCACGGCGCGGGCGTAGAGCCGAGGGCCGTGCGTGGCGCGGTACGGCGCGAGATGGTTGCGAAACGCGACGCCGCCCGACATCGAGTCGGCCAGCGTGTAGCCCGCCACGGCGCCGAAGGTGTCCTCGAGCCGTTCGTACTTCGAATCGGCGCGCACCACGATGTCGGTGAAGTAGATCGGCCGGCCCGCGTAGCGCGCCGGCGACGGGATCGCCGCCGCGATCAACGTGGGCCGCGGCGCGCGCTGCGAGAACGGCAGGCCGCACATCATCGCGAGGCCCAGGTCGTCGCGCGCCCACAGTGCGGAGAGCGGGGCCGGGGCGTCGTAGTCGATCACCTCCCAATCAAGCCCGGCGTGCGCGAGCACCCACGCCAGCAGCGCTTTCCAGTCGGCACGCGCCGAGGCGGTGGCCGAGTACATGCGCGCGTTGGCGACCGGCGTCATCGATCTCAGCGAAAGCGCAGCTGCTGCCCGAGGCCCATGGTCTTCGCCTTCGCGAGCATGGCCGCGCCGAGCGCGATGTCCGACAGCGACAGGCCGCGGTGCCAGAAGAGATTGGTCTCGTCCTCGCTCTCGCGACCGGATTTGAGGCCGGCCACGATCTGGCCGAGCTCGGCATGCAGCGTCTTCTCGGACAGCTTGCCGCTGTCCACGTGCGCGCGCAGCGCGCCGAAGGGGCCGGCCTTGGCCTGGCCCCAGTCGTCCATCACCATCTTGTCCATGATGTCGGTCAGCGAGAGCTCGACCGCGCTCATGGTGCCGTAGGGAATCACGCAGGCGCCCTTCTTGATCCACTCGGTCTTAAGCATCGGCGCGGGCTTCTCGAGGCGCGAGGCCTCGACCACGATGTCGGCGCCGCGCACGCAGGACTCCCAGTCTTCGGTGACGGTGATCTTCATGCCGAGGTCCCGTTCCAGGCGGGCCGCGAAGGCATCGCGGCTCTCGGGCCGGCGCGAATGCACGCGGATCTCGTCGAAGTGGAAGATCGAATGCAGGAGGCGCACGTTCCAGTACGAGGTGCCGCGCGCGCCGATGTGGCCGAGGATCTTCGAATCCTTGCGCGCCAGGTGCTTGGCGCCGATGGCGGTGATCGCGCCGGTGCGCATGTCGGTGATGTCGGAGGCATCGATGATGGCCACCGGCACGCCGGTCTTCGGGTCGAAGAGGTTGAGCAGCGCGAGCTCCGAGGGCAGGCCCTTCTCGTAGTTGCGATAGAAGTCGCCCACCACCTTCACGCCCGCCACGCCGAGCGGCCGGATGTAGCCGCGCAGCACGTTGAAGTGGCCCGGGTAGTCCTTCTCGGGCACGAGGTGCATGCGCGGCTCGATGGTGGTCTGGCCGCGGCCCTGGGCCAGCAAGCCCTCTTCCACCGCGGCGACGATCTCGGCGTCGGTCATCGCCAGCGCCTGGACGTCGAGATGGTTCAGGTAGTGCAGGTAGATCTCGGACATGCTTTCGTCCTCACTTGACCATCGGCAGCTTCAACGCGTGCTTCTTCGCCGTGGCGACGGCCTGTTCGTAGCCCGCATCGGCGTGGCGCATCACGCCGGTGGCCGGATCGTTCCACAGCACCCGCTCGATGCGTTTCGCTGCTGCGTCGGTGCCGTCGCAGACGATCACCACGCCCGAGTGCTGCGAGTAGCCCATGCCGACGCCGCCGCCATGGTGCAGGCTGACCCAGGTCGCGCCGCCGGCGGTATTGAGCAGCGCGTTGAGCAGCGGCCAGTCGGACACGGCATCGGAGCCGTCCTTCATCGCTTCGGTCTCGCGGTTCGGGCTCGCGACCGAGCCGGTGTCGAGATGGTCGCGGCCGATCACGATCGGCCCCTTGAGCTCGCCCGACTTCACCATCTCGTTGAAGGCCAGGCCCGCCTTGTGGCGCTCGCCCAAACCGAGCCAGCAGATGCGCGCCGGCAGGCCCTGGAACGCGATGCGTTCGCGCGCCATGTCGAGCCAGCGATGTGTGTGCGTGTTCTCGGGGAACAGCTCCTTGATCTTGGCGTCGGTCTTGTAGATGTCTTCCGGATCGCCCGAGAGCGCGACCCAGCGGAACGGGCCCTTGCCTTCGCAGAACAGCGGCCGGATGTAGGCCGGAACGAAGCCGGGGAAATCGAAGGCGTTCTTGACGCCTTCGTCGAAGGCGACCTGGCGAATGTTGTTGCCGTAGTCGACGGTCGGGATGCCCATGGCCTGGAAGTCCAGCATGGCCTGCACGTGCACCGCGCAGGACTTGGCTGCCGCCTTGCGCAAGGTGGGGTGCTGCGTGGCATCGGCCTTCGCGGCCTCCCATTGCGCCAGCGTCCAGCCGATCGGCAGGTAGCCGCTCGCGAGGTCGTGCGCCGAGGTCTGGTCGGTCACGAGGTCGGGCTTGATGCCGCCCGCCTTGGCGCGCTTCACGAGCTCGGGCAGCACTTCGGCCGCGTTGCCCAGGAGGCCGATCGACACCGCCTCCTTGGCCGTCGTGTGCTGCTGGATCAGCGCAATCGCATCGTCGATGTCCTTGGCCTGCTTGTCGAGATAGCGGGTGCGCAGGCGGAAGTCGATGCTGGCCTGCTGGCACTCGATGTTGAGCGAGACCGCGCCGGCGAGCGTGGCCGCCAGCGGCTGCGCACCGCCCATGCCGCCGAGGCCGGCGGTCAGGATCCACTTGCCCGAAAGATCGTCGTCGTAGTGCTGGCGGCCGGCCTCGACGAAGGTCTCGAAGGTGCCTTGCACGATGCCCTGGCTGCCGATGTAGATCCAGCTGCCGGCAGTCATCTGGCCGTACATCATCAGGCCCTTGCGATCGAGCTCGCTGAAGTGCTCCCAGGTGGCCCACTTGGGCACCAGGTTCGAGTTGGCGATCAAGACGCGCGGCGCATTCTCGTGCGTCTTGAACACGCCCACCGGCTTGCCCGATTGCACCAGCAGCGTCTCGTCGTCGTTGAGCTCCTTCAGCGTCGCGAGGATCTGGTCGAAGGAAGCCCAGTCGCGCGCGGCGCGTCCGATGCCGCCGTAGACCACCAGGTCCTGCGGGCGCTCGGCGACCTCGGGGTCGAGGTTGTTCTGCAGCATGCGAAACGGCGCTTCGGTGAGCCAGCTCTTGCAGCTGAGCGTGCTGCCGCGCGGCGCGCGGACCACGCGGCTCGCGTCATGGCGGGGATCGCTCTTCTGGGCAACGAATGGGTCGGGTGCGTTCATGACGAAGTGTCCTTTAGATGACGGAACGGTGTGTGTGTGTCAGGCCCGGCTGGGCAGGATGGCTTGCAGGGCTTCGGGCCAGCGGCCCCGGCGCGCCCACTGGCGCATGGATTCGATGTCGGGCGCGAGGAAGCGGTCCTGGTCGATGAAGGCGACGCGCTCGCGGATGGCGGCGAATTCGGCTTCGAGCAGGGGCGAACTCTTGGGGCCTCTTTTCAACTCGATGCCCTGCGCGGCGGCCATCGCTTCGATGCCGACGACCACCGCCGTGTTCTCCACCATCTCGGCCAGGCGCCGGCCGGCGAAGGTGGCCATCGACACATGGTCTTCCTGGTTGGCCGAGGTCGGCAGGCTGTCGACGCTGGCCGGATGCGCGAGCGACTTGTTCTCCGACGCCAACGACGCGGCCGTGACCTGCGCGATCATGAAGCCGGAGTTGACGCCGCCGTCGCGCACCAGAAAGGGCGGCAGGCCCGAGAGCCCGCTGTCGAGCAAGAGCGCCATGCGCCGCTCGGAAATGGCGCCGATTTCGCTGACGGCGAGCGCGATGATGTCGGCCGCGAAGGCCACCGGCTCGGCGTGGAAGTTGCCGCCGGAGATCACGTCGCCGTTGTCGAACACCAGCGGGTTGTCGGATGCGGCGTTCGCTTCGGTGCGCAGCACGCGCGCCGCATGCGCGAGGTTGTCGAGGCAGGCGCCCATCACCTGCGGCACGCAGCGTACCGAATAGGGGTCCTGCACGCGCCCGCAATCGGCATGCGAGGGGATGATCTCGCTGCCTTCGAGCAGCGTGCGCACCGCGGCGGCCACCGCGATCTGGCCCGGCTGGCCGCGCGCGGCGTGGATGCGCGCATCGAAGGGCTTGATCGAGCCCTGGATCGCCTCGAGCGAGAGCGCGCCCGCCATCAGGCCGGCCGCGAACACGTCCTCGGCGCCGAACAGGCCGGCAAGCGCGAGCGCCGTGGATACCTGCGTGCCGTTGAGCAGCGCCAGCCCTTCCTTGGGGCCGAGCACGAAGGGCTTGAGCCCGATGCGCGAGAGCGCCTCGGCGCCGCCGATCACCTCGCCTTCGGGCGTCGTGACCTCGCCCTCGCCGATCAGCACGCAGGCCAAGTGCGCGAGCGGCGCCAGATCGCCCGACGCGCCCACTGAACCCTTGGACGGAATGCGCGGCAGCAGGCCGGCATTGCCGAGGGCGAGCAGCGCGTCGACGATCTCGGGCGCGATGCCCGAGTGGCCGCGCGCCAGGCTCACCGCCTTGGTGGCGAGCACCAGCCGCACCACGCCATCGGGCAAGGGCGTACCGGTGCCGGCGCTGTGCGAGAGCACGAGGTTGCGCTGCAGCTCGGCCAGGCGCTCGTGCGGAATGGTGGTCTGCGCGAGCTTGCCGAAGCCGGTGTTGATGCCGTAGACCGTGTCGCCGGCCTCGACGATCCTGCGTACCGTCGCCTGGGAGGCGAGCAGGCCGGCGCGCGACGCGGGATCGAGCGCCAGCTGCACGCCGCC
This sequence comes from Variovorax sp. Soil_C_33, assembly GCF_057656935.1. Taxonomy (NCBI): domain Bacteria; kingdom Pseudomonadati; phylum Pseudomonadota; class Betaproteobacteria; order Burkholderiales; family Comamonadaceae; genus Variovorax; species Variovorax sp. Soil_C_33. The sequence continues at coordinate 143,472 of NZ_JBDGJK010000011.1, forward strand.
GACATGGATGCGGCGCAGCGCGGCGAGGTCGACCTCGCCGGGCGTGAGCACCAGGGGCGGGAGGGAGAGAGAGGCGTTGTCCATGCGGATCCTGTCTATACAAGTAGTGCGGTGCGAGAACGAAGAGATGCTCTTCCCCGTTCAACCGAATGAGGGATTTCCGTCGGCGCGGAAGCGGCTGCCCAGCCGGTAGCGCGACGCGGGATGCAGGCAGCGCACCATCGTCACCGGCACGCTGCGCGTCCAGGTGCGGCGCGTGAGCAGCAGGCAGGGGTCGGTCACCGGCATCGCGAGGCGCTCGGCCTGCTCGGCCGTGGGCAGCACCGCATCGACCACGTGCTCGATCTGGTCGAAGGGCACGTTGCGCACCAGGTACTCGCTGGGCGATACCGCGGAGAAATCCTGCTCGAGGAAGGTCGGCACCGCGTGCGGATTGACGTGGCGGTCTTCGAGCTGCACCGGGATCTCGTTTTCCAGATGCAGGCACACGGTGTGAAAGACCGACTCGCCGGGGCGCAGGTCGAGCCACACGGCGACATCGGGCGAGGCCGCGATGCGCTCGGCCACCAGGAATTCGCAGCGGTAGTCGTGGCCGCGCACGCGGATCTCGCTCGCGATGTTGGCGATCTGCAAGAGCGTCGACTGCGGCTTGTCCTCGGCCACGAAGCTGCCCACGCCGGCCACGCGCACGATCCGGCCCTGCTCCACCAGCTCGCGCAGCGCGCGGTTGACCGTCATGCGCGCCACGCCGAACTGCGCGACCAGCTCGCTCTCCGAAGGCAGACGATGGCCGGCCGGCCAGGAGCCGTCCTGGATCTTGTGCGTGATGAAGGCCTTGACCTGCTCGTACAGCGCGAGTGCGGGCTGCGGCGGGCGGGCCTTGCGACTGTTCATCTCAATGCTCCACCGCCGCCATGGACTCCGCGCGGATCTCCTCCGTCAGTCGCGCCTTGATCTCCATGAACTCGGGCGAGGTCTTGATCGTGTAGTGGCGCGGATGCGGGAAGTCGACCGCGATCTCGCTCTTGATGCGGCCGGGCCGCGCGCTGAACACCGCCACGCGGTTGGCCATGAAGATGGCTTCGTCGATGTCGTGGGTGACGAAGAGCACGGTCTTCTGCGCTGACTCCCAGATACCGAGCAGGAGCTCCTGCATCAGCACGCGGGTCTGGTTGTCGAGCGCGCCGAAGGGCTCGTCGAGCAGCAACATCTTGGGGTCGTTGGCGAGCGCGCGCGCGATCGCGGTGCGCTGCTGCATGCCGCCCGAGAGCTGCTTGGGGAAATGGTTCTCGAAGCCGCGCAGGCCGACCTTGGCGATGAAGTAGTCGCTGCGCTCCTTCTGCTCGGCCTCGCTCATGCCGCGCTCGCGCAGGCCGAAGCGGATGTTCTGCGCGATGGTGAGCCAGGGGAAGAGCGTGTAGCTCTGGAACACCACGCCGCGGTCGGCGCCCGGGCCTTCGATGGTCTGGCCGTCGAGCAGCACGCGGCCTTCGGTCGGATAGTCGAGGCCGGCGACGATGCGCAGCAGGGTCGACTTGCCGCAGCCCGAGGGGCCGAGGATGGTGACGAAGTCGTTCTCGCGCACTTCGAAGTCGATCGGCAAGAGGGCCTGCGTGCTCTGGCCGCGCGTGCCGGTGAAGGTGCGGGACACGCCGCGGATCGAAAGCTGGTTCATCAGATCGTGCTCCATGCGAACAGGCGGCGGTTCAAGGCTTTGAAGGCGAAGTCGGAGATGAGGCCAATCACGCCGATGACGATGATCCCGAAGATGATCTGGCCGGTGTTGAGCAGCGCCTGGCTGTCGGTGATCATGTGGCCGATGCCCGAGGACGAGCCGATCAGCTCGGCCACGATCACGTAGGTCCAGGCCCAGCCCAGCACCAGCCGCAGCGTCTCGGCGATGCCCGGTGCGGCGCCCGGGATCAGCACCCGCGCGACGATGCCGCGGCTGTTGGCGCCCAGCGTGTACGCAGCCTCGACCAGGTCGCGGCGCGCGCTGCCGACGGTGACGGCCACCATCAGCGTGATCTGGAACACCGAGCCGATGAAGATGACCAACAGCTTCTGCGCCTCGCCGATGCCGGCCCACAGGATCAGCAAGGGAATGAAGGCCGAGGCGGGCAGGTAGCGGCAGAAGGAGACGAAGGGCTCGAAGAAGGCCTCGACACTCTTCCAGGTGCCCATCGCGATGCCCAGCGGCACGGCGACGATGGCGGCCAGCACGAAGCCGCCGAACACGCGCCACACCGTCATGCCGATGTCGTGGATGAAGTTGTACTCGGTGAAGAGCGAAACGCCTTCCTTGAGCATCGTGACCGGGCTGGCCAAGAAGGTCGGCGACACGAAGCCGCCGAGCGTGAAGAAGGTCCAGACCGCCACGAAGAGCACGAAGAAGCCCAGGCCCAGCAGCCAGCGCGCACGCGCGCTGACGGGTTCGAGCGGCGCGAGGGCGCGGCGCCGGCGCGGCGCCGGCTCGGTGGCGGCCGGGCCGGCAGAGACTGCCGGCTTGGAAGCGTTGATGACGGGCGTCGCGTCCATGCTTGCTGCTCGCTCTTACTTGATGAAGCGGGTGTCGAAGGTGACCGAGAGATCCTCGGGCGCCTTGCGGATCACGCCGGCCTCCAGCAGGATGCCTTGGGCGTCCTTCATGAAGGGCACGATCTCGCCGGCGAAGAACTTCTGGTTGGCCGCCTTGTCCGACCAGCGCAGGTAGGCCGAGGACTTGGCGAACTGCTCGCCGGACTGCTTGACGGCCGCGCCCATGATCTCGTTCGACTTGGCAGGATCGGCCTTGATCATCTCGATGGCTTCGAAGTACGAATCGGTCAGGGCCTGCGCCGCCTTGGCGTTGGCCTTGAGCCAGGTCGGCGCGCAGCCCACCGTGTCCATCACCATCGGGTAGTCGAGCGTGGTCGCGAGGATCTTGCCGGCCGCCGGGTTGGCGCGCACGGTGGAGAGGTAGGGCTCGTAGGTCATCGCGGCGTCGTTCTGGCCGGCCACGAAGGCCTGCGCAGCGGGCTGCGGCTCGAGCGAGACCAGCTTGACATCCTTCATCGTCATGCCGTTCTTGTTGAGCATCCAGGCCAGGCCGAAGTAGGGCGCGGTGCCCGGCGCGCTGACGCCGATGGCCTTGCCCTTCAGGTCTGCGAAGCTCTTGACGTCGTTGCGCACGGCCAGGCCGTCGGCACCATAGGACTTGTCCATCTGGAAGATCTGCACGATCGGCACGCCGTTGGCGTTCCAGGCCACATGGGTCTCGACCGTCGTCGCCGCGCACTGGATCGCGCCCGAGGCCAGGGCCAGGTGGCGGTCCTTCTGCGGAATCATCTTGATCTCCACGTCCAGCCCGTTCTTCTTGAAGATGCCGGCCTTGTCGGCCAGGGTGAGCGGCGCAAAGCCGGTCCAGCCGGACATGCCGAGGGCGATCTTGGTTTCCTGCGCGTGGGCGCTCGCCGCCATGCCAGCGACACACACGCCCGCCGCCAGCAGCGAGGCGATTTTTCCGACCGTCTTGACCATCAAGGTTCTCCTGTTGCGTTTCAAAAAATCTTCGATCGCCCCTGCTGCCCCATGACAGCGCTCAGCAGGGCGCCGAGTGTGATTCACTGCCATGCACCTGTATATACAGGTTAACCCGAAAATGCACCCCGCATGGCGTCGGTCGTTGCCCGCTCCCGGTGCGCGAGCGGACAGCCATGCACCAAGAAGCTGTCTAGACAGGGCTGCAGAACAGCGAACCCGAGCGCAACCGCAAAGCCCGTGCCAGCCGGATGTCGCCCGCCTTTGTGCGGGTTATTCAGGATTCGCCGGTCCGCTTGTCGGACAAAGATCGCGTCCTCCCAGCCCTTGCCCCCGCATGGAGGAAAAGTTGGCGATCGAGGCCCCCGCAAGCACCGGCGTGTTTCAGCGTCTGAGTGTCGAGCCCGCCTACAAGGCGGTGTCGATCGCGATCGAGCGCGCCATCCTGGACGGCAGCCTGCCGCCCGGCTCGGCGCTGCCGACCGAGCAGGAACTGGCCGAGCGCTTCGGCGTGCACCGCTCCACGGTGCGCGAGGCCATCCGCCAGGTCGAGCAGGAAGGCCTGCTGCAACGCCGCGAAGGACGGCGGCTGTTCGTCTACCTCCCCGGCGTGCAGGACCTGGCGCCGCGCGCCACCCGCCTGCTGCTGTTGCAGCAGACCACCTTCCAGGAACTCTGGGAACTGGCGATGTCGCTGGAGCCGCTGGCCGCGCGGCTGGCCGCCCTGCGTGCCGAGCCGCAGGACCTGTACCAGTTGAAGGACAACCTCGCCGCCGGCGACAAGGCGCGCGACCTGGCGGCGCAGGTGCGGCTGGACGTCGAATTCCATGCGCTCGTCGGCCGCGCCAGCCACAACCGCGCGCTGATGCTGGCGCGCGAGCCGGTCGGGCTGCTCTACAGCCCGACGCTGCTGCGCATCTTCAGCCACCTGCCGCAGGCCGAGACGCGCAACCGGGCCGCGCACCACCGCATCGTCGACGCCCTGATGCGGCGCGACGCCGACGCCTCGGCCGAATGGACGCACAAGCACATGGTCGATTTTCAACGCGGCTTCGCGATGGCCGGCCTGGACATGGCCACGCCGATTGCGGCGCCGCCCCCCGCGCCAAGACATCAACAGGAGACATGACATGACCCGACGCATCGAAGTGAAGCGCTATCTGCATCGTGCTGCGGCGCTGGCCGCGCTGGCCACGGGAATGGCCGGCGCCCATGCGCAGGAGACATTCAAGGTCGGCATCGTCAGCTTCCTGTCGGGCCAGGCGGCCGAAAGCTTCGGCATCCCCGCAGTCAATGGCGCCAAGGTGCTTGTCGATGCATTCAACAAGGGCGCGGCACCGGCGCCCTACAACAAGACCGGCTTCGGCGGCATGAAGATCGAGGCGGTGTACGTCGACGAGAACGGCGGCGCCACCAAGCAGGTGCAGGAACTGCGCAATCTCTACGACCGCGAGAAGGTCGATGCGGTGGTCGGCTACGTCAGCTCCGGCGACTGCCTCGCGGTGGCGCCCGCGGCCGAGGAGATGAAGAAGTTCCTGATCCTCTACGACTGCGGCACGCCGCGCATCTTCGAGGACAACAAGTTCTCGTACGTCTTTCGCACCGCCTCGCACGGGGCGATGGACAACGTGGCGCTCGCGCGCTATCTGAAGGCGCGCAACGTGAAGGCCGACAGCTTCAACATGATCAACCAGGACTACGCCTGGGGCCAGGACTCGAAGAAGGACTTCACCTGGTCGATGGAGAAGCTCTTTCCCAACGCCAAGCTGGGCGAAGACCAGTTGCCCAAGTTCGGCGCCGGCCAGTACGGCACCGAGATCTCGGCATTGATGGCCAAGCCGGCCGATGTCACGCATTCCAGCCTGTGGGGCGGCGACCTGCAGGCCTTCGTGCTGCAGGCCGGCCCGCGCGGACTCTTCAAGCGCACGCAAGTCGTGCTGTCGGCGGCCGACCATGTGCTGCCGGGCCTGGGCGAGAAGATGCCCGACGGCACGATCCTCGGCGCGCGCGGCGCCTACGGCCTGATGTCGCCGAAGTCGGCGCTCAACGACTGGTGGTGGGATCTCTACTCCAAGGCCTACAACACCTATCCGGTGCAGGCTCCGTACCGCATGGCGCAGTCGCTGATGGGGCTGAAGCTGGCGGTCGAGAAAGCGATGGCCGCGAACGGCGGCAAGAAGCCCAGCCACGAGCAGCTCGCCGCGGCGCTCAAGGGGCTGGAGTGGGACTCGCCCGCGGGCCGCATCCGCATGGCGCTGGGCGATGGCCACCAGGCCATGCAGGACACGGCGATCGGCAAGACGCGCTACGACGCCGCCAAGAAGATGGTGGTGCTGGACGACATCCTTCGCTTCCCGGCGGAGTGCGTCAATCCGCCGGCGAACATGAAGGCCGAGGAGTGGATCAAGGCCGGCTTTCCGGGCGCCAAGGGCTGCCCCTGAGGCCCGGCGGCTCCCATGAGCGCTCTCGTCACGATCCTGATCGACGGCCTGACTTACGCGTCGTGGCTGTTCATCGTCGCCCTGGGGCTCACGCTCGTGTTCGGCGTGCTCAAGATCCTCAACATCGCGCACGGCAGCTTCTATGCGCTCGGCGCCTATGCCGCGGCCAGCTTCGTGGGCTGGGGCGCCAGCCTGAAATGGGCGCCCGCGCTCTCGCTCGTGGCCATGCTGCTGGCCGCAGTGGCCGTGGCTGTGGTGCTGGCGCCGCTGACCGAACGCGGCCTGCTGCGCTTCTTCTATGGCCGCGACGAGGTGCTGCTGGTCTTGGTGACCTACGCGATGTTCCTGATCATGGAGGACCTCACCAAGCTGATCTGGGGCACCAATCCGTACTACGTGTCGGAGCCCTACGGCCTGTTCGGCAACCTCGACATCGGCATCCAGAGCTGGGTGGGCTACGACTTCGCGCTGGTGGCGCTGGCGGTGGTGGTCGGCGGCGCGGTGTGGTGGGGCCTGAACCGCACGCGCCAGGGCAAGATCGTGCTGGCGGTGATCCACAGCGCCGAGGTGGCGTCGAGCATGGGCGTCAACGTGTCGCGCGTCTACATGATCGCGTTCACGGCCGGCATCTTCCTGGCGGCGCTCGGCGGGGCCTTCACGGCGCCGATGATCTCGGTGCAACCTGGCGTCTCGGTGGGCGTGATCATCGTGTCCTTCGCGGTGGTCATCATCGGCGGCCTCGGCAGCATCGAGGGCGCGGCGGTCGGCGCGCTGATCGTCGGGCTGGCGCGCTCCTTCGCGGTGCACCTGGCGCCGGTGGCCGAGCTGTTCTCCATCTACATCGTGATGGCGGTGGTGCTGATGTTCCGGCCCGAGGGCCTGTTCCAGCGCACCCAGGCGCGCAAGATCTGACGCCATGGCAGCAGCGATCCTGAGACCGTCCGCCACGGCGCTTCCGCGCCGGGCCGCGACCCGGCGCCGGCGCAGCGTCGCGCTGGGGCTGGGCGCCTTCGCCGTGCTCGCCCTCGCGGGCTGGTTCAGTCCGCGCTGGCTCACCTTCCTGGTCACCATGGCCGCAGCCAACGGGCTGGTGTCGCTCGGCATCGTCGGCCTGATGCGCGGCGGCGTGGTGCCTTTCGGCCAGGGCATGCTCTTCGCCGCCGGCGGCTATACGGCGGCCCTCATCTACAACAGGCTGGGTTTCACCGATGCGCTGGGCCTGGCGCTGGCGGGCGGGGTGGCGGCGGCGCTGCTCGCCGCGCCCTTCGCGCCGCTCCTCTCACGCTACCGCGGCATCTTCTTCGCGATGCTGACGCTGGCGCTGTCGATGGTGGCCTACGGCCTCCTCATGAAGCTGGACATGCTGGGCGGCTCGGACGGATTCAACCTCGGGCGGCCCACGCTGCTCGGCAAGAAGCTGCCCGACGCGCACGCGGGCTACATCCTCTACCTGCTCACGATCGGCGTCGCGACGGCGATGGCGGTGCTGGCGCGGGTGTACTTCGACAGCACGCGCGGGCTGGTGACGCTGGCGGTTCGCGACAACGAGCTGCGCGTCGAATACCTGGGCGGCTCCGTGCGCCAGGCGATGACCATCAACTTCATCCTGGCGGCCTTCTGCGGCGGCCTGGGCGGCGCGCTGGCCGTGATGTCGCTCGGCCACATCGAGCCGCACTTCAGCTTCTGGACCACCTCGGGCGAGTTCGTCTTCGTCGCCATCCTGGCCGGCTGGCAGAGCGTGGCCGCGGTGTTCCTGGCCAGCACCGTGCTGGAAGTGGTGCGCTCCTTCTCCAGTGCCTACTTTCCCAACACCTGGCAACTGGCGCTGGGGCTGTTCCTGCTGTTCGTGATCCGCTTCCTGCCGCGCGGCATCGGCTCGCTGTGGATGAAGAGGGGCGAAGGATGAGCGCCGCCCGGCCTGCCGAAGGTGGTACGCCAATGACCGCGGTGCTCGAGGCGCACGGCGTCAACAAGCGCTTCGATGCGGTGGTGGCGGCGGCCGACATCCACATCAGCGTCGCCGCCGGCGAGCGTGTCAGCCTGATCGGCAGCAACGGCGCGGGCAAGACCACCTTCGTCAACATGATCACCGGCTATCTGAAGCCCGACGAAGGCCGCATCACGCTGGAGGGCCGCGACATCACCCCGCTGGCACCGCGCGCCATCACGCGGCTGGGCGTGGCGCGCTCGTTCCAGATTCCGCAGCTCTACGCCGAGCTGACGGTGCTGGACAACATGCTGGTGGCCAACGCCTGCCACGACCACCGGCGCCTGAGCTTCTGGCAGCCGGCGCGGCGCAGCGAGGCGCTCGAGCGCGCGGAGGCGCTGCTCGAGCGCTTCCGGCTCACCGAACACCGTGAGCGCCGCGTGGCCGAGCTGCCGGGCGGCGTGCGCAAGCTGCTGGACATCGCGATGGCGCTGACGGCGGCGCCGAAGCTGCTGCTGCTGGACGAGCCCACCAGCGGGGTCTCGGCCGAGGAGAAGTTCCCGATGATGGAAACCATCATGGCGGCGCTCGGCGAGGAGGCGATGACGGTGCTGTTCGTCGAGCACGACATGGACATCGTCGAACGCTACGCCAGCCGCGTGGTGGCCTTCTACAGCGGCCGCATCATCGCCGACGGCGCGCCGGGCGAGGCGCTCGCCACCGACGAAGTTCGCCGCTACGTGACCGGCGAATTGCTGAAGGAGTAGACGCATGCTGCAGATCGAAGACCTGCATGTCGCGATCCAGTCGGTGGAAGCCCTGCGCGGGCTGTCCCTCACGGTCGGCAACGGCGGCATGGTCGGGCTGGTCGGGCGCAACGGCGCCGGCAAGACCACGCTGATGCGCGCGGTGATGGGCCATCTGAGGCCCTCGCGCGGCCGCATCGTCTTCGACGGGCACGACCTGGCCGCGCTGCCGCCGCACGCGCGCGCCGCTTTGGGCATCGGCTACATGCCGGAAGACCGCGGCCTGGTGCCCGAGCTGACGGTGGAGGAGAACATCCTGGTGCCGGTGTGGGTCAACAAGTCGCTGCACGAGGCCGACCGGCTGGCGCTGGTGTACCGCGTGCTGCCCGAGCTGCAGGAAATGCGCGCGCGCCGCGCGCTGCTGCTGTCAGGCGGGCAGCAGAAGCTGGTGGCGCTGGCACGCGCGCTGGCCGTCGGCACGCGCCTGCTGCTGCTCGACGAGCCCTTCGAAGGGGTGGCGCCGGTGCTGTCGAAGCGCCTGAGCGAAGTGATCGGCGGCCTCAAGGGCAGCGAGATCTCCGTGCTGATCGCGCAGAGCGACCTCAACCACTCGCGCCGCATCGTCGACAGCGAGGTCGTCATCGAGCGCGGCGCCAACCTCGCGAGGGCCGTGGCATGAGCCGCCGGGCCGTTCCCAAGCCGAATACCGCAGCGCACAGCGCGGAGGTTGCGGAATGAACCACTGGCGGGATGTCGCGGTGCCGAAGATGCGCCACGAAGCCCTGTACGGCGACCGCGTCGTGCGCTGCTTCGCCGAGCGCCCGGCCAGCCTGCTTGCCATGTTCGAGCGTGCCCGTGGCGAGCGCGCGCAGCACGATGCGGTGGTCTGCGAAGGCCACCGGTGGAGCTATGCGAAGACGGGCGAGGCCGCCGATCGCCTGGCCGGCGCCTTCGCAGCCCGGGGCATCGCGGCCGGCGAACGGGTGCTGATGCTGATGGGCAACCGGCCCGAGTTCCTGTTCGTGCTGCTGGCCTTGCAGCGCCTCGGCGCCATCGCCGTGCCGGTGGGCGTGCGCGAGCAGCGCCCCGGCCTCGCCTACATCGCGCAGCAGTGCGGCGCCAAGGTGATCGTGTTCGACGACGCGCTGGCAGATCGCCTGCCCGATGACGCGGAGGCACCATCGCTGGCGCTGCGCTTCGCCACATCGGTGCTGGCCCCGATGGCCGACGCGGCGGCGCCGCCACCGCCGGCGGCCGCCGTGCAGGAGACCGATGTCGCAGTGATCCTCTACACCTCTGGCACCACCGGCCATCCCAAGGGCGCGCTGCTCACGCATCTGTCGATCGCGCATTCGGTGCTGCACTTCCAGGCCTGCATGGGCCTCGAGCCCGGGGACCGCTCGGCGCTGGCGGTGCCGGCCAGCCACGTGACCGGACTGATCGCGATCATCGCCGCCATGTGGCAGGTCGGCGGCGCGGTGGTCGTCGTGCCCGAATTCAAGGCCGAGACCTTCGTGCGCCTGCTGGCGAGCGAGCGCGTCAGCCACACGCTGATGGTGCCGGCGATGTACCAGCTGTGCCTGCTCAGCGAGGCCTTCGGGCGCGAGGACCTGTCGGCCTGGCGCATCGGCGGCTACGGCGGCGCGCCGATGCCGGTGGCGACCATCGATGTACTCGGGGAGCGGCTGCCCGGCCTGACGCTGATCAACGCCTACGGCGCCACCGAAACGACGTCGCCTGCGACGATGATCCCGCCGGGCCTGACCCACGCGCATGCCGACTCGGTCGGCGTGGCGCTGCCCGCGGCCGAGATCCGCGTGATGGACGACGAGGGCCGCGAAATGGCGCCCGGCGAAACCGGCGAACTCTGGATCGGCGGCCCGATGGTGGTGCCCGGCTACTGGGCCAACCCGGAGGCCACGGCCGCGTCGTTCACCGCCGGCTTCTGGCACTCGGGCGACCTCGGCGCGATCGATGCGCAGGGCTTCGTGCGCATCTTCGACCGCAAGAAGGACATGCTCAACCGCGGCGGCTTCAAGATCTACTCGGTCGAGGTCGAGAACGTGCTGATGGCCTGGCCGGGCGTCGCCGAGGCGGCGGTGGTCGGCAAGCCCTGCCCGGTGCTGGGCGAACGGGTGCATGCCTTCCTTTATGCGCCCGGCGTCGCCACAGACGACGCTGCGCTGCGACGCCACTGCGCGGAGCGCCTGGCCGACTACAAGGTGCCCGAGAGCTTCACCTGGAGCGCCGAGCCGCTGCCGCGCAATGCCAACGGCAAGCTGATGAAGCGGGTGCTGCGCGCGCAGCTCTGAATTCGTTTCTACAGGGAGTTGTTCAGACACGAGAGGAGAAGAAGCATGAAGTGCATCCGGATGGTTTCGATCGGCGCCGCGGCGCTGGCACTCGGCCTGGCCGCCACGGCGCAGACCTCCTGGTACCCGAGCAAATGGGGCGCGAACGACGAGATCGGCAGCGCCAACTACCTGAGTCCGAAGGTCGCGCTGGAGGCCGCCAAGCTGGTGAAGACCGGCAAGGTCTACTCGCTGGGCATCACGGTGAGCACCACCACGCCGGCATTCCCGCCGCGCACCTGCCAGATCTACATCGTGCAGCCGGGCCAGGTCGGCTCGGCGGAAGGGCTGGGCTCCTCGCACACCACCTACAACGACGACATCCTCAACTGCTGGACCGGCATCGGCACGCAGCTCGACGGTCTGGGCCACATCGGCGTGGGCGACCGCTACTACAACGGCGCGAAGTGGGGCGAGTTCGCCACCATGGGCGGGCTAAAGAAGCTGGGGATCGAGAAGATCCCGCCGATGGTGGCGCGCGGCGTGCTGCTCGACATGGCGGCGCACTACGGCGTGGAGGTGGTCCCGGAGGGGACGGCCTTCAACCGGGCCGAGATCGACGCTGTCGCCAGGAAGCAGGGCGTGGAGATCCGGCAGGGCGACGTGGTGATCTTCCACACCGGCTGGCTCAGCCTGATCGACAAGGACCCGAAGCGCTTCGGCTCGGTGGAGCCGGGTCTGGGCCGCGACGGCGCGCGCTACCTGGTGTCCAAGGGCGTCGTCGCGATCGGCGCGGACACCTGGGCATTGGAAGCCATTCCGTTCGAGAAGGACGGCGACAAGGAAGGCCCCATCTTCGGCGTACACCAGATCCTGCTGCCGATGAGCGGCACCTACATCCTGGAGAACATCAACACCGCCGAACTGGCCAAGGACAAGGCCTACGAGTTCATGTTCGTCCTCGGCCAGAACAAGTACCAGGGCGCGGTGCAGTCGATGATCAACCCGGTGGCAATCCGCTGACCGTGCACGACGCCGGGCAAGGCTGAGACAATCACGGCCACGCGTACCGGGAGGGCGCGTGCTGCTTGGGAGCCGCGTCGGCCTTCAAGGCCCGCACCGCGGGCGCAAGCAGCTATCAAAGTTGTAGCCATCTTGTCCGCCTTGCCATCCACTGCATCGTCCGCCGAGCCTCAGCAGATCCTGCAGGAGGTGTTCGGCTACACGGCTTTCCGCGGCCCTCAGGCGCCGATCGTCGACCACGTGGTGGCCGGCGGCGACGCCCTGGTGCTGATGCCCACGGGCGGCGGCAAGTCGCTGTGCTACCAGATTCCGGCCATCGCGCGCCAGCGCGCGGGTCGCGGCGTGACGGTGGTGGTGTCGCCGCTGATCGCGCTGATGCACGACCAGGTCGGCGCATTGCACGAAGCCGGGGTCGACGCCGCCTTTCTCAATTCGACGCTCGACTGGGAGCAGACGCAGGATGTCGAGCGCCGCATGCTGCGCGGGGAGATCACGCTGCTCTACGCGGCGCCCGAGCGCGTGACGACGCCGCGCTTTCTCTCGCAGCTCGATTCGCTGCAGGAGCGCGGCAAGCTCTCGCTGTTCGCGATCGACGAGGCGCATTGCGTGAGCCAGTGGGGCCACGACTTCCGGCCCGAATACCGCGCGCTGACGGTGCTGCACGAGCGCTATGCCGGCGTGCCGCGCATCGCGCTCACCGCCACCGCCGATGCGCTGACGCGGGCCGACATCGTCGAGCGGCTGCAGCTCGAAGAGGCGCGCCAGTTCGTCTCCAGCTTCGACCGGCCCAACATCCGCTACACCATCGTCGAGAAGAAGGATGCGACCACGCAGCTGTTGCGCTTCATCGAGCGCGAGCACGAGGGCGATGCGGGCGTGGTCTATTGCCAGTCGAGAAAGCGCGTGGAAGACGTGGCCCAGACGCTGCGCGACGCGGGCGCAAACGCCCTGCCCTACCACGCGGGCCTGGACGCCGCCGTGCGCCAGAAGCACCAGGACCAGTTCCTGCGCGACGAAGGCATCGTGATGGTCGCGACCATCGCCTTCGGCATGGGCATCGACAAGCCCGACGTGCGCTTCGTGGCCCACCTCGACATGCCGAAGAACATCGAGGGCTACTACCAGGAGACCGGCCGCGCCGGGCGCGACGGCGCAGCGGCCGATGCCTGGATGGCCTACGGCTTGCAGGACGTGGTGAACCAGCGCCGCATGATCGACGAGAGCCCGGCCGGCGAGGAGTTCAAGCAGGTGATGCGCGGCAAGCTCGATGCGCTGCTCTCGCTGGCCGAAGCCAGCGATTGCCGGCGCGTGCGGCTCCTGGGCTACTTCGGCGAGAAGAGCACGCCCTGCGGCAACTGCGACAACTGCGTCAACCCGCCTCAGGTGTGGGACGGCACGGACGCGGCACGCAAGCTGCTGTCCACCATCTACCGCGTGCAGCAGCAAAGCGGCATCAGCTTCGGCGCCGGCCACATCATGGACATCCTGCGCGGCAAGACGACCGAGAAGGTCACGCAGTTCGGCCACGGCTCGCTCAGCACCTTCGGCATCGGCAGCGAGTTCAGCGAGGCGCAGCTGCGCGGCGTGCTGCGCCAGCTGATCGCGACCGGCGCGCTGGCGGTCGATGCGCAGGCCTACAACACGCTGCAGCTGACCGAGGGCTCGCGCGCGGTGCTCAAGGGCGAGACGCAGGTGCTGCTGCGCGAGTCGGTGTCGTCGCCGGCCGAGCGCAAGCCGCGGCGCGAGAAGACCGCGCGCGGCGCGCCCTCGCCGGCCGCGGCCACGCTCGACGCCGCGGGCCAGGCGCGCTTCGCCGCGCTGAAGGGCTGGCGCGCCGAGGTCGCGCGCGAGCACAACCTGCCGGCCTACGTGATCTTCCACGACGCCACGCTCGCCGCCATCGCCGAGCGCGCGCCGGCCACGCTCGAAGACCTGCAGGGCATCAGCGGAATCGGCAGCAAGAAGCTCGAGGCCTACGGGTCGGACGTGCTGCGCGTCTGCGCGGCGTTTTAGGGCCTGCAAGCCCTACGGCCGCACCAGGAGCCGGCTTTCGCGCGCCGGCGAGCGCACCAGGTAAGGCTGGCCGGCAGCCTCGGCCTTGCGCAGCGCCATCTCTTCCTTGCTCGACGAAACCGGCGCCGGACAGGCGCCGCCGCTGCGCAACGCGAGCGCGGCCGCGAGCCGCGCCTCCGCCGGATCGCCGAGCGCATGGCCGAAGTCGTCGGCGACCGCGCAGGCGGGCGCGAAGCCGTCGCTGTAGTCGCCGAAGCCCTGCTGGTTCACGCCCTGGAACTGGATCGCGAAGTAGGTCGTGCCGCAGTTGTCCTGGGGAAAGAAGCCGTAGGGCTTGCCGCAGGTGGTGCCGCCGACCAGGGTCACGGTGACGCCGATGCCGCGCAGGCTGTTGACCACCGATTCGCTGGCCGAGCAGGTGTCGGGGCCGGCCAGCACGGTGACGCGCGACAGGCCCAGCCGCGGCAAGGCCTGGCCCGCCGGCACCGAGAAGCCGCGCGAAGTCGCATGGAAAGGCAGGGTGGCCTGCGAAGCTGCCAGGTTGAACGGATTCTTGTTGTTGAACTGCAGGCGCTCGAACACGGCACCGGTGGTCGCCGCGCCCGAGCTGACCATGGAGGCCAGCTCGCTGGCGATGTCGAGCAGGCCGCCGCCGTTGTAGCGCATGTCGATCACCAGGTCGGCGATGCCGTCGCTCTTGAGCTGGTTCACGGCGGCGACCAGCGGCGCTTCGGCCGTCGCGAGGTGGTCGTTGAAGAGCAGGTAGCCGACCGGGCCGCTGGCCGTGGCGATGGTCTTCACGTTCTGCACCGGCGCGCGGGTGATGCGCGCCGCGGTCAGCATCAGGGTGCGTTCGCTGCCGTCGGGCGCACGCAGCTTGAAGTTGTGCGCCTCGCCTTCGCGCGCCGGCGCGAGGCCGGCATTGAGCGTGGCGGTGTCGGTGCCGCTCGCGACGTCGACGCCGTCGATCTCGAGCAGCTGGGTCCCGCGCACGATCGCCGCCTGTGCCGCGGGCGAGCCGGGCTCGGTATAGGCCACGCGCACGTCGCGCGGCGGCGAGGCGCTCAGAAAAGCCAGCTCGGCGCCGTAGCCCACGCCGACGCCGTTCTGCGACAAGGCGCGGTAGGCGGCAGTGTCCTGGGTGAAGTGGAAACGGTCCTTGGCGCGACCGGCCGCAGTGAGCTTGGGCGTCTTGAGCACGCTGAAGTAGGCGATCGGCGTGGCGTAGTCACTGGCGGCCAGCGTGGTCGGCACCTCGTCGAACCAGAGGTAGGTTTCGTCGATCCATCCGCGCACCCAGCGCTTCTCGGCGGCGAGCGTGCCGGGCTGGTCAGGGAAGGCGGCGCCGGTGTCGGGATCGATGCCGGTGCGCGGGGCCGCGCACTGGCCGGCGACGCTGGAGGACGCGACGATGGGCTCGTCGCTCGAAGACGCAGGCGTCGATGCAAGCGGGAGGCCGCCACCACCACCTCCTCCGCCACCTCCGCAGGCCGTCAGCGCGGCGGCCGCGAGCATGGCCAGCGCTGCGCGCACGGGCAGTACACCCCTCATGAAACTCTCCCTCGCGCGCCGGTGCCCGGCGCCAATTGCATTGGTCTTGATTATTGGACGAAGCCGATGCCGCGCGATTCGCGCACTTCGGGCTTGATCCGGTGCTCGGCATCGAGCTGGTCGAGAAACTCGGTGGCCGAAAACTCGACCGCGAGGATATCCGTCTGGCGCTTCACGGCCGCGAAATCGCCCGGGCAGAGCTGCGGCAGCCGGGCCAGGCGCCGCGTGATCTCGCTCGTCATGCGCGTCGCGTCGCCGCCCAGCGCCTCGGTGACGAACATGCGCTCGCGCTGCTCGGAAGTCAGCGGCATGAACTTGATCTTGAAGGTGAAGCGGCGCAGCGCCGCCTGGTCGATCCGGTCGAGCAGGTTGGTGGTGCAGACGAAGATGCCGTCGAAGCGCTCCATGCCCTGCAGCATCTCGTTGACCTCGGTCACTTCGTAGGTGCGCTGCGCGCCGCGGCGGTCCTGCAGGAAGCTGTCGGCCTCGTCGAGCAGCAGGATCGCCTTCTCGGCTTCGGCCTCCTTGAACATGGCCGCCATGTTCTGCTCGGTCTCGCCGACGTACTTGCTCATCAGGTCGCTGGCCTGCTTGATGATCAGCGGCCGGCCGATGGCCTTGGCGATGTGTTCGGCCAGCGCCGTCTTGCCGGTGCCCGGTGCGCCGTAGAAGCACAGCGTGCCGTGGCCGCGCGCCTTGAGCGCCTCGACGATGCGCGGGATCTCGAAGCGGGTCTCGACATTGAGCATGCCGAGGTCGTAGGTGGTCACGCTGCGGCGCGCGCCGAGGCCGTCCGGCGTGCCCAGGGCCAGATCGGCATTGCGCAGCTGCCGCTCGATCAGGCTTTCGACCGACGCGCCTTCTGTCATGGCCAGGCCGGCGAAGCGCACCGCGGTGCGGATCTGCGCCGGCGTCAGGCCCTTGCGGCCGGCCAGCTTGGCGGTGAAGGCCTCGGACACCGAAACCCCCTCGAGCGTCTTGCGCACCAGCTGCTCGCGCGCGCCGGGCGGCGGCGACTTGAGCTCGAGGTGGTAGGCGAAGCGGCGCCGGAAGGCCGGGTCGATCTGCTCGATGCGGTTGGTCACCCACAGCGTGGGCACCGCATTCGATTCGAGGATCTGGTTGACCCAGGCCTTGCCGCTCACGCTGCCGCTGGTCGGGGCGGGCACTTGCTCGGCGCGTGCCATGAGCTGGGCGGCCTCGGTGCTGATCGGCGGGAACACGTCTTCGACCTCGTCGAACAGGAGCGCCGCCTGCGCGCTGCCCTTGAGGAACACCTGCGCGATCTGCAGCGAACGGTAGCGGTCGCGCCCCGACAGCGAATTGCCGTCGCGATCGGCGTACTCGACTTCGAAGAGCTCGAGCCCGGCGGCCTGCGCGGCCACCTTGGCGAGCTCGGTCTTGCCGGTGCCGGGCGGGCCGTAGAGCAGCACGTTGACGCCCGGCTCCTTGCGCGCCACCGCGGCGCACAGCAGGGTGATCAGCATCTGCGCATCGTCCTGGACGAAGGCGAAGTCCTGCACCGTCAGCGCACTCTTGGCGGAGGGCCGCGTGAACACCGCCATCAGCTCGTTGTGGTCGCGGTATTCGCGCATCAGCACCGGCGGCAGCTTCTCGCTGACCTTCATCAGGTCGGCCAGGTCGGTGATGTTGTGCTCGGAAATCAGGTTCTCGACCAGGCCGATGCGCTCGAGCCGGGAGCCCGCGCGCAGCGCCTCGCCCACGTCGGTTGCATTGACGCCGGCCACCTCGGCGATCGCGGCGTAGGCCTCGGGCGCGTTGTTGACCTTGAACTCGACCAAAAGCGAACGCAGGTCGCGCTGGTAGCGCGCCAGCGTGCCGTAGAGCAGCAGCGCGCGCTCGGCCTTGTTGAGCTGCAGCAAGCCGGCGAGCGCGTCAATGTTCTTCTCGACCAGGGTCGACTGCTTGCGCAGCGCATGCGTGAGCCAGTCGCGCGTGACCGAGAGCACGGAGAGCAGGTCCTTCGGCTGGTCCTTGGCGTATTCGTCGAGATAGAAGAACAGCGTGCCTTCTTCATACGGGCCGCGCCAGACGCCGTGGCGCTCGAGCAGCGTGCGGCCGTCGAAGTTCTCGATGCCCTTCCAGATCTCGTTGCCCGCACAGCGCCGCCCGAGGAATTCGCGCAGGCGCAAGAGCACCGGCGCGGGCCAGACCAGGTGCCGGCCGGTGAGCGAAAGAAGGCCGTTGAGATCGCGCCGCACGTTGAAGCGCGGCCCCTGCTTGGCTGCCAGCGTGAGCACGAAGTGCGAGCACATGAGCTCGAGCACCGGCGCTTCCTTGAGCCCGGGCGACGGCAATGCGTGCCCGCGCGAAGCAGCCGCCACCACGTCGACCCCGGAACGCTTGACCATCGAACAACCTCACGCTAGGAGAATGAGAACCTGAGCGCGACCATAGCGCAGAGTTTTGGCTTGGGGAAGACTCGGGAACGGTAAAAACCCTGATGTTGCGAATCCGTCCACAATGCCGCCCATGCTTGGAATCGAAGACATCGAACGCGCCGCCGTGCGCCTGCGCGGGCAGGTGCTCGACACGCCCTGCGTGGAATCGCGCACCCTGTCCGAAATCGTCGGCGCGCAGGTGTTCCTCAAGTTCGAGAACCTGCAGTTCACGTCGTCGTTCAAGGAACGCGGCGCTTGCAACAAGCTCGTCGATCTTTCGCTGGCCGGCACCCACGGCGTGATCGCCATGTCGGCTGGCAACCACGCCCAGGGCGTGGCCTATCACGCGCAGCGCCTCGGCCTCAGGGCGCTGATCGTGATGCCGCGCTTCACGCCGGGCGTGAAGATCGAGCGCACGCGCGGCTTCGGCGCCGAGATCGAACTGCACGGCGACACCCTGGACGCGGCGCGCGCCCATGCGCTGGCGCTCGCCGAGCGCGAGGGCCTGGCCTTCGTCCATCCCTATGACGACGAAGCGATCATCGCCGGCCAGGGCACGGTGGCGCTCGAGATGCTCGATGCGGTGCCCGAGCTCGACGCGCTGGTGGTCTCGGTCGGCGGCGGCGGCCTGATCGCAGGCATGGCGCTCGCGGCGCGGGCGCGCAAGCCGGGCATCGAGATCGTCGGCGTCCAGACCCGGCGCTTTCCGGCGATGGTCAATGCGGTCCAGGGGACGCAGCACGCCCAGGGCACAAGCACGATCGCCGAGGGCATCGCCGTGGGCACGCCCGGCGTGCTGACGCGCGAGATCATCGCCTCCCAGGTCGACGACCTGCTGCTGGTCGACGAGGGCGACATCGAACAGGCCGTGCTGATGCTGCTCGAAATCGAGAAAACGCTGGTCGAAGGCGCCGGCGCCGCCGGGCTGGCCGCGCTGATCCGGCATCCGGAGCGCTTCAAGGGCAAGCGGGTGGGGCTGGTGCTGTCGGGCGGCAACATCGACCCGTTGCTCCTGGCCGCGATCATCGAGCGCGGCATGGTCCGGGCCGGCCGGCTCGCGCGCGTGCGCGTCAGCGCACGCGACGTGCCGGGCTCCCTGGCCCAGATCACAGCCACTGTGGCGGAAGCGGGCGCCAACGTCGATGAGGTGCACCACCAGCGCGCCTTCACCATGCTGGCGGCGCAGAACGTCGACATCGAGCTGGTGCTGCAGACCCGCGGACGCGCGCACCTGTCGGCCGTGCTCGATGCGCTGAGGGGTGCCGGCTTCGAAGCGGAAGAGCAACGCTGAGAGCTCTGGCAAGCCCTAGATGGCCATCCGCGGGCCAGTCGGTAAAATGGCCTCAGTTTTGCGAACCCGAGGAACAACAATGTCCACCCCAACGCCTGTCGAACCCGGCCAAGACGCCGTCGTCGAAGCCGACGCCGTCGAATCGATCGTTCATCTGATGCCCCTGGTCCTGCCGGTGGCCGGCGGCGTGCTGATGCTGCTGTTGGCATCCATCGCCGTCTACATGGCCTGACATCCGGCTGCGGCGCCGGCGTACACCGCGCGCCGCGCCGCCATTCGAGGATGCGGGGCCCTCGCCAGGCGCCATCGATCCTCGCCTCCCGAGACGGGAAACGTTTTTTCCAACGGACCTCGCCTGTTCAGGCACCGAGCCCCGTTCGGAAAGACGATTTTTCAACTTAGGAGACACTTTGATGAACGCACCTCTCAAGGGTTTGACCGTGCAGGCGCCCTCGTATGTCAGGAATGCGAAGCTGATCGCCTGGGTGGCCGACATGGCCGCGCTGTGCAAGCCCGAGGCCGTTCACTGGTGCGACGGCAGCAGCGAGGAGTACGACCGGCTCTGCCAGCGCCTGGTCGACGCCGGCACCTTCAAGAGGCTCGACCCCGCCAAGCGCCCCAATTCCTTTCTTGCGAGTTCCGACCCGAGCGATGTCGCCCGCGTCGAAGACCGCACCTTCATCTGCTCCGAAAAGAAGGAAGACGCCGGCCCCACCAACAACTGGATGGCGCCGGCCGAAATGCGCGCCACGCTGCAGCCGCTGTTCGACGGCTGCATGAAAGGCCGCACGATGTACGTCGTGCCCTTCAGCATGGGACCGCTGGGCTCGCCGATCGCGCACATCGGCATCGAGCTGTCCGACAGCCCCTACGTCGCGGTCAACATGAAGATCATGACCCGCATGGGCAAGCCGGTGTACGACGTGCTCGGCGCCGACGGCGAATTCGTGCCCTGCGTGCACACCGTGGGCGCGCCGCTGGAACCCGGCCAGAACGACGTGGCCTGGCCCTGCAACAAGACCAAGTACATCGTCCACTACCCCGCCACGCGCGAAATCTGGAGCTACGGCTCGGGCTACGGCGGCAACGCGCTGCTGGGCAAGAAGTGCTTCGCGCTGCGCATTGCCTCGAACATGGGCCGCGACGAGGGCTGGCTCGCGGAGCACATGCTGATCCTCGGCGTGACCAACCCCGAGGGCAGGAAGTACCACGTGGCCGCTGCCTTCCCCAGCGCCTGCGGCAAGACCAACTTCGCGATGCTGATCCCGCCGGCCGGCTTCGAAGGCTGGAAGGTCACGACCATCGGCGACGACATCGCCTGGATCAAGCCGGGCGCTGACGGCAAGTTGCACGCGATCAACCCCGAGGCGGGCTATTTCGGCGTCGCGCCCGGCACCAACATCCAGACCAACCCGAACTGCATGGCCAGCCTCGACCGCGACGTGATCTTCACCAACGTGGCGCTGACCGACGACGGCGACGTCTGGTGGGAAGGCATGACCGACGAGCCCCCGGCCCACGCCATCGACTGGCAGGGCAAGGACTGGACCCCGGCCATTGCCCGCGAGACCGGCGCCAAGGCCGCGCATCCGAACGCCCGTTTCACCGTGGCCGCGACCAACAACCCGGCGCTCGACGACGCCTGGGACGACCCGAAGGGCGTGGCGATCGACGCCTTCATCTTCGGCGGCCGCCGCTCCACCACCGTGCCGCTCGTGACCGAAGCCCGCAACTGGGTCGAAGGCGTCTACATGGCTGCCACGATGGGTTCGGAGACCACCGCCGCGGCCGGCGGCAAGCAGGGCGTGGTGCGACGCGATCCGTTCGCGATGCTGCCCTTCGCCGGCTACAACATGAGCGACTACTTCCAGCACTGGCTGGACCTCGGCAAGAAGCTGGAAGGCCTGGGTGCGCGGCTGCCGAAGATCTACACCACCAACTGGTTCCGCAAGGGCGAGGACGGCAAGTTCGTCTGGCCCGGCTACGGCGAGAACATGCGTGTCCTGAAGTGGATGATCGACCGCATCGAGCGCAAGGCCGAGGGCACCGAGCATGTGTTCGGCGTCAGCCCGCGCTACGAGGATCTCAACTGGGCCGGCCTGGACTTCAGCGCCGAGCAGTTCGACACCGTCACCCACATCGACAAGGCCGCCTGGCAGGCCGAGCTGAAGCTGCATGCGGAGCTGTTCCAGCAACTGGCGCACCACTTGCCGAAGGAACTGTCGGCCACCAAGGCCGCCATCGAGCAGCGCCTGGCCGCCTGATTACCGCACTCGGCCAAAGAAAAAGCCGCCCGAGGGCGGCTTTTTGTTTGGGTCCAGGCGGATCAGTAGTACTGGCCGAGGTTCACGCGGCGCATTGCCTGGTAGAGCGTCGGCGTCGCGGCATCGGCGGAGCGCTTGACGACGACCACCGGCTCGTCGACCGCGTCCGCTTCCTGGCGCGAAGCGATCGCCTGCAGGTCGCGAAGAATGCGCGGATCGTGCTTCGCATAGGCCAGGAATTGTTCGTCGGCGCGGGCCGCCGCACGGCGGTGAGCCGCGGCGCGCATGCTGGACAAGGCACGCACGGCCAGGCTGCGCGCGGTACCGGCGAAGAACGCGATGGCGGCGAAAGCCACGCCCCAGAGCACGAGCCAGGCGACGAGCAGGCCACCGTCGTTCCAGGTCGACATGAGCTTGTCGGCCACCACGAGCAGGGAGGCAACGATGGCGGCGAGCAGCAGCGCTGCCAGCCCGCGGGCACCGTCGAAACTGCGGCGTGCGGCGCGAATGTGGTCGATCACGGCCTCGGCGCGGGCAACGCCCGGGTGAGTGGCCGGTTGGTCTACGTGAACAAAGCTGGTCATGATGAGTCCCTCCAAAAGGACGAAAGGCCGAAGCCGATGGGGTGATATTAGTAGTTTCCCTAATGTTCCACCACTTTATCTTGGTGATGCCTATCATTCATATAGCTGATGGACGTCAACTTTCGCACGCTCGACCTCAACCTGCTCCGCGTCTTCGACGAGGTGATGGCGGAGCGCAACCTCACGCGAGCGGCCCGCAATCTGTCGATCACCCAACCGGCCGTCAGCAATGCGCTGCGCCGCCTGCGCGAAACCCTCGGCGACGAGCTGGTGCGCCGTTCGGGCAGCGGCGTGGAGCCCACGCCGCGCGCCCTGGCGCTGTGGCCGACCGTGCGCGACGCCCTGCGGCAACTGCAGCACACCCTGGCGCCGGGCGAGTTCGACGCCGGCGTTGCCGACACCACCTTCCTGCTGGCCATGGCCGACGCCACGGCGGCCGAGCTGATCCCCGGCCTGGTGCAGATCGTGGAAAGGGAGGCGCCTGCCGTCTCGCTGCGCGTGCTGCCGCTGACCACCCGCGATCCCCGGCGCATGCTGGAGAACGAAGAGGTGGACATGGCGATCGGCTACTTCCCGGCCGTGATCGCCAGCCTGGCGGCACGCGGCCAGTCCGATGCGGCGGTGCCTTTCGAGACCCAGCGGCTCTACGTCGGCGAATACGTCTGCGTGATGCGGCGCGGCCATCCGCTGGCGGATTCCCCGCTGACGCTGGACGATTTCTGCGCCGCGCGTCACCTGCTGGTGAGCTTTTCCGGCCGGCCCTACGGCTTCATCGACCAGACGCTGGGCGCCCTGGGACGCGAACGGCGCATCGTTGTCACGGTCAACCAGTTCTTCACTGCCGGGCGGGTGGTCGCCAACTCGAATCTGCTGACGGTGCTGCCGCGCCACTTCGTCAAGGTCACGGGCATCGACGAGCAGCTGGTTCTGCGCGAACTGCCCTTCGAGCAGCCGCTGGTGCACGTCGATGCGATCTGGCACCGGCGGGCGCAGCACGGCCATGCGCACGAATGGCTGCGGCAGGCGCTGCAGCGCTCCGCCGCCGCGGCCTTTGCAGGCTCAGCGAACGACGCTTAGCCAGGCACTGGCGGCGGCGCGCAGTTCCTGGGCGTGATGGGCATCGATGCCGGCGCTGTGGTCGGCGCTTTCCATCAGGGCGGCCGCCGGACTGGCGGGGACTTCGATGGTGTCGAATCGGAAGAAACGTGCCACTTGGGCAACAAGGCTGAACATGATGATGCACGGCCCGAAGCCGGCGTTGGAGTGGTGATGGAACCAAGATTAAGGGTTTTCCCCAGTATTTCCAGCCCTTCCTCATGCGCGTTATGCATGAGGATATTCGCCTAGACTGGCGCGCCATGAAGCTCCAGTTGCTATCGGATCTGCACCTGGAAGTGCATCCTCAGCTCCAGATCGCACCGGCGCCGGGCGCAGACCTGCTGGTGCTCGCGGGCGATATCGGCTCCTATCAAGCCGGATCGCGCATCATCGAGCCTGATTTTGGGCTGACCCGCTTCTCGCCTCGCCATGGCTGGCCGATGCCGGTGCTTTACGTTCCGGGCAATCACGAATACGACAACGCCGATTTCGACACGGTTCATGCGCGCTTGCGCACGCTCTGCGAGGCGCTCGACATCGGGTGGCTGGAACGCGAAACCCGTGTCATCCAGGGCGTGCGCTTCATCGGTACCACGTTGTGGGCCGACTTCGATGCGCTGGTCGAACCGGCCGACTCCATGACCGAGGCACTCAGGAAACGCGGCAAGGCGATGCGCGCCGCGAACTTCTACCTCGAGAAGGCCGCTACGGTGCGCTCGGGTCTGCCTTTCCTGGCAGATGCACTGAGAGAGCACTCACTGACGTGCCAAGCCTGGCTGCGCAACGCACTCGCGGAACCCTTCGACGGGTCGACCGTCGCCGTCACGCACTTCGCGCCCACGCTGGCGAGCGTCGATCCGCGCTACGGCCTGAGTCCGGGAACGGCAGGTTTCTGTGATTCGCTCGATGCGCTGCTGCCGAGCGCCGACCTGTGGCTGCACGGGCATCTTCACCATGCCTTCGACTACGTGAAGGACGGCTGCCGCGTGGTCGCGAACCCGCTGGGTTACGTGGGCAAGGGCGAGCAGGAAGGCTTCAGGCCCGATCTGCTGATCGAAGTCCCGCGCTGAAGCTAGGCCGGCGAGACCCCGGCCCGACCGGCCTCGACCGTGAAGCGCGCCTGGGTGTGGAAGCTTGCCCCGGCCCGAACCGGGTACGCGGTCGCACGGAATTCGCATTGCATCGCCTCGGGCGTGACTTCCATCAACGCGTAGCCGCGCTCGTCGCCGCGCGCATGCACGACGTCCGGGTTGTCGCGCCGCATGCGCGCCATCGCCGCCTGGCTCGCACCGCGCGAGCTGATCGACCCGCCCACGAATTCGCTCGCGACCACCGGCGAGGCCGGGTCGTTCGGCCGCACGCGCAGATCGGCCGCGACATGGCGGTGCACGTCGCCGCCCAAGGCCACCACGTCCTTGACGCCGGCGTCGGCGATGCCCTGGAACAGCCGCCGGCGCGCCTCGGGATAGCCGTCCCAGCCGTCGGTCCATGTCTGGCGGCCCTGCGGCGTGTCGAGGGCGGTGGAACTCATCTGGGTGGACTGGCCGAACAGCTTCCACTGCCGCCGCGAATCGGCCAGGCCCTGCGCGAACCATCGCGACTGCTCGGCGCCGAGCATGGTGCGCGCCGGATCCGCGAGCTCGGCGCAGCCGATCACCCCACGGCCGGAATCGTGGGCCGGATCGGCGCAGGCATGGTGGCTGCGGTGCTGGCGGCAATCCAGCGTCCAGAGCTCGGCCAAGTTGCCCCAGACATGGCGGTCGTGGATGCGCATCGCCGCCCCCTGCGGGGGCAGCGCGAGCGGCATGTGCTCGAAGTAGGCCCGGTAGGCCGCGGCGCGGCGGGCGAGGAAGAGCGCGGGCTCGGTATAGGCCGGGTCGCGGTCGCCGGCGTAGTCGTTGACCACCTCGTGGTCGTCCCAGGTCAGGATCCACGGATGCGCGGCATGCGCGGCCTGCAGGTCCGCATCGCGCTTGTAGAGCGCGTGGCGCTCGCGGTAGCCCTCCAGCGTGTGCGGTATGGGCGCCCCGTGCCGGCGCATCTCGGAGTTCGTGCTGCTGCCCTCGTAGATGTAGTCGCCGACGAAGAGCACGAAGTCCAGCTCGCGGCCGGCGATCTCGCGGTGCGCGGCGTAGAAGCCGTGCTCGTAGTTCTGGCAGGAGGCGAGCGCGAAGCGCAGCCGCCGCAGCTGCGCATCCGGCGCCGGCGCGGTGCGCGTGCGGCCCACCGGGCTGTGCGCATCGCCGCAGCTGAAGCGATACCAGTAGTCGCGCTGCGGTGCCAGGCCCTGCGCATGGACATGCACGCTGAAGGCGCGCGAGGCATCGGTCACGACTTCGCCCTGCATGACCAGGCGCTGCAGCGCGGGGTCGCCGTAGATCTCGTAGCGCACGCTGCAGGCCGGCAAGGCATGGCGTGCCGCCTCGTCTTCGGCCTCCGGCAGCAGCCGGGTCCAGAGCACGACGCTGTCCGGCCGCGGCTGGCCGCTCGCGACGCCGAGCGTGAAGGGGTTCGAGCGCCAGCGCGGCGCCGCCTGCGCGCAGGCGGCCAGCGGTGCCGCGCAGCCGGCGAGCGCAAGCCACAGGGCGGCACGGTTGAGGTCTCGACGGCTGAGATACATGGCACTCCTTACAACAGCTCTTCGCCCACCAGCGGCAACAACATCCAGTTCTGGAAGCGCAGCCAGAAGTAGCCGCCCGGCTCGTCGTCGTGGACGATGTCCTTGCCGGCCTCGTCGTACTCGAGCCACTGCACGTGCCGGCCGCCGGGTGCGAGTCGGAGCCGGTAGGAGATGTTGGTCCGCGCGCCTGACAGCAGCCGCCTGAAGTCCGCGACCAGCTCGGCGCTGTTGACGACCACGCCCGTCTCGGTATTGACCGACGACGAGCGGCGGTCCAGGTTCATGGAGCCGATGAAGAGGCGGTTGTCGTCGATCACCGCCAGCTTGGCATGCAGCCGGCTGATCGACTGGCCGAAATCGCCGAAGCGGCCGGACTTTCCGCTGAGCACCGGCCCGATCTCGCGAATGCTCACGCCGATCCTGAGCATGTCGGCGCGGTAGCGCGCGTAGCCCGCATAGACCAGCGGCTCGTCGGTGGCGCCCAGGGAGTTGGTGACGAGCTCGATGCGTCCGCCCCGCGCCATCGCCGTCTTCATCATCGCCATGCCGCGCTCGCCGGGAATGAAGTACGGCGACACGATCATCACCTCCTTGCGTGCCGAATTCACCACGCCGAGCGCGCCTTCGTTCACGCTGCCGCGATAGGCCTCTTCGCTGCTCGCGCGCGTGATCTTGGCCGGATCGTCGGCGAACAGCTGTGCGCGGGCCCAATTGAGCTCGAGCGCGCCCGTCTCCAGCTGCTGGCCGACGGCGCTGCGGTCCAGCACGTCGCGCGGGCGCAGGGGCACATCGGGCGCGGCCGCCCTCGCGAGCTCGTCGAAGCGCCGCCGGGCAAGCTCGGGCGGCATCGCGCCCGCCACCACGTTGCCGATCGGCCGCACCTGCTCGCTGTTCCAGTAGCGGTCGAAGGCGTCGGACATCTCGCGCACGATGGGCCCGCAGGACAGCAGGTCCACGTCGATGAAATTCGCAGACGTGCTGCGCATGAAGTATTCGCTCGCGATGTTGCGGCCGCCCGAAACCGCGCAGCTGTTGTCGGCCACCAGCTGCTTGTTGTGCATGCGGTGGTTGATGCGGCCGAATTCATGCAGCGAGAACAGGACCCGCATGACCAGCGACCCACCGCGTGAAGGCAGTGGATTGAACAGCCGCACTTCGACGTTCGGGTGCGCGGCGAGTGCGAGGAGCAGCTCATCCTGCCCGCCGGTGTAGAGGTCGTCCATCAAGAGGCGCACCCGCACACCGCGCGCGGCCGCGTCGCGCAGCTCGCGCAGGAACAAGAGGCCCACTTCGTCGTCGTGGATCAGGTAGTACTGCACGTCCAGCGACTTCTGGGCGCGGCGCGCCAGGGAGATGCGCGCGTCGAAGGCGAAAGCAGCTTCCGGCAGCAGGCGAAAGCCCGAGAGCGCGGGCTGGCCGGCCGGCGCCGCGGCCGCCGCGAGCTGCGCCAGCCGTGTCTGCGCGACGTCGGTGATCGCGTGCGTCGGCGCAACCGGCACCGGCGCAGGCAGCGTGGCGCAGCCGCCCAACAGAACGGCAGCCACGAGCACCAGCGCGCTTCCCGACTTGGCGAGCTTCGACATGCGCCGCAATGTAACGCGGCGCCGCCCCTATGATCGGCGCGCATTCAACAAGGGACACGCGTGCTCAACGGCTTGTGGCTTGGATTCTTTCTGACGGCAGCGCTGGCTGCGCTTTCGCGCTGGCTCATCGGTGGCGATCCGGCCGTCTTCGCTGCCCTGGTCGAGAGCCTGTTCGCGATGGCCAAGCTCTCGGTCGAGGTGATGGTGCTGCTGTTCGGCACGCTCACGCTGTGGCTGGGATTTCTGCGCATCGCCGAAGCGGCCGGACTGGTGGCCGGCCTTGCGCGCATGCTGGGGCCGCTGTTCCGGCGCCTCATGCCCGAGGTGCCAGCGGGCCATCCGGCGCTGGGCCTCATCACGATGAACTTCGCGGCCAATGCGCTGGGCCTGGACAACGCGGCCACCCCGATCGGCCTGAAGGCGATGCGCGAGCTGCAGACGCTCAATCCGAGCGCGAACACGGCGAGCAATGCGCAGATCCTGTTCCTGGTGCTCAACGCCTCCTCGCTGACGCTCTTGCCGGTCAGCATCTTCATGTACCGGGCGCAGCAGGGCGCGGCGGATCCGACGCTGGTGTTCCTGCCGATCCTGATCGCGACCAGCGGCTCCACGCTGGTGGGCCTGCTCTCGGTGGCCTTCGTGCAGCGGCTCAAGCTGTGGGACCCGGTGGTGCTGGCCTACCTGCTGCCGGGCGCGCTGCTGCTCGGCGGCTTCATGGCGCTGCTGGCGACGCTCTCATCCGCGGCGCTGGCAACGCTTTCTTCGCTGCTCGGCAACCTCACGCTGTTCGGCATCGTGGTCGCTTTCCTGCTGGCCGGCGCGCTGCGGCGCGTGAAGGTCTACGAATGCTTCATCGAAGGCGCGAAGGAAGGCTTCGACGTCGCGAAGAATCTGCTGCCCTACCTGGTCGCGATGCTGTGCGCGGTCGGCGTGCTCAGGGCCTCGGGCGCGCTCGACATGGTGCTCGCCGGCATCCGCTGGCTGGTGGGCCTGACCGGCTGGGACGCGCGCTTCGTCGACGCATTGCCCACGGCGCTGGTCAAGCCCTTTTCCGGCAGCGCAGCGCGCGCGATGCTGATCGAGACCATGCAGAGCCAGGGGGTCGACAGCTTTGCCGCGCGGGTCGCGGCCACCATCCAGGGCAGCACCGAGACCACCTTCTACGTGCTGGCCGTGTACTTCGGCGCGGTGGGCATCCAGCGCGCGCGGCATGCGGTGGGATGCGCGTTGCTGGCGGAACTGGCCGGCGTGATCGGAGCCATCGGCGTCGGGTACTGGTTCTTCGGATAGGCCAGAATAGGCCTTCACTCCCCCGCTTGCCCGTGACCGCTCCCGCCCAGGCGCAACCGCCTTCCTTCACGTCCGACGAATTCCGCGAGGCCCTCGGCATGTTCGCGACCGGCGTGACCATCGTCACGGCGCGCGCCGCCGACGGCAGCCTGGTCGGCCTGACGGCCAACTCCTTCAACTCGGTCTCGCTGGCCCCGCCGCTGGTGCTATGGAGCCTGGCGCGCGGCGCGGCATCGATGGCGGCGCTCAGCACCGGCTCGCACTACGCGATCAACATCCTCGCCGCCAGCCAGAAGGATCTGGCCGAACGTTTCGCGGCCAAGGACGTCGACCGCTGGGCCGATGTCGCCTTCAGCGAGGGCGTGGGCGGCGCGCCGGTGCTGGTGGGCGCGGCGGCGAGCTTCGAGTGCTTCAACCGCAGCCGCTACGACGAAGGCGATCACGTGATCTTCGTTGGCGAAGTCGAGCGCTGCACGCACAACCCGGGCGCCTCGCCGCTGCTGTTCCACGGGGGGCGCTTCTACACCGAGCACCCGCTGTAGGCCCCGTTCTTCAGCGCCGCAGGCTGAGCTTGTAGCGGAAGGTGTCGGCGCGGTAGACCGCGATCTCCACGTGCACCGGCCCGCCGCCGGCCGCATGCACCAGCCGCTCCACCTGCAGCACCGGCGCGCCCGGCGCGAGCTGAAGCAGCTTCGCTTCCTGCGGCCGCGCGAGGCCAGCCCCGATCTCCAGCTGCGCTTCGCCAATGGCGAGACCGCCTTCGTGCTCGAAGATCTCGATCAGGTCGCGCTGCGAGAAGTCCACGCGCGCCAGCTTCTCGCCCAGGAAGCGCGGCAGGTAGGAGTTGTTGACCGAGAGCGGCTCGCGGTCGAGGTAGCGCAGCGTCTGCAGGTGGTACACCGTTTCGCCGGCCGCGAGCTGCAGCTGGCGCGCCACGGCAGCGGGCGCCTTCACTTCGCGCCACGCGAGCCGCTTGCTGCTGACCGCGTGCTGCTCCAGCGCCAGCGCCTCGTTCAGGCCCTGCAGGCGGTTCAGGCTTTGCGCCGCCTTCGGGTGGGACACGAAGGCCCCTTTTCCGTGCAGCTTGACGATCAGGCCCTCGGCCTGCAGCGCGCCCAGCGCCTGCCGCACGGTGATGCGGCTCACGCCGTGCTCGGCAGTCAACTCCGATTCGGAAGGCAGCTTGGCGCCGGGCGCGAGATGCCCATCGAGGATGCGTGCACGCAGCGCGTCGCGCAGCTGCGCATGCAGCGATTGGGGAAGTTCAGGCATTCGTCACCCTGGAGTTTGAATTGGCATAGGGTTTGCATGGCTTGTTATGACTTGTCATAACAAGTAGGATACCGCACTGTCTGGGTGCTTTTCTTTTCCGTTCTTTCGACCCGAGGAAACGACCATGTCTGCAACCCGCGCCTTCTTCCGTTGCGCCGCCGCGCTCGCGCTCGGCTTGAGCCTCGGTGCCGTCCAGGCCCAGGGCTACCCTGCCAAACCGATCTCGCTGATTGTGCCGTTCTCGGCCGGCGGCGGCGTCGACGCCACGGCGCGCCTCCTGACTGCCAAGCTCGGCGAGCTGCTCAAGCAGCCGGTGGTGATCGAGAACGTGGCCGGCGCGGCCGGCACCATCGGCACGCAGAAGGCCGCGCGCTCGCCGGCCGACGGCTACACGCTGCTGTTCGCGGTGGCCAGCCCGCTCAACGTCGCGCCGCTGGTCGCGCCCTCGGCCGTGCGTTACGACACCTTCAAGGATTTCGTGCCGGTCGCGACGGTCGGCACCTCGCCCTTCGTGCTGATCGGCAAGCCGGCGCTGCCCGCGCGCAACGCGGGCGAACTGATCCATCTCGCGAAGGCGCAGCCCGGCAAGCTCAACTTCGGCACCGACGGCGTCGGCACCTCGCTGCATGTGACGGCCGAGATGTTCAAGCAGCGCGCCGGCATCGACATCGTGCACGTGCCCTACAAGTCGGGACCGCAGGTGCTGACCGACGTCGCGGGCGGCCAGGTCGATCTGGCGGTGCTGCCGCTCACGCTGGCGCAGCCTTTCATCAAGGACGGCAAGGTCAAGGCCTTCGGCGTCACCTCGCTGGCCCGCTCGCCCAGTGCGCCGGCGATCCCGGCACTGGCCGAGACGCCGGAGCTCAAGGGCCTGGAGATGGATTCGTGGCTCGGTGTGCTGGCACCGGCCGGCACCCCGCCCGCCGTGATCGCGGCCTGGGTGAGCGCGCTCGACGCCACCCTCAAGGACCCGGAGATCGCGCGCAAGCTCGGCGACGTCGCAGTCAAGCCGCAGTTGATTGCCGGACCGGCATTCGCCGACTACCTGGCCAAGGAACGCAAGACCATCGCCGGCGTGGTCCAGACCGCCGGCATCAAGGCCGAGTAATGAGAGCGTCCCGATGCTGATGACGTTGACCAGCGCCTGGATCGTGCTGCCGGCCGTGCTGCTCGCCGGCGGGCTGATCGGCGCCAGCGGCATCGGGGGCGTGCTGCTGGTGCCGGTGCTGACCCAGCTGGGCGCGGTGCCGCTGCCGCAGGCGATCGCCGCGGCATCGCTGGGCTTCGCGCTGCCGGCGCTGGTGGCGCTCGGCCCGCTGCGCCGGGAGCGCGCCCTGGCCGCGCGCTGCGTGCCGCTGCTCGCAGGCGCGCTCGCGGGTGCGGCCGCCGGGGCGCTGATGCTGCGCTGGTTGCCGGCCGGCCTTCTCATGTCCGGCGTGACGGCGTTGGTGCTTTTCGCGGGCTGGCGCGGCTTGATGGCGGCATCCAACCCGGTGCCCGCATCCGCGGCAGCGCTCGGCACCACGGCCCTGCTCGTGCTGGGCGCGCTGGTCGGGCTCGGCTCCGCACTCACCGGCACCGGCGGGCCGGTGCTGGTGATCCCCATGCTGATGCTGCTGCGCCAGCCGCTCGCCTTCGCGGTCGTCGCGGCGCAGGCCATCCAGTTGCCCGTGGCGCTGGCGAGCAGCACGGTGCATGCGATCGAAGGCCGGCTCGATCTTTCGCTTGCACTGCTGTGCGGCGTGTTGATGCTGGCGGGCTCGATCGCGGGGCAGCGCGCCGCGGCCCTGCTCGACGTGCGGCAGATGCAGCGCATGGTGTCCCTGCTGCTGCTGGCCGTCGGGGCCTGGTTCGCCTGGCTGCTGCTTAACTGACATCCACTCGGAGCGAACATGCCGACTCCCGACCTTTTCGACTCGCGCCAGGAATTGCTGCTGGCCCCCGAATGGCTGATGCTGCCCGAGGGCCCGCAGCAGGACATGGCCGTGCTGGTGCGCGACGGCCGCTTCGCGCAGGTAGGCCCGCTGGCCGAGGTGCGCGCCGTGCATCCGGCACTGGCGCCGATCGCATTGCCCCGGCGGCTCCTGATGCCGGGCCTGGTCGACACCCACACCCACCTGACCCAGTCCTTCGGCAAGGCGCTCGCCTTCGGCGAACCCTCGGAGATCTTCCGCCGCATCTGGGTGCCGATGGAATCGATGCTCGATGCCGACGCGGCCTACCTCGCCGCCAAGCTCTCGGCGCTCGAGGCGCTGCGCGGCGGCTTCACCACGGTGGTCGATGCGGGCACCCGGTCGGAGGCCGGCCTGGATGCCGTGGCGAGCGCGGCACGCGACACCGGCATCCGCTGCGTGCTCGGCATGATCTGCAACGACGCGGGCCTCGAAGGCGGCGAGGCCGGCACCCGGCGCATCCTCGATGCGGCCGCGACCTTCCTGGCCCGGCTCGAACACGATGCGCTGGTGCATCCCTCGCTCGCAATCTCGATCCCCGAGGCCGCGACCGATCGCATGCTGCACGACGTCGCCGCCCTCACACGGGAAAGCGGCCGCCGCTTCCAGACCCATGTGAACGAGCACCTGGCCGCGGTCGAACGCTCGCTGATCGCGCGCGGACTGCGCCCGCTGGAACTGCTGCATGCCTGCGGCGCGCTCAATGCCTCGGCCCTGCTCGCCCATGCCACGCTGCTGACGGCGCGCGAATTGGGCCTCCTGCGCGACAGCGGCGCCGCCGTCGCCTACAACCCGGTGGCCAGCCAATGGAAGGGCAACGCGGTGCTCGATGCCGGCCTGCTGGCCATGCTGGGCGTGCCCTTCGGGCTCGGCACCGACGGCACGCGCGCCGACGGCTTCCGGCTGATGGACGCTGCCGAGGCCACGCAGCGCCTGACGCACGGCCTGGCCAACGGCGACTCCTCCTGCGGCGGCGGCTGGCTGTGGCTCGATCACGCCACGCACCGCGGCGCCGAGGCCGCGGGCCTGGGCAGCGTCACCGGCCGCATCGCCTGCGGCCTGGCCGCCGATTTCCTGCTGCTCGACCTCGACGTGCCGGAGTTCGTGCCGAGCTGGGACCTCACATGGGAACTGGTGCGCTTCGCGAACCGCGATCAGATCGAGGCAGTGTTCGTCAACGGCGCGCTGCGCCTGTGGAAGGGCTGGCCCACCGACTGGGATGCGCGCGCGCTGATGCGCGAGGTGGCCGAGATCGCGCGCCGCGACGTCCAGCGCGCGCCGATCCAGCGCGTGCATTCCGTGGCCGATCTGCACCGACGGCAACAGCAGCAGCGCCCGGCGTCCTGAACGATTCCCGCCGGAGGGCTACGATCGGCGCATGCCCCTCCGCCTGCGTCGCAACATGCAGGTGGCGCTGCTCGCCGTCGCCTGCACGGCGGCCGTCGCCGCCCCCGAGAAGAAGAACTGGTTCGACGATCCCTTCTTCCAGCTGTCTTCGGGCCTGCGCGGCTGTCCCGTACCCGAAGGTCCGCTCTACACCGCCGACGAGCGCCGCAGCCAGATGCATGCGCGGCTGGAGCGCGGCACCAGCTGCTGGCTCGAAGGCAAGTGCAGCGACAGCAACGCCTACCGCTACGACAAGGCTATAGCACCCAAGGTCCAGGCGGCGCTCGGCGCGGTTCCGGGCGTGAAGCGCGCGAGCGTCTGGGTCGTCGTGCAGCGGCGCTGGGTCTACCTGCAGGGCTGCGTGCGCTCGCGCGCGCTGGCGCTGCAATTGCAGCAGGCAGCTCGCGCCGTGCCGGACGTGGAGCTGGTCGTCG
Source organism: Variovorax sp. Soil_C_33 (assembly GCF_057656935.1). Classification (NCBI taxonomy): domain Bacteria; kingdom Pseudomonadati; phylum Pseudomonadota; class Betaproteobacteria; order Burkholderiales; family Comamonadaceae; genus Variovorax; species Variovorax sp. Soil_C_33. Next base: position 177,159 of record NZ_JBDGJK010000011.1, read on the forward strand.
ACGACCTGATGATCGGCACGCGCGGCAAGCCTCCGTATGCGCTTGCGTCCCCGTCAGAGAAAAAAGAATGATGGAAAGAAAACACCACCTCGACACCCGCGCCACCACCCTGCTGCTGGCCTGCTGCGCCTTCTGGGGCCTGCAGCAGATCCTGATCAAGACCACGGTGAGCGAGGTGCCGCCCTTGTGGCAGGCGTCGATCCGCATGGCGGGCGCGGTCGTGCTGCTGTGGCTATGGTGCCTGTGGCGCCGCGTGCCGCTGTTCGAGCGCGACGGGACCTTGGCCGGCGGCCTGGTCGCGGGCTTGCTGTTCGCGGGCGAGTTCACCTGCATCTACATCGGGCTGCAGCACACCACCGCCTCGCGGCTCACCGTGTTTCTCTACACCTCGCCCTTCGTGGTGGCCCTGCTGCTGCCGCGCTTCGTGGCGGCCGAGCGGCTGCGCGGCATGCAGTGGATCGGTCTCGCGATCGCCTTCGCCGGCGTGGTGCTGGCCTTCAGCGAGAGCTTCGGCCACAGCAGCTCGGGCCAGCTGTTCGGCGATGCACTGGCGCTCGCGGCCGGCGTGCTGTGGGGGCTCACGACGCTGGCGATCCGCACCACCCGGCTCGCGACCGCCAGCGCCGAGAAAACGCTCTTCTATCAGATCGCGGTCACCGCGGCGGTCTCGCCGCTGCTGTCGCTCGCGCTCGGCGAGGCCTGGGGCTTCTCGTATTCCACCTACGCCTGGTTCTCGATCTTCCTGCAGACCGCGATCGGCGCCTTCGCGAGCTACCTGGCGTGGATGTGGATGCTGCGGCACTACCCGGCCACGCGCATCTCCTCCTTCACCTTCCTCACGCCGCTGTTCGCGCTGGTGTTCGGCGTGGTGCTGCTGAAGGAGCCGCTGACCTTGCAGCTGGTGCTGGCGCTGGCAGGCGTGGCGCTGGGGATCGTGCTGGTGAACCGGCGCGCGGGCGTGAAGGAACTGCCTGAATCCGTGAGCCGCACATGAACTTCCAGCCCATCCTCGACGACATCAACGCGCAGATTCGCCCGCTGCTGGGCGCCGGCGGCACGGTGGCCCGCTACATCCCGGCGCTGGCGCGCGTGCCGGCGCAGCAGTTCGGCATCGCGCTGCGGACCTGCCAGGGGCAGGAGGCGTCGGCCGGCGATGCGGCCGTGCCCTTCTCGATCCAGAGCATCTCCAAGCTCTTCACGCTCACGCTCGCGATGCGGCGCATGGGCGACGCGCTGTGGGAGCGCATCGGCCGCGAGCCTTCGGGCAACCCGTTCAATTCGCTGGTGCAGCTCGAGCATGAGCAGGGCAAGCCGCGCAATCCCTTCATCAATGCCGGCGCCATCGCGGTGGCCGACCGGCTCGTGAGCCAGGGCGATGCCAAGGCCGACATCCTCGAACTCATGACAAGCCTCTGCGGCGAGCCCATCGGCTTCGATGCCGAGGTGGCCGCCTCCGAGGCCGTGACCGGCTACCGCAACTACGCGCTCGCAAACTTCATGAAGAGCTTCGGCAAGCTCGACAACGACGTCGAGCCCGTGCTCGACATGTACTTCCACCAGTGCGCGATCCGCATGAGCTGCGTGCAGCTGGCGCGCGCGGCCGGCTTCCTGTGCCGCGATGGCGCCCACCCGCGCGACGGCGAGCCGGAGATCACGACGGAGCGCCATGCGCGGCGCATCAACGCGCTGATGCTGACCTGCGGCACCTACGACGCCGCCGGCGACGTCGCCTTCTCGATCGGCCTGCCCTGCAAGAGCGGCGTCGGCGGCGGCATCGTCGCGGTGGTGCCCGACCAGCTCACGCTGTGCGTCTGGTCGCCTGCGCTGGATGCGACCGGGAATTCGCTGCTGGGCATGAAGGCGCTGGAGCTGTTCGTGACGAAGACGGGGCTGTCGGTGTTCTGAACACTGCGGTTCCTTCACAGCTCCTCAGGCGCGGCCGAACTCCAGCAGCGTCTCGATCACCCGCTGCGTGGCGCCGTCCAGCCTGCCCTGTGCGCGGTACGCGATCGCCAGGTGGCGCGTGAGCTTCGGGCTCAGCGGCCGCGTCTGCACATGCTCGCCGGCGTCGGCGACCTTCCCTCCGTCAGGCGCCGGCAGCACCGCCACGCCGTAGCCCGCGCCGACCAGGCTGCGCATGGCGACGTCGTAGTTGTGTTCGATGCGCGCGCGCGGCGCGAAGCCGGCGCGGGCGAACCATTCCATCGTCAATGCGTACATGCGTGAGCCCGGCTCGTTCATGATCAGCGACTGCTGCGCCAGCCAAGCCGGCGTGATGCGACTCGGCACCTCCCAGCGTCCCGGCAGGAAGGCCATCATCGAATGCTTGCGCCAGGGTGTCAGCGCCAAGCCCGGCACCGCGGGCTGCGGCAGCGCGATGATGGCCAGGTCCAGGCTGCCGGCCAGCAAGCCGGATACCGAATAGTCCGAGCCCAGGAAGCTGGGCGTGAGCAGGATGTCGGGGTAGCGCTCCAGCAGGGCGTGGAATACCGGCGGCAACAGGTCGACCACCACGCTGGTGGTGCTGCAGCCGATGCGCACCCGGCCGGCCAGCCCCTGGTGCTGGCGTCGCACTGCGTCGATGGCGTCGTCGGCGTCGCGCAACAGGCGCCTGCCGCGTTCCACCAGCACGGCGCCTGCCGCGGTGGGCGTGACACGTCGCGCGCCGCGCACCACCAGCGGCGCCCCGAGCCGCGATTCGAGCTCGCTGATGTGCAGGCTCACGGTCGGCTGCGCGAGATGCAGCGCCTGCGCGGCGGCCGAGAAGGTGCCCAGGTCGGCGATCGATACCAGCGTGCGGAGTTGGTCCAGGTTCAGCTGTCGCATCAGGGATCCTGATTGATTGCTTCAGTAATTTCAACTTCCACAATAGCACGCGGCGTCGCACCATCGCTGCATCTCAAGGAGAGACGCGATGGAACTCAGGATGAATCTGCCCGCAAAGGAACCGCTGCAAGCCCTTGTCGACTGGTTCGCGCGTGCGCTGGCCAGGCGCCGCGCGCGCCACCAGGCGCTGCAGCTCGCGACCATGAGCGAGCACGAGTTGCTCGACCTTGGCATCGGACGCAGCGAAGTGCCGGCACTGCTGAACGGCCGTGCCGACCCACGCAGCGCATCGAACTAGGGCCTGCCCTAAGCCGTGCCGTACCCTCCGCCTGCCGGCGTTTCGATCACGAACACGTCGTTGGCCGCCATCTCGACCTGCGCGCTGTGGCCCAGCGCTTCGATGCGCCCGTCGGCGCGCTCCACCCGATTGATGCCGACGGCCCCCGGCTGGCCGCCGGCCATGCCGAAGGCGCCGCGCTTGCGGCCGTTGCTGAGGATCGATGCGGTCATCGGCTCCAGGAAGCGGATCCTGCGCACGCCGCCATCGCCGCCGCGCCAGCGGCCCGCGCCGCCCGAGTGGGCGCGGATCTCGTAGCTGTCGAGGCGCACCGGGTAGCGGAACTCCAGCACCTCGGGGTCGGTCAGGCGCGAGTTGGTCATGTGGGTCTGCACGACGCCGGTGCCGTCGAAGCCCGAGCCAGCGCCCGAGCCGCCCGAGATGGTCTCGTAGTACTGGTGCTTTGCGTTGCCGAAGGTGAAGTTGTTCATCGTGCACTGGCTGGCCGCCATCACGCCCAGCGCGCCGTACAGCGCGTTGGTCACGCAGCTCGAAGTTTCCACGTTGCCGGCCACCACGGCGGCCGGCGGCGTGGGGTTGAGCATGCAGCCTTCGGGCACGCGCACGTGGATCGGCTTCAGGCAGCCGGCGTTGAGCGGAATGTCGTCGTCCACCAGCGTGCGGAACACGTAGAGCACGGCGGCCATGGTGATCGACTTGGGCGCGTTGAAGTTGTTCGGCAGCTGCGCGCTGGTACCGCTGAAGTCGACCGTCGCGCTGCGCGCGGCGGTATTCACATGCACGCGCACCCGGATCTGCGCGCCGTTGTCCAGCGGCAGCGTGAAGTCGCCGTCGGCGAGCGCCGTGATGACGCGGCGCACCGACTCCTCGGCGTTGTCCTGCACATGCTGCATGTACGCCGCCACGGTGGCGCGGCCGTACTGCGCGACCATGGCCCTGAGCTCCTGCACGCCCTTTTCGTTGGCAGCGATCTGGGCCCGCAGGTCGGCCAGGTTCTGCTCGATGTTGCGCGAGGGGTGGGCGCCGCCGGCCAGCAGCGCGCGCAGTTCGTCCTCGCGCAGCAGGCCCTGATCGACCAGCTTGAAGTTGTCGATCAGGACGCCCTCGTCGGCGATGGTGGCCGAGAACGGCGGCATCGAGCCCGGCGTGATGCCGCCGACGTCGGCGTGGTGGCCGCGCGAGGCGACGTAGAACGACGGCTTCAGGTCATCCTGTTCGAGATAGACCGGCGTGACGACCGTGATGTCGGGCAGGTGCGTGCCGCCGTGGTAGGGGTCGTTGAGCACGTACACGTCGCCCGGGCGCATGCCCGGGTTGCTGTCGATCACGGTCTTGATCGATTCGCTCATCGAGCCCAGGTGCACCGGCATGTGGGGCGCATTGGCGATCAGGTTGCCTGTGGCGTCGAACAGCGCGCATGAGAAGTCGAGGCGCTCCTTGATGTTGACCGAGTAGGCCGTGTTTTGCAGGCGCAGGCCCATCTGCTCGGCGATGTTCATGAACAGGTTGTTGAACACCTCCAGCATCACCGGGTCGGCCTCAGTCCCCACGGCGCGGGCCGAGACGCGCGGCGCGATGCGCTTGAGCTCGACGCCGCAGGCGGTGATGCGTGCCTGCCAGCCCGGTTCGACCACGGTGGTGGCATTCTTTTCCGCCAGGATCGCGGGGCCGTCGATGCGCGCCCCCGGGGCCAGCGACTCGCCGAGATGGAGGGCCGCCTGGCGCCAGCCGGCAGGCTGCTCGTCGGCCTGGCAATACATCGAGACCTGGCCGGCCGGCTCGGGCCGATGGTCTTCGCCCGGATCGGCGTGCGGCGCCGATGCGCTGCGTTCGCCGGCGCCCACGGCCTCGACCGAGACGGCTTCGATCACCAGCGCGCGATCGGGCATCAGGAAGGCGAAGCGCTGGCGGTAGGCCTGGGCGAACTCGTCGCTGATCGCGGCGATGGCCTCCTCGGGCGTCGTCCCGAGCGGCAGCATGCAAGGCAGCGCCGTGTCGGTGCCCTCGTAGCGCACCTGCACGCGATGGAAGCTGTCGATGCCGGTGCGGTCGACGCCCTGCGCCGCCAGCTCGTCCTCGGCCTGGACACGCAGGCGCTCGGCAATCTCGACCGCGGCCGCGAAGCCCGCGGCGTCGAGCGGGCGCTCCACCGCCGCCTCGCGCATCGCGATCTGGTCGGCCAGCCCCATGCCGTAGGCCGACAGCACGCCGGCAAAGGGATGCGCGTAGACGGTGCGCATGCCCAGCGCGTCGGCCACCAGGCAGGCATGCTGGCCGCCGGCGCCGCCGAAGCACTGCAGCGTGTAGTGCGTGACGTCGTAGCCGCGCGCCACCGAGATGCGCTTGATCGCATTGGCCATGCTGGCCACCGCGATCTGCAAGGCGCCGCTGGCCACCTCTTCGGCGCTGACGCTGCGGCCCGTGGCATCGCTCATCTCTCGTGCCATGGCTTCGAAGCGCTGCCTCGCCGCCTCGCGGTCCAGCGCCTCGTCGGCCGCCGGCCCGAACACCTTGGGGAACCAGGCCGGCTGGATCTTGCCGAGCAGCACGTTGGCATCGGTGGTGGCGAGCGGCCCGCCGCGGCGGTAGCTCGCGGGGCCGGGATTGGCGCCGGCCGATTCGGGGCCGACGCGCAGGCGCGCGCCGTCGAAGCGGATCACCGAGCCGCCGCCGGCCGCCACCGTGTGGATGCTCATCATCGGCGCGCGCATGCGCACGCCGGCCACCTGGGTCTCGAAGGCGCGTTCGAACTCGCCCGCGTAGTGCGACACATCGGTCGAGGTGCCGCCCATGTCGAAGCCGATCACCTTCTCGTGCCCGGCCTGCACGGCCGTGCGCACCATGCCGACGATGCCGCCGGCCGGGCCGGAAAGGATGGCGTCCTTGCCCTGGAAGCGCTGCGCCTGCGTGAGGCCGCCCGAGCTCTGCATAAAGAACAAGGGCACGCCCGGCATCTGCGCCGCCACCTGGTCGACATAGCGGCGCAGGATGGGCGAGAGGTAGGCATCGACCACCGTGGTGTCGCCGCGCGGCACCAGCTTCATCAGCGGGCTGGTCTTGTGCGATGCCGAGACCTGGGTGAAGCCGATGGCGCGCGCGATCCGCTCGGCCGCCAGCTCGTGCGCGGTGTAGCGCCAGCCGTGCATGAAGACGACGGCGCAGGCGCGGATGCCGGCGTCGAAGGCGGCCTGCAGCGCGCCGTGCAGCGCCGCTTCGTCGAGCGCCTGGACCACCTCGCCCTGGGCCCCGATGCGCTCCTTCGCCTCGATCACGCGCTCGTACAGCAGCTCGGGCAGCACGATGTGGCGGTCGAACAGGCGCGGGCGCGCCTGGGTGGCGATGCGCAGCGCGTCGCGAAAGCCGCGCGTGGTGACCAGCACCGTGCGGTCGCCCTTGCGCTCCAGCAGCGCGTTGGTCGCGACCGTGGTGCCCATCTTCACGCACTCGACGCGCTCGGGCGTGATCAGCTCGCCGGCCTTCAGCCCGAGCAGGCGGCGGATGCCTTCGACGGCCGCATCGCGGTAGTGCTCGGGGTTTTCCGAGAGCATCTTGAGGGTGTGCAGCGTGCCGTCCGGCGCGCGGCCCACCAGGTCGGTGAAGGTGCCGCCGCGGTCGATCCAGAACTGCCAGAGTGGGTTTGCTTGCTTGTTCATTGCGGTGAGAAGAAGAGGAGGATGGCGTGGACGGCGAGGCGCTACTTCGCCACGCCCATCACGTAATCGGGCAGCCAGGTGACGATGCCCGGGAACAAGGTGATCAGCGCGATGCACAGCACCAGGCAGCCGAAGAAGGGCAGCGCGGCCTTGGCGATGAGGTTGCTGTCCTTGCCGGTCATGTTCTGCAGCACGAACAGGTTGAAGCCCACCGGCGGCGTGACCTCCGCGATCTCGACCAAGAGCACGACGAAGATGCCGAACCACACCAGGTCGAAGCCGGCCTTCTGCACCATCGGCAGCACCACCGCCGCCGTGAGGACGATCATGCTGATGCCGTCGAGCGCGGTGCCGAGCACCAGGTACACCACCACCAGCGCGGCGATCAGCGCCGTGGGCGACAGGTGCATGGCGTCGACCCACAGCGCCAGCTCGCGCGGGATGCCGGTGAAGGCCATGGTCTTGGTCAGGAAGGCGGCGCCGGCCAGGATGAACATGATCATGCAGCTGGTGCGGGCCGCGCCCATCAGGCCTTCGCCGAAGTTGCGCCAGGTGAGCGAGCGGCTCCACAAGGCCAGCGCCAGCGCGCCGACCACGCCATAGGCCGCGCATTCGGTGGCCGTCGCCCACCCCGCGACAAGCGCCCAGCAGATGAACACGATCAGCGCGCCGCAGGGAATCAGGTTGCGCGAGCGGCGCAGCTTCTCGACGAAGCCGAGCGCGGGCTCGGCCGGCGGCATGCGCATCGGGTTGCGCAGCGCCCACCACATGATGTAGCCCGAGAACAGCGCCATCAGCACGAAGCCAGGCAGGAAGCCGGCGAGGAAGACGCGAATGATCGAGGCGTCGGCCGCCACCGCGTAGACCACCATGGTGATCGAGGGCGGAATCAGGATGCCCAGCGTGCCGGCGGTGGCCAGCGAACCGAGCGCCATCTTCTCGTCGTAGCCGCGCTTCTGGAGCTCGGGCAGTGCGACCTTGGCGATGGTGGCGCAGGTCGCGGCCGAGGAGCCCGAGACCGAGCCGAAGATGCCGCAGCCCAGGATGGTGGTATGCATCAGCCGGCCCGGCACGCGGCCGAGCCAGGGCGCCAGGCCCTCGAACATTTCTTCGCTGAGCCTCGTGCGGAACAGGATCTCGCCCATCCAGATGAAGAGCGGCAGCGCGGCGAGCTCCCAGCTCGCGTTGCTCTCCCAGAAGGCCGAGAACAGGTTCAGGCCCGGCTGGGTCGAGGTGAAGAAGGCTTGCCCGACCCAGCCGCAGATGGCCAGCGTCATCGCAATCCACACGCCGCCCGAAAGCAGCATCAGCATCAACAGCAGCAGGACGCCGCCGACCATCAGGATGTCCATGATTCGGGCCTCAGGTCAAAGGTCGGAAGAGAAGTCGCCCTGCGCATGGCGTTCTGCGACCAGTCGCACGAAGGTGGGGACGCCGCCGCGCAGCACGATGACGAATTCGTCGACGACGGCCAGCACCAGCAGCAGCGCGCCCAGCGCAAAGCTCGATTGCGGGATCCAGATCGGCAGCGGCAGCAGGCCTTGCGCCACTTCGTTGAAGGCCCAGCTCTCGTAGGTGAACCTGCAGGCCCACCAGGCCAGGTAGGCGGTGGCCAGCGTCGCGATGCCCAGCGAGAGCAGCTCCAGCACGCGGCGCGCGCCGGGGCCGAGCTTCTCGAGCAGCAGGGTCACGCGCACGAAGTCGCCGTGCTTGAAGGCATGCGCCATGGTCAGGAAGGCAGCCGCCGCGCACAGCCAGGCCACCACGTCGGTGATGGCGCCGGTGGCGATGTCGAACTGGCGCCCCAGGCTCTGGGCCACCATCAGCAGGCAGATCAGCGCCACGCAGCCGGCGCCGAGCACGCCGGCACCGAGAAAGAGGCCATCGAGCAGGCGGCGCAGCGTGGAAGCGCTGACCGAAGGAAGGGTGCCGATGTCGGAAGGCAGGCGCACTGCTCCCTCCACCGTGGCACCCGGTGCCGGTGTTTGCATGGATGTCTCCGGTAGGGGGATTTACTTCTTGTAGGCGTCCACGATGGCCTTGCCATCGGCGCCGGCGACGCGCAGCCAGTCCTCGGTCATGCGCGCGCCGACGAGCTTGAGTTCCTGCTTGAGGACTTCGCTGGTGGCGTCGATCTTCATGCCCTTGGCGGCCAGCTGCTTGATGTACTCGCCGTCCTTTTCCTCGCTGATGCGCCAGCCGCGCTGCTCGGCGGCGGCGGCCTGCTTGAGCACGGCCTCCTGCGTGGCCTTGTCGAGCGTGTCGAAGGCCTTCTGGTTCACCACCACCGCGTTGCGCGGCAGCCAGGCGTTGACGTCGTAGAAGTACTTGGCCTGCTCGTAGAGCTTGCTGTCCACGCCGCTGGCACTCGAGGTCAGGAAGTTGTCGACGCCGCCGGTGGCCAGCGCCGCGCTGAGCTCGGCCAGCTGGATCGTGACCGGCTGCGCGCCGACCGATTGCGCGATGGCCGAGGTGGCCGGGTTGTAGGCGCGCATCTTGGTGCCCTTCAAGTCCTTGGTCGAGGCGACCGGCTTGATGGAGTACAGGCCCTGCGGCGGCCACGGCACGGCGTACAGCAGCTTCAGGCCCTGGGCCGCAAGCGCCTTGCTCAGGTAGGGCTGCGACACCTCGTGCAGGCGCCTGGCTTCGGCATAGCTGGTGGCCAGGAAGGGAACCGAATCGAGCCCGAACATCGGCGCCTCGTTGGCGGCGCTCGAGAGGATGAACTCGCCGATCGGGGTTTGCGCGGACTGCACGGCGCGCTTGATCTCGTTGGCCTTGAACAGCGAGGCGTTGGGGTGCACCGCAATCTTGAGCTTGCCCGCGGTGGCCTTGTCCACGTCGTCGGCGAACTGCTGCAGGTTCTGCACCTGGTAGGTGTTGGCGCCGTAGCCGGACGGCAGGTCCCATTTGGTCTGGGCCGTGGCGGCGGTGGCGGCCAGCGCAGCCACGAGGGCGGCAGAGAAGCGAATTTTCATGGGGAGTCTCCTTGTCGTGATGAAGCTCAGCAGCGGCCCAGCTGCCGGTTGAGAAGGTCGGTCACCAGCATGGCGCCCGGGGCGTGGGTGATGCAGAAGGCGGGCCTGGCCTGTGCGACGGCCGCCTGCGGGGTCACGCCGCAGGCCCAAAACACGGGAATCTCTCCGGCGCGGATCTCGACCGCGTCGCCGTAGTCGGGGTGCGCCAGGTCAGCGATGCCGATGGCGGACGGGTCGCCCAGATGCACCGGGGCGCCATGGACCTCGGGCATGCGCGCTGTGATCTGCACCGCGCGGATCGCCTCGGCGGCCTTGAGCGGCCGCATCGACACCACCATCGGGCCGTGGAAGGCGCCGGCGCGCGCCGTCTGGATATTCGTGCGGTACATCGCGACGTTGCGGCCCTGGTCGACGTGGCGCAGCCGGATGCCATCGGCCAGGAGCGCGTGCTCGAAGGAAAACGAGCAGCCGATCACGAAGCTCACGAGGTCGTCGCGCCACAGCGTGCGGATGTCGGTGGGCTGCTCGACCAGTTCGCCCTCGCGCCAGACGCGGTAGGCCGGGACGTCGGTGCGGATGTCGAGCTCGGCACCCAGGCTCGGCAGCATCGGATCGCCGGGCTCGGACACCGCCAGCAGCGGGCAGGGCTTGGGGTTGCGCTGGCAGTAGCGCAGGAAGTCGCCGGCCAGCGCCTCCGGCAGGATCACCACGTTGCCTTGCACGTACTCGCGCGCCAGGCCGCTGGTGTGCGTGGCCAGCGCCCCGCTGCGCGCCGCGCGGCGCACGCTCAGCGCATCGGAGGCGGCATCAAGGGCCGGCGGGGCGTTCGTATTGGCGGTGGGTTCTGCGGGCATCGTGCATCCTCGTAAAAGGCTTTCGTGTGTGAAAGCTCGGTGACGGGACGCATTGTGGAAATTAACGCGCGCCAACTCCAACGCAAAATTTCTTGCTCAGCTCATCGATTTTTTGTGTGACCCAGTTTTGGGCGACGCGAACTGCAAGGCGGAGGCCAGCGCCGCTTCGGTCAGGTGCGAGGTCGGGTCTTCGCGGTAGCTCGCGTGGATCGGCAGCGGCGCCGGCGCGGTGTCGCACTTCAGCACGCGCAGCGGCAGCCGCAGCGCCAGGTGCTCGGCCGCGGCCCGGGGCAAGGTGGCGATGCCGAAGCCGGCCTCGACCAGCTGCGCCATCGCCGAGATCGACGAGATCGCATGCACGCGCGGCGTCTCCAGGCCCGCGCGCCTGAACAGATCCAGCAGCGCCACATGCGGCTGCGAGCCGCGCTGGAAGGTCAGCAGGTCGAAGCCGAACAGGTCCTGCAGCTTGTAGAGCCGCCGCGGGTGCAGCACCTGGTGCCCGACGAAGCTCATCTCCATGGTGGGCAGCGCATGCGTGCTCACGCCCTCGCCGCTCGCCGGCAGCGCGGCGAATACCAGGTCCTGCTTGCCGCGCTGCAGCTGGTCGACCAGCACCGGCGTGGTTTCCACCGTGAGCTCCAGCTCGAAGTCCGGATGCGTGGCCTGCATGTGCTTAAGCCAGTCGGTCAGCCAGGTGTGGACCACCGACTCGATCGCGCCGATGCGCAGCACCTGCGCACGCACCGTGCCCGACCCCATCTCCGACTTGATCTGCTGCTGCATTTCCAAAAGCCGCTGCGCCAGGCGGTGGAAGCGCTGGCCGGCCACCGTGAGGCGGAACTGCTTGTCGCGCCGGTCGAGCAGCAGCACGCCGAGCTCGCGTTCCAGCGCGGCGATGCGGCTGGACAGCGCGGATTGCGTGAGGTGCAGCTTCTCGGCCGCGCGCGTCACGCTCTTGAGTGCCACGGCCCAGTGGAAGGCTTCGACGAAGCGCAGGTTCATGGGGCCATTCTCCCCCGCGTGGCAAGGTGTCCACGTCAACGGGCTTGAGCGCCCCGGTGCGCCGTGGCACGATCGCGCCGGTGACCAGCAGACCCGCCCCAGCGCAGCACCTGAGCGACCTCGCGCGGCTGCGCCGCGTTCGCGACCGGATCGACCGGGAGTACGCGCAGCCGCTGGACGTCGAGGCGCTGGCCCGCGGTGTGAACATGTCGGCCGGGCACCTCAGCCGCCAGTTCCGGCTCGCCTACGGCGAGCCGCCATACGCCTATCTGATGACGCGGCGCATCGAGCGCGCGATGGCGCTGCTGCGTCGTGGCGACCTCAGCGTCACCGAGGTCTGCTTCGAGGTCGGTTGCGCGTCGCTGGGCACCTTCAGTACGCGCTTCACCGAGCTGGTCGGTGTACCGCCCAGCACCTATCGGGCTCAGAGAGGGCCTGAGACCGCAGGGATTCCCTCGTGCGTGGCGAAACAGATCACCAGGCCGATCAGGAATCGAGAAGCGCCGATCACCGACCCGCCCATAGACTGATCGCCTGGACATCAACCTGACTGGACTGACTACCATGGACATCAGCATTCACACGAGCTTCCTCCCGCACAACGATCCGGACGCCTCGCTGGCCTTCTATCGCGACACCCTTGGCTTCGAGGTCCGAAAGGACGTCGCGTACGGCGGGATGCGCTGGATCACGGTCGGCCCCGCCGGCCAGCCCGACACCTGCATCGTCCTGACACCACCGGCCGCTGCGCCGGGGCTCACCGACGACGAGCGCCGCACCATCGCCGAGATGATGGCCAAGGGCACCTACGCGATGATCATCCTGGCCAGCGCCGACCTCGACGGCACCTTCGAGCGCCTGCAGGCCAGCGGCGCCGAGGTCATCCAGGAGCCGATCGACCAGCCGTACGGCGTGCGCGACTGTGCCTTCCGGGATCCCGCCGGCAACCACATCCGGATCAACGAAGTGGGCCGAGCGAAGACACGATGAGCAAGGCGCCGAGGAAGGACACGCACACGCCTGCGCCGCACGCTGCCGACCGCCACGATCTGATCCGCGTGCACGGCGCGCGCGTCAACAACCTCAAGGACGTCAGCGTCGAGCTCCCGAAGCGCCGGCTGACGGTGTTCACCGGCGTCTCCGGCTCGGGCAAGAGCTCGCTGGTGTTCGGCACCATCGCCGCCGAGTCGCAGCGGCTGATCAACGAAACCTACAGCGCTTTCGTACAGGGCTTCATGCCGACGCTGGCGCGGCCCGAGGTCGACGTGCTCGACGGGCTGACCACCGCGATCATCGTCGACCAGGAACGGATGGGCGCCAATCCCCGCTCCACCGTCGGCACCGCCACCGACGCCAACGCGATGCTGCGCATCCTCTTCAGCCGGCTGGGGAAGCCGCACATCGGCTCGCCCAACGCGTTCTCCTTCAATGTCCCCTCGGTGCGGGCGAGCGGCGCGATCACGGTCGAACGCGGCGAGGGCAAGACCAGGACCGTGAAGCAGACCTTCACCCGCACCGGCGGCATGTGCCCGCGCTGCGAGGGCATGGGCAACGTGAACGACATCGACCTGCCCCAGCTGTACGACGACAGCAAGTCGCTCAACGAGGGCGCGCTCACGATCCCCGGCTACAGCATGGACGGCTGGTACGGCCGCATCTTCAACGGCTGCGGCTTCTTCGACCCGGACAAGCCGATCCGCAAATTCACCAAGAGGGAGCTGCAGGATCTCCTCTACAAGGAGCCGACCAAGATCAAGGTCGACGGCATCAACCTGACGTACGAGGGGCTGATCCCGAAGATCCAGAAGTCCTTCCTGTCGAAGGACGTCGACGCGCTGCAGCCGCACATCCGCGCCTTCGTGGAGCGGGCGATGACCTTCCGTACCTGTCCCGACTGCGGCGGCACGCGCCTCGCCGAGCCCGCGCGGTCCTCCAGGATCAAGGGGATCAACATCGCCGATGCGTGTGCGATGCAGATCAGCGACCTCGCCGGGTGGGTCCGCGGCCTCGACGAGAAATCGGTCGCGCCGCTGGTCGCCGTGCTGCTGCGGACCCTCGACTCGTTCGTGGAGATCGGGCTGGGCTACCTCTCGCTCGACCGGCCGTCGGGCACGTTGTCGGGCGGCGAGGCGCAGCGCACGAAGATGATCCGCCACCTCGGCTCCTCGCTCACCGACGTCACCTACGTCTTCGACGAGCCCACCATCGGCCTGCACCCGCATGACGTCCAGCGGATGAACGATCTGCTGCTGCAGCTGCGCGACAAGGGCAACACGGTGCTCGTCGTGGAGCACGAGCCGGAGACGATCGCGATCGCCGACCACGTCATCGACCTCGGACCCGGCGCAGGCACGGCGGGCGGCACCATCTGCTTCGAGGGCACGGTCGAGGGGCTGCGGGCCAGCCGCACCACCACCGGCCGCCATCTCGACAACCGGACCGCCCTGAAAGAGACGGTGCGCACGCCCACCGGCCGGCTTCCGATCCGCGGCGCGACGACGCACAACCTGCAGGACGTCGACGTCGACATCCCGCTCGGGGTGCTGGTCGTGATCACCGGCGTCGCCGGCTCCGGCAAGAGCTCGCTCGTGGAAGGGTCGATCCCCAGCTCGGCGGGCGTGGTGTCGGTCGACCAGACGCCCATCCGCGGCTCCCGGCGGAGCAATCCGGCGACATACACCGGACTGCTCGAGCCGATCCGCAAGGCGTTCGCGAAAGCCAACGACGTGAAGCCCGCGCTGTTCAGCGCCAACTCCGAGGGCGCCTGCCCCACCTGCAACGGGGCCGGCGTCATCTACACCGACCTGGCGACGATGGCCGGCGTCGCCACCCCCTGCGAGGACTGCGAGGGCAAGCGCTTCGAGGCCTCGGTGCTGAAATACAAGCTCGGCGGCCGCGACATCAGCGAGGTGCTCGCGATGTCGGTGACCGAGGCCGAGAAGTTCTTCGGCGCAGGCAAGGCGCACACGCCGGCCGCGCACGCCATCCTCGTGCGGCTCGCCGACGTGGGCTTGGGCTACCTCAGCCTCGGCCAGCCGCTCACCACGCTGTCCGGCGGCGAGCGGCAGCGGCTCAAGCTGGCCACCCACATGGCCGAGAAGGGCGGGGTCTACGTCCTCGACGAGCCGACCACCGGCCTGCACCTGGCCGACGTCGGGCAGTTGCTCGGCCTGCTCGACCGGCTCGTCGACGCCGGCAAGTCGGTCATCGTGATCGAGCACCACCAGGCGGTCATGGCGCATGCCGACTGGATCATCGATCTCGGCCCCGGCGCGGGCCACGACGGCGGCCGAATCGTCTTCGAGGGCACACCCGCCGAGCTCGTCAAAGCCCGCTCCACCCTCACCGGCGAGCACCTCGCGGTCTACGTAGGCATCTGACCGAGGCCCCAGCGCCCGCTCGGCGCAGGCCTCAGCGCGGCACGCGCTGGCGCGTCGACGCGCGCACCACCAGCTCGGGCCGCAGCACGACGGTGGACGCCGACAGCGCCTTGCCCTCGATCTCGTCGAACAGCATCTCGGCCGCGCGCCAGCCGAGCTCGCGGTGCGGCAGGCGGATGGTGGTGAGCGGCGGATCGACCATGTCGACCAGCGGCATGTCGTTGTGGCCGGTGATCGAGATGTCCTGCGGCACGCGGATGCCCTGCACGCGCAGCAGGTCGTAGGCGCCCAGCGCCACCAGGTCGTTGCAGCAGACCACGGCTTCGGGCTGGTCGTTCTGCGCCAGCAGCTGCGCCATGGCCTTGCGGCCGGCCTCGCGGCTGTAGCCTTCGCATTCCGCCACGCACGCGAGCTCGAGGCCCCGATCGCGCAGCGCCTGTTCCACGCCCTGCCGGCGCGCGACGCCGGTCGGCACGTTCTGCGGCCCGGCCAGGTGCGCGATGCGGCGATGCCCGGCCGCGACCAGGTGATCGACCGCCAGCTTCATCGCCAGCCGGTCGTCGCTGACCACCGCGGGCAGGCGCCCGCTCTCGTCGGCGCGGTTCACCAGCACGGTGTGCATGCCGGCCTTCTTGAGGAAGTCGACCAGCGGATCGTCGCGCGTCGCGATCGCCATCACCAGCCCGTCGACCTGCTGCGCCAGCATGCGCTCGACCACCGGGCGCGCGAGCGCGTGGTCCATCACGTTGGTCACGAACACGAAGTAGCCGCGCGCCGCGGCGCTGGCCTCGATGCCCTGCAGGATGGGCGGGAACACCGGGTTGGTGATGTCCGGCACCAGCACGCCGATGGTGTGGGTGCGGCCGGTGCGAAGGGCCGAGGCTGCGCGGTTGGGGCGGTAGCCCAGGCGCTGCGCCGCCTCTTCCACCACGCGCAGCACCTCTTCGCTGATCAGCGCGCGTTTCTCCGGATTGAGCGCGCGCGACACGGTCGAGACATGCACGCCGGCGGCCTGCGCGACGTCGCGGATCGTGACCGGGGAAGACGGTGAGGGGCTCATTTACTGCAAACGATTGATCTTGGCGAGAACCCAGAGTATCGCCTTGATTTCATTGGGGGCTCTGCAGAACCCCGTTCTTGCGCAAATTCTATTCATGGCCATAATGTGCAAACGTTTGCAAAGAGACAGCCCATGAACATCGTGACCACCCCAGATTCCGTGCTCCAGATCGCGACCGCCGCGATGGCGCGCACCCCCGACGAGCGCCTGCGCACCGTGATGGCCGCGCTCACCCGCCACCTGCATGCCTTCGTCCAGGAAGTGCGCCTGACCGAAGAGGAGTTCGAGCAGGCGCTCGAATTCATCGTCGGCATCGGCCACGCCACCGGCGAGAAAAAGAACGAGGTGGTGCTGGCCGCCGACCTGCTGGGCGTCTCGACGCTGGTCGCCCTGCTCAACAACCAGGACCCGCAGGGCGAATCGCCGGCCGCGCTGCTGGGCCCCTTCTGGCGCGCCAATGCGCCGCTGTGCAGACCCGGCGAGTCGATCGCGCGTTCCAGCACGCCGGGCGTTCCGCTCGAGGTGCGCGGGGTGGTGCGCGACACCGAGGGCCGGCCGCTCGCCGGTGCCATCGTCGATGCCTGGCAGGCCTCGCCGGTGGGCCTGTACGAGAACCAGGACCCGGAGCAGGACGACATGAACCTGCGCGGCCGCTTCGAGACCGACGCCGAAGGCCGCTACCACTTCCGCACGGTGCGCCCGGCCGGCTACCCGGTGCCGACCGACGGGCCCTGCGGCGTCTTGCTGCGCGCGCAGCAGCGCCATCCCAACCGGCCGGCGCACCTGCACTTCATGGTGAGCAAGCCCGGCCACAAGGTGCTGATCAGCCAGGTCTTCGCCGACGACGACCAGAACCTCGAGAGCGATCCGGTGTTCGGGGTCACGCGCAGGCTCATCGGATGCTTCGAGCCCGAGGGCGACGGACAGCAGGCCACGCTCCAGTACGACTTCGTGCTCGAACCCGGGGAAATGAAGTTTCCCCGTCCTCCCATTCCCTGAACTTCCACGGACTTCTCCCGCATGAGCTTCGATCCCACACCCCGACTCGACGGCACGGTGGCCGTCATCACCGGCGGCCTCGGCGCCATCGGCTATGCGACGGCCCAGCGCCTCGCGGCGCTCGGTGCCAGCTGCGTGCTGCTGCACCGCAAGGGCGACGACGCGGCCGAACGCGCGGCCGCCCTGCCCACCGCGCCAGGCCAGCGCCATGCCGCGCTGCGCGCCGACATCGTCGACACGCCCAGCCTGCAGCAGGCCGCGGCCGACGTGCAAAAGAGCTACGGCCGCTGCGACATCCTGGTCAACAGCGCCGGCCACACGCAACCGATTCCTGCGGGCGACCTCGATGCGCTGACGGACGAACTCATCGACGAGCTGCTGGCCGCCAACTTCCGCGGCGTCTTCGCCACCATCCGCGCCTTCGCGCCGCTGCTCAAGGCGAGCGGCGACGGCCTGATCGTCAACATCTCCTCGATCGCCGGCTTCACCGGCGTCGGCAGCAACCTGGCCTACGTCGCGGCCAAGGCCGGGCTCGACGTGGTCGGCGATGCGCTGGCCAAGGCGCTGGCACCCGAGGTGCGCGTAGTCTCGGTGTCGCCGGGCGCGGTCGAATCCGCCTTCGTGCCGGGCCGCGGCGAAGAGTTCAAGGCCAAGATGGCGAGCACCACGCCGCTCGGCCGCATCGGCAAGCCCGAGGACGTGGCGGCCACGGTCGAGGCGCTGGCCACCACGCTGCGCTTCGTGACTGGCACGCGCATCGTGGTCGATGGAGGGCGGCACCTGTGAACACCAAAACGCTGATCACCTGCGCGGTCACCGGCAACCTGGTGAAGCCGGAGCAGACGCCGCACCTGCCGATCACGCCGGCGCAGATCGCCGACGAGTGCCTGGCTGCGGCCGAGGCCGGCGCCGGCCAGGTGCACATCCATGTGCGCGACCCCGAAAGCGGCAAGCCCTCGATGCAGGTCGAGCTCTACCGCGACGTGGTGGACCGCATCCGCCGTCAGAACCGCGAAGTCATCATCAACCTCACGACCGGGCCCGGCGGGCGCTTCGTTCCGAGCGAAGACGACCCCAAGGTCTACGCGCCCGGCACCAGCCTCCTGCCGCCCGAAAAGCGCGTCGAGCACATCGCGCTGATCAAGCCCGACGTCTGCTCGCTCGACCTCAACACCATGAACTCCGGCCCCGACGTGGTCATCAACACGCCGAAGAACGTGCGCCGCATGGCGCGCGTGATCCGCGAGGCCGGCGTCAAGCCCGAGCTCGAGATCTTCGACTCCGGCGACATCCACATGGCGCTGGACCTGATCGCCGACGGCACGCTCGAAGGGCCTGCAATGTGGACCCTGGTGCTGGGCGTGAAGTACGGCTTCATGCCCACACCCGAGACCGTGATGTACGCGCGCAGCATGCTGCCCGCCGGCGCCTTCTGGAGCGCCTTCGGCATCGGCCGCATGGAGTTCCCGATCGTGGCGCAGGCCTGGCTGCTAGGCGGGCATGTGCGCGTCGGCATGGAAGACAACATCTATCTGGAGAAGGGCGTGCTCGCGAAGAGCAACGCGCAGCTGGTGGCCAAGGCGCGCGACATCATCCAGAGCCTCGGCGGCGACGTGGCGAGTGCGCGCGAGGCGCGCACGATGCTCGGCCTTTCGGGAGGGCGCTGAGCGATGAGCGCCCTC
The DNA here is from genome assembly GCF_057656935.1 of Variovorax sp. Soil_C_33. Taxonomy (NCBI): domain Bacteria; kingdom Pseudomonadati; phylum Pseudomonadota; class Betaproteobacteria; order Burkholderiales; family Comamonadaceae; genus Variovorax; species Variovorax sp. Soil_C_33. The sequence goes on from NZ_JBDGJK010000011.1 coordinate 195,891, forward strand.
ATCGACACGACGAAGGCGCGCGCCGTGCGCGTGCAGCAGAAAGCCGCCGATCTCGACGCGCTGCAGCTCGACTTCGCAGACCAGCCCGAGCCCGTCGCCAAGCCCGGCTTCGCGGTGGTGCGCGTCGGCGCGGCCGCCGTGAACCCGAGCGACGTGAAGGCCAGCCTGGGGCTGATGCCGCAGGCCGTGTGGCCGCGCACGCCGGGGCGCGACTTCGCGGGCGTGGTGGTCGCTGGCCCGACCGAATGGGTGGGCCGCGAGGTCTACGGCTCGGGCGGCGACATCGGCATCACGCGCGACGGCTCGCATGCGCGCTTTCTGCTGCTGCCGGTGGAAGCCTTGCGCGATCGGCCGCGCAGCATCTCGATGGACGAGGCCGGCGCCGTCGGCGTGCCCTTCGTCACGGCGTACGAAGGCTTTAGACGCAGCGGCATGCCGCAGGCGGGCCAGACGGTGCTGGTGCTGGGCGCGAACGGCAAGGTCGGGCAGGCCGCCGTGCAGCTCGCGGCGCAGGGCGGCGCGCGCGCGATCGCAGTGCAGCGCAGGGCCGGGCCCTTCGAAGGTTTCGCATGCGGGCCGGTCGACGCGATCGACGCGCGCGAGGTCGACATCGCCGCGCGCGTGCGCGAACTCACGAACGGCCGCGGCGCCGACATCGTCTACAACACCGTCGGCAGCGCCTACTTCGAAGCCGCGAACAAGGCCATGGCCAAGGGTGCGACACAGATCTTCATCGCCACGCACGACCGCGCCGTGCCCTTCGACATCTTCGCCTTCTACCGCGGCATGCACACCTACGTGGGCATCGACTCGCTGGCGCTGGACTGCGTGGCCGCCACCGCGCAGCTCGACGCGATGCGCGAGGGCTTCGAGCGCGGCACCTTGAAGCCCTTTCCCGTGGCGCGCGCCTATGCACTCGAGGAAGCGGCCGAGGCCTACCGGCTGGTGCTCTCCGGCAGCACCGACCGCGTCGTGCTGCGCCCCTGAGGAGAAGCAAGCCATGCACGTCACACGTTTCGAACAGGCGCAGCCCTACGAGGCCCCCAACCACTTCGACATGCGCTGCCTGCGCCTGCAGGGCAAGGAGGCCGGACCTTCATCGCAGATGTGGATGGGCATGAGCCAGATCCTGCCCGGCGGCCACACCGGCCTCGACGGCTCGCCGGTCGAGAAGCTCTACCTCGTGCTCGAAGGTCAGGTGCACGTGGTGGCCGAGCTCGAGGGCCAACGCGACGAGCAGGTGCTGGGCCCCTACGACTCCTGCCGCTTCGCGCCGGGCGAGAAGCGGCAGCTCGTGAACCGCAGCAAGCGCCCCGTGTTGGTCGCGCTGGTGATGGCGAATGCGCCGCCCGCCGGCTGAGCCTTTCTTCTCTTCCCCCAACGATTCCAACGGAGACAAAGCCATGACGACATTCCTACCCGGCCGCCGCCAACTGATCGCAGCAGCAGCCGCGCTGGCCGCCTGCGCCTTCACGGGCGCGCATGCGCAGGGCGACTGGCCGCGCGGCCAGACGATCAAGCTGATCGTGCCCTTCACCGCGGGCAGCGGCACCGACATCGTGGCGCGGCTGGTGGCGGAACGGCTCGGACCAGCGCTGGGCACCAGCGTGATCATCGACAACAAGCCGGGCGCCGGCGGCACGCTCGGCGCCGCGCAGGTGGCGAAGGCGCCGGCCGACGGCTACACGCTGCTGGTCCACTCGGCGGGGCACCTGGTCAATCCGTCCATCTATCCCAACCTTTCCTACGACACGCTGAAGGACTTCGCGGGCGTGACGCCGATGGCGAGCCTGCCCAACATGCTGGTGGTGGCACCCAACCGCTTTGCCGATGTGAAGGACCTGGTCGCGCAGGTCAAGGCCAAGCCGGGCGGCTTCAACTACGGCTCGGCCGGCAACGGCTCGGCCACGCACATGAACGCCGAGGTGTTCCGCCTGGCCGCCGGTGTGCAGGCGCAGCACGTGCCTTTCCGCGGCACGCCGGAGGCGATGACCGAGGTAATGGGCGGGCGCATCGACTGGTTCTTCGCGCCGATGGTGTCGGCGCTGCCGCTGGTGAAAGACGGCAAGCTCAAGGCGCTGGCGGTCGGCACCGGCAAGCGCTCGGGCGTGATGCCGCAGCTGCCCACCACGGTCGAGGCCGGCGTGCCTGGCTCGGAATACCTGTTCTGGGTCGGCCTCTTCGCGCCGGCCAGGACGCCCAAGCCGGTGATCGACCGGCTGCAGGCCGAGGTGGCGAAGATCATGGCGGCGCCCGATCTCAAGGAGCGCCTGGACAAGCTCGGCGCCGAGCCCTTCACCATGCCCTCGGCCCAGTTCGACAAGTTCATCGCCGACGAGACCGCGAAGGCGCAGCAGGTGGTGAAGGCGGCCGGCATCAAGGTCGATTGAAGGCCATGAGCTTGTTCGGCGGCGCGTCGTCACGCGCCTGGCAGCACTGGTGCGACGCGGAATGCGCGCACGCCGAAGACGCCGCCGCTGCGGCACCGGATCGCCGGCAGTTCCTTCGCACCTTGCTTGGCGCCGCGGCTGGCGGCCTGCCCAGCCTCTGGCTTTCGGGCTGCGCCACCGCCTCGCCCACGGCGCCGGCCGACACCGTGGTGCTGAACGCCCGGGTCGCCACCATGGACGCGAAGACACCGCGCGCCCAGGCCTTCGCCATCGCGGGAGATCGGTTCGCCGCCGTCGGCAGCGAGCGCGAGATCTCGCGCTGGGTCGGTCCGCGAACGCGTGTCATCGATGCAGGGGGCCGCTGCATCACGCCGGGCCTCATCGACTCGCATGCGCACTTCATCCGCGGCGGGCTCACCTATACGCAGGAGCTGCGTTGGGACGGCGTGCCGACGCTCGCCGATGCGCTGCGCATGCTGCGCGAGCAGGCGCTGCGCACCCAGCCGCCGCACTGGGTGCAGGTGGTGGGCGGCTTCTCGCCCTACCAGTTCCGCGAGAAGCGGCTGCCGACGCTGGACGAGATCAACGCCGCCACCGGCGAGGTGCCCTGCTTCGTCATGAACCTCTACGACCGCGCGTTCCTGAATCGCGCGGCCTTGCGCGTGCTCGGCTGGAACCGCGACACGCCGAATCCCTTCGGCAGCACCCTCGAAAAAGACGCCGCCGGCAACCCGACCGGCCTGGTGGTCAACACCACCAGCCTGGGCGGGCTGGTCGCGCTGTTCGCGCGCGTGCCCAAGCTGTCGGATGCGGACCAGGCGCTATCGACCGAGCTCTACATGCGCGAGATGAACCGGCTGGGCCTGACCAGCGTGGTCGATGCGGGCGGCGGCGGACAGAACTACCCCGAGCACTACGGCGGCATCCAGCGGCTCGCGAGCGAACGCCGGATGACGCTGCGCATCTCCTACAACCTGTTCGCGCAGCGCCCGGGCCAGGAGATCGACGACTACAAGCTGTGGTCGCAGAAAGTCTCGCCCGGTCAGGGCGACGACTACCTGCGCATGGTGGGCGCCGGCGAATACATTCTGTGGGCCGCCACCGATCCGGCCAACTTCGGCAAGAGCGTCGCGCAGGCGCCCGCCATCATGGAATCGAAGCTGGCCGAGGTGGCGACCTACCTCGCCGGCAAGGGCTGGCCGATCCGCATGCATGCGAGCTACGACGGCACGGCCGCGCGCATCCTCGACGTGTTCGAGAAGGTGAACCGCGAGGTGCCGCTCAAGAACCTGCGCTGGGCGCTCGATCATTGCGAAGGCCTGTCGCCGCGCTCGATGGAGCGCGTGGCCGCGATGGGCGGCCGCATCGCGATCCAGAACCGCATGTCGCTCGACGGCGAGGTGTACGCGCAGACCTGGGGCCGCGAGGCCGCAGCCGATGCGCCGCCGATCGGCCGCATGCGCGCCATGGGCCTGCCGGTGGCCTGCGGCACCGATGCGAGCCGCGCGACCAGCTACAACCCCTGGGTCTCGCTGCATTGGCTGGTGACCGGCAAGACATTGGGCGACACGCGGCTCAACGCCGAGCGCAACCTGGTGAGCCGCGAGGTCGCGCTGCGCATGTGGACGCTCGAAGGCGCGGCACTGACCGGCGAGGACGCCCGCAAGGGCTCGATCGCACCCGGCAAGCTGGCCGACTTTGCGATGCTGTCCGACGATTTCTTCGCGGTCAGGGAGGACGACATCAAGGACATCACGGCCGTGCTCACCATGGTCGGCGGCGAGGTGGTGCATGCGAGCGGGCCCTTCGCGGCGCAGGCGCCGGCCGTCGTCAAGCCGATGCCCGACTGGCTGCCGGTCAATGTCTACGGCGGCTACCAGCACCGCCGCGCCGCCAGCACCGCGTCGCACCGTGCAGGCTGCTGCGGCAGCCCCACAACGGCGCCGATCATCATCGGCGACCAGGGCGCGTGGCGCTATCAGTGCGGGTGTGCGGCGATCTGAGCTTTTTGCTCTACCCTTCGCCATGCCCATTCTTCCCGCCATCCTGCTGTTCCTGCATCTCCTCGCCGCCGCCTTCTGGGTCGGCGGCATGGCCGCGATGCACTTCGCCGTTCGCCCCGCCGCCGTGGGCACGCTCGAGCCGTCGCTTCGGCTGCCCTTCATGGCGGACACGCTGTCGCGCTTCTTCGTCGGCGTGGCCATCGCCATCGGCGTCCTGCTCGCCAGCGGCCTCTGGATGGTGATGCTCGCCGGCGGCTTTGCGCGCGTGCACTGGAGCGTGCATGCCATGCTCGGCGTCGGGCTGGTGATGATGGCCTTGTTCCTGCACGTCCGCTTTGCGCCCTACCCTCGGCTGCAGCGCGCGGTGGCGGCGCGCGAATGGCCGGTGGCTGCGGCGAATCTCGGCACCATCCGCAAGCTGGTCGCACTCAACCTGGCGCTCGGCGCGGCGGTGTTCGCGCTGGCGATCGTCGGGCGTGCGCTCTGAGGGGCCGCGCTAGGCGCCCAGTTCGTAACTGGTGCTCCGACCGCCCGAATCGGACTTCTTCAGAATGCCGAGCGCAACGAGTTCGTTGATGTCGCGCAGCGCGGTATCGGGCGAACACTTCGCGATCGAGGCCCATTTGCTGCTCGTCAGCTTGTCCTCGAAGCCATCGAGCAGGCGGTTGACGAGCTTGATCTGCCGCTCGTTCAGCGGCGTCTCGGCCCAGCGCTGCCAGAAGCGCGACTTGCCCAGCACGGCGGACAGCGATGCTTCTGCCCCCTCGACCGCGCGCAACAGGCAGCCCAGGAACCAGGCCAGCCATGACGTGACGTCCATCGCGCCCTTCTGCGTCCGCTCCAGCATCCCGTAGTAGTCCGATCGCTCGCGCTGGATCTGGGCGGAGAGGCTGTAGAAGCGCTGGCTCGACCCTTCCGCGCGGGCCAGCGCCATGTCGCCCACGGCACGCGCGATGCGGCCGTTGCCGTCATCGAAGGGATGGAGCGTGACGAACCACAGGTGCGCCAGGCCGGCATGGATCAGCGGGTCGCCGCCGCGCGACAGCTCGAACCATTCGAGGAAGCGGGCCATCTCCGCCTCCAGCCGTTGCGCGGGCGGCGCCTCGAAGTGCAGCTTGCGCCGCCCGACGGGACTGGACACGACCTGCATCGGTCCCGCTGCATCGTCGCGCCACCCGCCGGTGCGGATCGGCGAAAGGCCGCTGTAGCCGGTCGGGAAAAGCGCGGCGTGCCAGCCGAACAGACGCTCGCGCGTCAGGGGCTGGGCATGCGCGCCGGTGGCGTCGAGCACCATCTCCACCACGCCGTCGACGTGCCGGTCGGCCGGCGCCAGCGCGCCGATGTCCAGGCCCAGCCGGCGCGCGATGGACGAACGCACGGTCTCCGGGTTGAGCTGTTCGCCTTCGATCTCGCTGGTCTTGAGCACGTCGTCGGTCAGCACCCGCAGGGTGGTCGCATCGCGCTGCGGCATGCCCATGGCCGTCATCCGCCCGAGCAGGCGGCCTTGGGCGCCGTGGGCTGCGGCGAGCGGGGCGGCGAGGCGGGACAGGTCGTAGTGCAGACGCGGCCAACTGGGGTGCTGCCAGACATAGCCTGCTTCTCTTTCTCCGCTTTTCATGCGGAGATTGTGCGCCCTATTCTCCGCAAACGCTGCATAAATCCCCCGCAGAATATGCGGCGAATAGGCTCCGCAATCCGCAGGGCTCAGCGAACCACGGTCCACCAGGCTGCAGCCCAGGCGAGCGCAAGGCTGATGAGCAGCGCCGCCGAGACGCGCAGCGCATAGCCGCCGCCGCCGGCGATGGCGGCCACCGTGCAGCGCGTCAGCGTGTTGGCGCTGACCGCGAGGCAGACGCCGAGCACGAAACGCTCGGCCTGCAAGGCGCCGGCCGCGTGCAGCGAGGCCAAGGACGCCACGGGCGCATGCGCATCCGCCAGGGCGGCGAGCCCGACGCTGACGCCGAGCCCGGCATCGCCGAAGCGGCGCTGCGCGCTGCCCACCAGCACGGCGACCACGGCCAGCATCGCCGCGACGGCGAGCGCTTCGCGCGGGCGCAGCGCGCTGCCTTTTCTCTCCGGCTGCTCGGCGTCACCCGCCGATCGCTGCGACCAGACCGGCAGCAGGCCGACCGTCGCCGCGCCGAGCGCACCGGCGAGCGCGGCCGGCAGCAGCGCAGCGGCGGCGGCGGGCGACAGGGCGACGCTCATCAGCAGGGCCTGCACCCAGGTCGCCACCGCCGACAGCGCGGCGCCCGATGCCAGCACCGGCGTCTGCGCGGGCTGCGCGCGGGCCTTGCTGCCGAACGACGCCACGGTCGCGGTGCTCGAGACGAATCCCGACAACAGGCCGGACACCAGCAAGCCGGCGCGCGCGCCCAGCCAGCGCAGCGCCAGCTGCCCGACGGCCTGGATGCCCATGATCAGCAGCACCAGTGCCGCGAGCGGCCGCGGCTCGATGCCGCCGAGCGCCGCGATCGGCTGCGACGGGATCAGCGGCAGCGCGATCAGCGCGAGCGCGGCCAGCAGGATCGCGTCATGGACTTCCTGCTGGCTCAGCCATTGCGTTGCGAAACGATGCAGCCGCGTGCGCGCCACCAGCAGCAGCGCAAGGCCGGCCCCGCAGGCGCCCCCGAGCGCCGGCGAGAGCACCGACTGCACGCCGATCAGATAGGTGGCGAACAGCGCCACCTCGGTCGTCAGCCCCGGATCGCGCGAGCGGCTCTTCCAATACGAGAGCGCACCGAGCAATCCGACCAGCGCCGCACCCACGACGACCAGACCCCGCACCGGCAGCAGTTGCGCGAGCGCGCCCGCCACCGACGCCAGCGCGAAGGTGCGCAGGCCCGCGGCCGCCCGGTCCGCGCCGCGGCCCTTGCGGCGCTCGCGTTCGATGCCGATCAGAAGACCCGCGCCCAACGCAACGGCCAAGCCGACGATGGCGTCCTGCGTAGGGCCGTTCACGCCGACCCTAGACCACGCCCGCTTCGCGCAGCGCCGCGCGCTGCCTTTCGTCGATGCCCAGTTCGGCCAGCACCTCGTCGGTGTGCTGCCCCAGTGCCGGCGGCGCGTGCCGCAGCACAGGTGGCGTGCTTTGAAGGCGCAGCGGGCTCGCGACGCCGACGATGTGGTCGATGCCGTCGCCGGCCTGGCGCGGCATCGACACCGCGAGGCCGCGCGCCTTGACCTGCTCGTCCTCGAAGGCCTGCGCGATGTCGTTGATCGGGCCGCAGGGCACCGCCTTGTCCTCGAGCAGCGCGATCCATTCGGCGGTGGTGCGCGTGCGCGTGACGGCCTCCATCTGCGGGATCAGCACCTCGCGATGGCGCACGCGCAGCGTGTTGGTCGCAAAGCGCGGGTCGCTGGCCCAGTCGGCATGGCCGGCCGCCTCGCAGAAGCGCGCGAACTGGCCGTTGTTGCCGATGGCCAGCAGCATCGCGCCGTCCTTCGTGTGGAAGTCCTGGTAAGGCGCCAGGCTCGGGTGGCTGTTGCCCTGGCGCTGCGGCGCGACGCCGGTATTGAGGAAGGCGCTGGCCTGGTTGGCGAGGATGGCCATGCCGACGTCGAGCAGCGCCATGTCGATGTGCTGGCCTTCGCCCGTGCGATGCCGCACCTCGAGCGCGGCCAGGATCGCGCTGGACGCGTAGACGCCGGTGAACAGGTCGGTGAGCGCCACACCCACGCGCAGCGGGCCGCCGCCGGGCACGTCATCGGGGCGGCCGGTGATGCTCATCATGCCGCTGGTGGCCTGGATCATCAGGTCGTAGCCGGCGCGCGAGGCATGCGGGCCGTCGTGGCCGAAGCCGGTCACGCTGCAGTAGATGAGCCGCGGATTGGCCGCGCGCAGGCTTTCGTGGTCCAGGCCGTACTGCTTGAGACCGCCGGTCTTGAAGTTCTCCACCACGATGTCGCTCTGCGCGGCCATCTTCTTCAAGAGCGCCTGGCCCTCCAGCGAGGCCATGTCGATGGTGACCGAGCGCTTGTTGCGGTTGCAGGCCGTGAAGTAGGTGGCCTGATCGGTGTCGCGGCCGTGCGCGTCCTTCAGGAAGGGCGGGCCCCAGGTGCGGGTGTCGTCGCCGACGCCGGGGCGCTCGATCTTGACGACGTCGGCCCCCAGGTCGGCGAGGATCTGGGTGCACCATGGGCCCGCGAGCACGCGGGAGAGGTCGAGAACCTTGATGCCGTCAAGTGCTGCGGCGGCCATGTCAGTTGGCGAAAGCGGCGATGCCGGTCTGCGCGCGACCCAGGATCAGCGCATGGATGTCGTGGGTGCCTTCATAGGTATTGACCACTTCGAGGTTGACCAGGTGCCGCGCCACGCCGAACTCGTCGCTGATGCCGTTGCCGCCCATCATGTCGCGCGCCAGCCGGGCGATGTCGAGCGCCTTGCCGCAGGAGTTGCGCTTGAGCAGCGAAGTGACTTCGACCGATGCGGTGCCCTCGTCCTTCATGCGGCCCAGTCGCAGGCAGCCTTGCAGGCCCAGCGTGATCTCGGTCTGCATGTCGGCCAGCTTCTTCTGGATCAGCTGGTTGGCCGCGAGCGGGCGGCCGAACTGCTTGCGGTCCAGCGTGTACTGGCGCGCGCGGTGCCAGCAGTCTTCGGCGGCGCCGAGCGCGCCCCAGGAGATGCCGTAGCGCGCACTGTTGAGGCAGGTGAAGGGGCCCTTCAGGCCCTGCACTTCGGGAAACGCGTTCTCTTCGGGGCAAAACACGTTGTCCATCACGATCTCGCCGGTGATGCTGGCACGCAGGCCGACCTTGCCGTGGATCGTCGGGGCGGAGAGGCCCTTGGCGCCCTTCTCGAGCACGAAGCCGCGGATCGGGCCGACCGTACCGCTCTCGCTCACCTCCTTGGCCCAGACCACGAACACGTCGGCGATCGGGCTGTTGCTGATCCACATCTTGGCGCCGGTGAGCGAGTAGCCGCCCGCCACCTTCTTGGCGCGCGTGACCATGCTGCCGGGGTCGGAGCCGTGGTCGGGTTCGGTCAGGCCGAAGCAGCCGATCCATTCGCCGGTGGCGAGCTTGGGCAGGAATTTCTGCTTCTGCGCCTCGGTGCCGAATTCGTTGATCGGCACCATCACCAGCGAGCTCTGCACGCTGGCCATCGAGCGGTAGCCCGAATCGACGCGCTCGACCTCGCGCGCGATCAGGCCGTAACAGACGTAGTTGAGGCCGGGGCCGCCGTACTGCTCCGGGATCGTCGGGCCCAGCAGGCCCAGCGCGCCCATTTCGCGAAAGATGGCGGGATCGGTTTCGCCGGTGCGGAAGGCGTCGAGCACGCGCGGCGCCAGGCGTTCCTGGCAGTAGGCATTGGCGGCATCTCGCACCATGCGTTCGTCGGCGGTGAGCTGCTGATCGAGCAGCAGGGGATCTTCCCAGTGAAAGGCGGCGTGGGCCATGTGCGGTCTCCGGTATAGGGGCTTGGGGTTGACCCGATCGTAAGCGCGCGGCATGGCGAGCGCAAACGAGGATTCCACACCCAGTTATGCGTTCTGCTCACTTCGTATCACAATGCCGGAGCGTCTTGCCATTGGCAGCGCCCCTGCTTCAACTATGTAGCGCCCGCATAGCATGCGTCGAAAGATCCCCTCCACCCAGGCCCTGATCTGCTTCGAGGCCGCCGCGCGCCACGAGAGCTACACGCGCGCCGCGCAGGAGCTCGCGCTCACGCAGAGCGCGGTGTCGCGCCAGATCACGTCGCTGGAAGACTTCCTCGGCATGGCGCTGTTCCGCCGCACGCGCCACGGCGTCGCCCTGACGTCGGGCGGCGCCGACTACGCGCGCCAGATCGCGCGCCAGCTCGACACCATGGAGCGCGACACGCTCGACGCGATGGCGCGCCAGGGCCTGGGCGGCTCGCTCCAGCTGGCGGCGGTGCCGACCTTCGCCACGCGCTGGCTGATCCCGCGGCTGCCCCGCTTCGCCGCCGTGCATCCCGACATCACGGTGCACATCGAGACGCGCACCCGCCCTTTTCTTTTCAACGACACCCCCTTCGATGCCGCTCTCTACGCGGGCACCAGCGCGCAGACTGCCAACTGGGCCGGCACGCAATCGACTCTCTTGCTGCACGAGGACGTGGTGCCGGTGTGCAGTCCGGCGCTGATCGCGCCGCGCAAGCAGCTCTCGCCGGCCGCGGTCGCCCGGCTGCCGCTGCTGCAGCAGAGCACCCGGCCCGACGGCTGGCACCAGTGGTTCGACGCGCAAGGGGTGGATGCGCCGCGCGCCCGCAGCGGCCCGCGCTACGAGCTGTTCTCGATGCTGGCGATCGCTGCCGCGCACGGCCTCGGCATGGCGCTGATGCCGCGCATGCTGATCGAGCCCGAGCTGGCGCGCGGCGAGTTGGTCGTGGCCTGCAACCGGCCGCTGCGCGCGGAGCGCGGCTACTTCCTGGTGACGCCCGCGACCCATGACGAACGGCCCGCGCTCGGACTCTTTCGCCAGTGGCTGATCAAGCAGTGCGTAGCCGGCCCAGTCGGGGCTACCACATGAAGAGCGATTAGGAACAAAATCGTCTTCCAACTCCCGGATTCCCGGTCAAGGATGGAGACGCGCGATGCCTACCTACCAGTACCGTTGCCAGAAATGCGGCGAGGTCTTCGAGCACGCCGAACATGTTGCCGAGCATGCCACCGTCCAGCTGCGCTGCCCCAAATGCGGCAGCGAGGCGGTCCAGCCGCAGCCGACACAATTCTTTGCGAGGACATCCAAGAAGAGCTAGGCATCCGCCCCGCCGCTCTTCTATGCTTTGAGGCTTGCCGCATCGCCGGCGGCAGGTGTTAGTTGTCGGTCAAACTTCTTTTTCGAGGAGCGAATATGTCACTGCGCATCAACGACGAGGCCCCCAACTTCACGGCCAAGACGACCAAGGGGGAAATCAACTTCCACGAATGGATCGGCGACCAATGGGCGATCCTGTTCTCGCACCCCAAGGACTTCACGCCGGTGTGCACCACCGAGCTGGGCTACATGGCGAAGATCGAGCCCGAGTTCACCAAGCGCAACGCCAAGCTGATCGGCCTGAGCATCGATCCGGTGGATGCCCATGACCGCTGGTCCAAGGACATCGAGGAGACGCAGGGCTACCTGCCCACCTATCCCATGATCGGCGACACCGAGCTCAAGGTGGCCAAGCTCTACAACATGCTGCCGGCCGAAGAGCCCGGCACCTCCGAGGGCCGCACCGCCGCCACCAACGCGACCGTGCGCTCGGTCTTCATCATCGGCCCGGACAAGAAGATCAAGCTGATGCTGACCTACCCGATGACCACCGGCCGCAATTTCGACGAGATCCTGCGCGTGCTCGACTCCATGCAGCTGACCGCCAAGCACAAGGTCGCCACGCCGGTGAACTGGAAGCAGGGCGAGGACGTGATCATCGCCGGCTCGGTGTCGGACGACGACGCCAAGAAGCTGTTCCCGGGCGGCTGGGACGCGCCCAAGCCCTACCTGCGCGTGGTCAAGCAACCCGGCTGAATTCGGCGGGCCGAATGGTCTTCGAGCAGGTCGCGACCGGCGGCTGCCAGTCCTACCTGGTCGGCTGCGACCAGAGCTGCGCCGCCGCGCTGATCGATCCGGAATTGAGCCAGATCGACCACTACATCGCGCTCGCCGCCCGCGACGGCGTGCGCATCCGCTACCTGATCGACACCCACACGCACGCCGACCACTTCTCGGCCACGCACGAGCTCGCGCGCCAGCTGAAGGTGCCGGTGGTGATGCACCGCAAGAGCCCGGCGCCCTTCGTCGACATGCGCATCGGCGACGGCGAGATGATCGTGCTGGGCAAGCTCAGGCTGCAAGCCATCCACACGCCGGGCCACACGGCCGACTCGATGTGCCTGCAGGTGGAAGACCGCCTGTTCACCGGCGACACGCTGCTGATCGGCGCCACCGGGCGCACCGACCTGCCGAGCGGCGACCCGGAAGCGCTCTACGACAGCCTCTTCAACCGCGTGCTGCGGCTGGACCCGGCGCTCAAGGTCTGCCCGGCGCACGACTACAAGGGCCGCACGCATTCGACCATCGGCGAGGAGCTGGCATCGAACCCGCGCCTGCAGAAGCGCGAGCGCGCGGAGTTCGTCGAGATGATGAAAGGCCTGAACCTCACGATGCCCACGCACGTGACCGAGGCGCTGCGCACCAACATGAGCGGCGGCAAGACGGTGGCGCGCCTCCTGGCCGAGGCGAGCGCGACGGTGCCCTTCATGTCGCTGGCCGAGCTCAAGGCGCGCGTGGAGGCCGCCGAGGACGATCTCATCGTGCTCGACGTGCGCGAGCGCGAGGCCTACGAGGCGGGCCACGTGCCAGGCGCACGCCTGCTGCCGCGCGGCCAGCTGGAGCTGCGGGTCAACCAGGACTTGCCCGATCCCACGCGGCGCATCCTGAGCTGCTGCGAGCTGGGCTACATCTCCACGCTGGCGGCCGCCACCTTGCGCGACATGGGCTTTCTGCACGCCGTCGCGCTCGACGGCGGCATGAAGGCCTGGCGCGAGGCCGGCTATCCGCTGAAATCCGGCCGCGAACCCTGAACGGGGAGCGTCTGCAGCCAAGTCGCCCGCCAACGAGGCCCTGCAGGGCCTGCGACGAAAGCACGATGACGCAGGACGACATCCCGAACGGCGGCCTTGTCTGCGAAATCGGCGTCGCGCCGCTGAAGCCCGCGGAGTTCGTCGTCTTCCGCATCTTCTAGTACACCGCCGAATCCCGGTTTAGCGAGACATCGCTACAGCTGCTCCTCCGGCACGAACAGCGACATCAGGCGCAGCTTGAGCCGCAGCAGCCAGGTCGATTCGGGTTCCTCGTCGAGCCGTTCCGGTTCGCCTTCCGCGTCCAGGCCGACCCATTCGAGGCGCCGGCCGTCGGGCTGGAGGCGGACCTCGTAGACGCCGATGTTGGTGTCGACCCGGTAGAAATCCAGCAGCTGCGCAACGAGTTCGGGGCTGCGCACCATGAGGCCCAGTTCGGTGTTGATCAGCGCCGAGCGGCCGTCGAGGTTCAGGGAGCCGGCCAGCAGGATCTTCCGGTCGACGAAGCCGAGCTTGGCATGCAGCCGGCCGGTCGAGCTGCCGAGCACGCTGCGCAGCCCGGCATCGCGCTTGAGGCGCCCCGAGGTGACTTCGAACACCCGCACCCCCAGGCGCAGCATCTCGAGCCGGTAGGGTTCGTAGCCGGCGCCGACCAGCGGCTCGTCGCTGACGCCGGTGGCGTTGGTGAAGATGCGCACGTCGACGCCGCGAGCACGCAGCTGCCGCAGATGCGCCATGCCGACGCGTCCGGGCACGAAGTAGGGCGAGACCAAGATCACTTCCGATTTCGCTTCGGTGGCCAGCAGGCGGATCAGCCGGCCGGAGACCGAGTCCGCCCCCGGCTCGTAGCTATCGTTGCGCAGCTTGACCGGCGCGTCCGCGTAGGCGCCGGCCGGCGCAATGAAGAAGCCGAACAGGCCCTCGCCATCCGCGTCCGGGCGCGGCAGCAGGGCATTGGCCGCGGTCACTTCCGCGAGCCCCGGCACCGAGCCCCTGGCGTCGCTCGTGGTCAGCTGGTCGAAGCGCGCCCGGCGCTGCGCCGCATCGAGCCGGTTGCCCGCCACCGTGTGCAGCGGGTAGACGCGCTCGCTGTTCCAGTAGGCATCGAAGGAGCGCGCGAGCTCGGGCACGAGCGCGCCGGCGGCGAGCAGGTCGAAGTCGATGAAGTTGGACCGTGCGCTGCGCAGGAAGTAGTCGTCGGCCAGGTTGCGCCCGCCGGCGACGGCGAAGACGCCGTCGGCGACGAAGAGCTTGTTGTGCATGCGGTGGTTGAGGCGGTCGAAGTCGGTGAGGAACTGCCACAGCCGCACCGGCGACGCGTCGCGGCCGTAGGCGAAGGGGTTGAACAGGCGCACCTCCACCCCGGGGTGGGCGGCCAGGCCGAGCAGCAGCGCGTCCAGGCCTTCGGTATGGAAATCGTCGACGAGCAGGCGCACGCGCACGCCGCGCTCGGCCGCATCGCGCAGCGCGCGCAGCATCAGCCGGCCGGTGGCGTCGTCGGCGATGTGGTAGGTCTGCAGGTCGAGCGAGTTGCGGGCACGGGCGATCAGTTCGAGCCGGGCCGCGAGTGCATGGTGCGGCATCGGCATCGAGCGCAGCGCCGACTGGCCCGGCGGGATCGCCAGCTCGCGCGCGAGCGCCGGCAGCGGCGCATCGGCCGGGGCCGCGATGCTGGTCGATACCGGGCGTTCGACCACGCTCGGCAGGCCGGCGCAGCCGCACACCAGCGACAGCACGAGGGCACCCAGCGCAGCCACGGCTCGAGTCGGCATGTAGTCCTCACTCTGCGCGCCAGCGTGCCACAGCCGGCCGGCAGCATCAAGCCGGCCGGTGCTGTAAGGTCCCGCTCTCCGGAGGTGCACCCATGGCCCGTCTGTCCGCCCACGAGATCGCGCACTACCAAGCCGAAGGCTGGGTGATCCCGCAGTTCCGCCTGCCTGCAGCGCGCGTGGCGCAGATGCGCGAGGCGCTGGACGCGCTGATCCGCAACAACCCTGGCGTGCGCCCCGAGAAGCTGGTGTCGGCCCATGTCGAGGGCGACAACGGCGAAGGCGTGCGGGGCAGCCGGCAGTTCCTCGAGCTCGCAATGGACCCGGAGATCGTCGAGCTGGTTTCGGGCGTGATCGGCGAGGACGTGATCCTCTGGGGCTGCCACGTGTTCTGCAAGCCGGTAGCCGAGGGCTACGAGACGCCCTGGCACCAGGACGGCCACTACTGGCCGATCCGGCCTCTGGCCAACTGCACGGTGTGGGTGGCGCTGGAGGAATCGACCATCGAGAACGGCTGCCTGCGCGTGATCCCGCGTTCGCACCTGGGCGGCGTGCTGCATCCGCACCTGCACGAAGACCGGACCGAGCTCACGCTCAACCAGCGCATGGCGGCCGGCAGCTTCGACGAGGCGCAGGCGGTCGACCTCGAACTGCAGCCCGGCCAGATGTCGCTGCACGACGTCTACATGATCCACGGCGCCAAGGCCAACACCTCGGACAAGCGCCGCACCGGCGTCGCGCTGCGCTACATGCCCTCGACCTCGGTGTTCGAACGCGACCTGCGGCCGGCCGAGGGCAAGACCGGTGTGGCGGTGAACTTTGCCGAGCGGCCGCTGTGGCTGCTCAAGGGCGTGGACCGCAGCGGACGCAACGATTGCGAAGTCGGGCACCGGCGGCCGGCCGGCTGAGCTTTCAGCGGCAGCGCCGCCCCAGCGGCTGCCGGTTCAACAGGTTGCGATGCGCCCGCCCGATCTCGCTGCCCTGGTCGGCGGCGCGGATGAACCAGCCCAGCGCTTCGCAGGGTTGGCGCTGCACCGAGTTGCCGAACAGTGCCGGTCCGCCGAGCAGCGCCATGCCCAGCATCTCCTGCGCCGGGCGAAAGCCGGCTTCCGCCGAGGTGCGCAGCCAGCGCAGCATGCTGCGGTAGTCCTTCTCGGTCTGCGCTTCCAGCGCCAGCGCAAAGCGCTGTTCGGGCGTGAGCGGCACCGCGGCCTCGCCGGCGACGGCAGGAATCGACGTGAGGGCGATCGCCACCGTCGCGGCGACCGACGCACAGCGCCAGCCGATGCGCAGGGTTGCAGGCCATTCGCTGGTCATCGATCTCTCCTTGAAAGCATGGGGAGCGCCCAGTCTGTCGCGCTGCTCGCGCGCTGAAAATGCGGAAGTTGCGAAGGCCGCCTCAGGCAGCGGCTGAGGGCCGCGTGATACGGTGGCTGCCATGCGATTCGATCTCACCGACCTGCGGCTTTTCCGGAACGTCGTCGAGGCCGGCACGATCACCGGCGGCGCGGAGCGCACCCACATGACGCTGGCCTCGGCCAGCGAGCGCGTGCGCGGCATGGAGGCCGAACTCGGCGTCGCGCTGCTGGTGCGCGACCCGCGCGGCGTGCAGCCGACCGAGGCCGGCCGGACCTTGCTGCACCATGCGCGCGCCGTGCTGCTGCAGATGGAGCGGATGCACGGCGAACTCGGCGAGTACGGGGCTGGCCTCAAGGGCCATGTGCGGCTGCTGTGCAATACCTCGGCCCTCACGGAACATCTGCACGAGGCGCTCAGCAGCTTCCTGGCGCTCTATCCGCGCATCTCGGTCGACTTGGAGGAGCGCGCGAGCCACGACATCGTCGAGGCGCTGCGCAGCGAGCTCGGCGACATCGGCATCGTGTCGGACGCGGTGGACCTGGCCGGCCTCGAGACCTTCGTCTTCAGGGAGGACCACCTGGTGCTGGTGGTGCCGCGCGGCGACGCGCTGGCCAGGCGGCGCCGCGCGGCGCTGCGCGAGGTGGCGGACCGCGAGTTCGTCGGCCTGACCGGCAGCAGCCCGCTGCAGGAACTCGTTTCGCACCACGCGAAGCGCCTGGGCCGGCGGCTCGCCTACCGTGTGCGGGTACGCCACCTCGAAGCGGTCTGCCGCATGGTCGAACAAGGCATCGGCGTCGGTGTCGTGCCGCAGACGGTGGCTGCGCGCTGCGCCAGGTCGATGAAGATCGCGCGCATCGCGCTCACCGACGACTGGGCCGTGCGCAACCTCATGGTCTGCGTGCGCCACCGCGAAGAGCTGCCTTCCAATGCAGCGCTCATGCTGCGCCACCTGCTGGAGGCGCCATGACGCTGACCTACCTGGATTTCGACTACAGCGAGGACACGCAAGGCATCGGAGTCTTCGACGCGATGGCCTCGACCCCGCCCGCACAGGCGGCAGCCGTGGATGCCGAGATCGCCCTGGTGCTCGATTGGGCGAGCGCCAGCTTTCCGGATCGCCGCGGTCCGGTGGGCGAGGGCGGCGAGTGGGACTACGACCTGCAGCATGTGCAGGAACCCGGCTGGCGCACGGTCACGCTGTCGATCAGCGGTACGCAGGAATTCTGTGGGGCCTTCAGCCTGCGCTTCGCGCTGGAGAGTGGGCCCTGACTTTGCTCAGGCCAACAGGCTGGCCATGGTGCTGACGGGCACCTCTTCGCTGGTGCATTGCGGGACGGCGGCAATCACTTCCTCGGCGGACGACTTGTCGTGTTGGTGCAGCCAGGGGATGACTTCGCCTTCGCGCAGCATGGCCAGCTCGCGCTCGTAGAAGCTCATCAGCTCGGTACCGGTGCTGTACGACAGGTAAAGCTTCATGTCGTGGTCAGCGATGGCCAGGTAGCCGCCGAGGACCTGCTCGACGTGCAGGTGATGCAGGCCGCTGGCCCGCAGGTTCATGCCGGAGCGGAACAGCGCCTCCGCGGTCATCGCCGTCGACATCGACAGCGTTCC
The DNA here is from genome assembly GCF_057656935.1 of Variovorax sp. Soil_C_33. Classification (NCBI taxonomy): domain Bacteria; kingdom Pseudomonadati; phylum Pseudomonadota; class Betaproteobacteria; order Burkholderiales; family Comamonadaceae; genus Variovorax; species Variovorax sp. Soil_C_33. Next base: position 213,551 of record NZ_JBDGJK010000011.1, read on the forward strand.
GCGGGTCCGCATCAGCGCCTCGGATTGCGCGATGCGGGCGATGAAGCCCGCCAGGTTGTGGCCGCGGAAGCGGGGATGCACCCAGCCGGCGCCGATGTAGCCGTACAGCGCGTGCGGCCTGAGCTCGGGGCCGCTGTCCGGGAACCATCCCTCGGGCTTCTTGGGGCGGTAGAGCGCGCCCTGGCTGTAGGCCTCGCCGACGCGCCGGATCTCGCCGCCGTTCTGCATGGTGCGGAAGCCGGTCAGCGCCACCGGTGCATTACCGTCGTCGAAGCAGACCCAGAAGTTGTACGGGTTGAAGTCCTTGGGGTCTTCCAGAACGAAAGGCAGCTGGACGTAGCCGGTGCCCGTGGCAACTTCATAGGTCTTCAGCAGCACCGCCAGATCGTCGCCGAAGCTCACGTTCAAGCCGGACGCTTCCAGGTGCAGCACAAGTTGGTCTTGATATTCCTCTAGCTCCGAGAGTTGCATGACTGTGTCCTTGAATTTGATTGGGTCCGGCAAGCGTCGCGAAATCTCGCCAGCCTGCGCATTACTCCACTTGCTCAGGTACGACGCAAGTTGTATCTGCCTCTCGGAACCCGAGAGTGGGGTCTAGAACACAAACCGTTACATAAAGTAAGTAAAAGGTAGACATGCTACCGCCGGTTGCAGCCCCTCCTGAAAACGAAAGACACAAGCGCGACCCCGACGCCATAGGCCGTATGGCGGAAGACGAAGACTTCCGCGCCCTCGATGATCGCCAATTAGCCACAAAATTGCCGAAATCGGCGGCAAAGAGCGCCCGCGAAGAGGCACTCGCGTCTAAAGTCGAAGACACGCAAGGGAATCATGAGCACAGCGAAACTGCGAATCACGGGGCCCGGATCGAGCCCCTATGTGCTCGGCGCTCCCATGCACCTGTTCGACGGCCCGACCCATATCGGCATCCTGGATCCGGTTCCGGTGAACCGCGAAGGCACCGAGGTCCACATCGAGCACTTCACGCCCTCGGTCCTCGTCAGCCAGCAGAAGCTGGAGATCAGCAAGCTCGCGCTGGTCGAGATGGTGATGTTCGTGGCCGAGAACTTCACCTCCGTGCAGGCGATCAGCCTGTCGCTGAGCCGGCAGGTCGAAGGCTACGGCGACGGCATGCGGCTCGCCGGCGCGCGCTCCGCCTTTCTGCAGAGCATCGGCGCCGGCCACATCATGATCACGCCCAAGCCCGATGCCGAGCACATGGGCCACTTCGTGGTCGCCGGGCTGTGGGAATACAACCCGCCCAACCTCGCGGCCCTCGCCGCGGTGCTCGAGGCCGAGCGCCAGGCCTACTACAGTGGGCGCGAAGCCGCTGCCGCCCAGGCGAAGCTCTCGCGCTCGGACTCGTGGGTGCGGCGGCTTTTTTCGCGGCCGGCGCCCTCAGCGGATTCCGGCGACTAGCGCGCGCCGCGCTCAGGGCCGCTTGCCGAACTCCACGCTGTCCGCCGTCCAGGCCAGCGCCTGAGCGCTGAGGCTGAAGCCCAGGCCCGGCCGGTCCGGCACCCACATGCGGCCGTCCTTCAGCTGCAGGCGCTCGTTGAACATCGGCTCCAGCCATTCGAAGTGTTCCAGCCAGGGCTCCTGCGGATAGGCCGCGGCCAGGTGCAGATGGATCTCCATCGCGAAGTGCGGCGCGAGCTTGCGGCCCTTGAAGTCGGCAAGCTGCATGATCTGCAGGAAGGGCGTGATGCCGCCCACGCGCGGCGCGTCGGGCTGCACGAAGTCGCTCGCGTTGCCCATGATCAGCTGCGCATGCTCGCCGAAGCTGGTGAGCATCTCGCCGGTGGCGATCGGCGTGTCGAGCGAGGCCGCGAGCGCGGCATGGCCTTCGATGTCGTAGGCGTCCAGCGGCTCTTCGATCCAGGTGAGGTTGTGCTCCTCGAGGCGGCGGCTCACGCGCTGGGCCGTGGTGCGGTCCCATTGCTGGTTGGCGTCGACCATCAGGTGGAAGTCGGGGCCCAGCAGTTCGCGCACGGCCGCGACGCGCTTCAGGTCGGTCGCGATGTCGGGCTGGCCGACCTTGATCTTGATGCCGCCGATGCCGCTCTTGCGCGAGATCTCGACGTTCCTCAACACCTGCTCGAGCGGCGTGTGCAGGTAGCCGCCCGAGGTGTTGTAGCACTGGACCGAGTTGCGCTGCGCGCCCAGCAGCTTGGCCAGCGGCAGCCCGGCGCGCTTGGCCTTCAGGTCCCACAGCGCGATGTCGAAGGGTGCGATGGCCTGCGTGGTCAGGCCGCTGCGGCCCATCGAGGCGCCGGCCCACAGCAGATGGGTGAAGAGCCTGGCGATGTCGTTCGGGTCTTCGCCCAGCAGGTTGGGCGCCAGCTCCTTCGCATGGGCGTACATGCCGGGCCCGCCGGCGCGTTTGGCGTAGCCGAAGCCGATGCCTTCATGGCCGTCGCGCGTGCGCACCTCGGCAAAGACGAAGGCGATCTCGGTCAGCGGCTTCTGCCGGCCGGTGAGCACCTTGGCATCGCTGACCGGCACCGCCAGCGGCAGGTAGACCAGCGACAGCTTGACCCAGTCGATGCGGTCGGCCGCATCGGCGGCGGTACGCTCGCCGACGGCCTGGCGGGCATAGGAAACGCTTTGTTCGGTGCTCACTGGAAACTCCTGTCTGTGTGCGGAATGACTTTGCTGCACGCTCGTCGCGGCATGTGCGGCCAGCTCGCGGATGGTGCGCCGATATGATTTGCAAGATGCTGAACAACCTGGCGCCCTTTCTCCTCCACTGGGCCATCACGGCCTTTTCCCTCTGGATAGCGAGCCACATCTTCCGCGGCATCATCTTCGAAAGCACCTCGGCGCTGGTGGTCTCCGCGCTGCTGCTGGGCTTTGCCAACGCGATCGTCAAGCCGCTGCTGATCGTGCTCACTCTGCCGCTCACCTTGCTGACCTTCGGCCTGTTCCTGCTGGTGATCAATGCGCTGGTGCTGCTGCTGGTGGCGGCGCTGGTGAAGGGCTTCAAGGTCTCCGGTTTCTGGACCGCGCTGTTCGCGAGCGTCTTCGTCTCGCTGCTGAGCATCGCCTTCGGCGCGCTGATCGGCGGCAGCGACCCGGCCACCACGATCCAGATGCCGCAGGGCGGGAACTGGCTCTGATCTAGGCGCCGTGGCTCGAATGCGCACGGCGCAGCGCCGAACGCATTTCTTTCCAGAGTGCCGGCCCGCCCTTCTCCAGCGCGGCCGCGTTCGCGCCGCTTTCCTTGGTGACCGGAAGGTATTTGCGGCCCCAGATGCCGATGTTGGCGAGCACCGGCAGCAGATCGACGCCCATCGGCGTCAGGCTGTAGATCGCCTTCTGCTTGTGGCTCGGGTCCTCCTCCTTCGTGAGGATGCCGGCCTCCACGAGCTTGCCCAGGCGCTCGGCCAGGATGTTCGACGAAATGCCCTCTTCAGACTGCAGCAGTTCCCTGTAGTGGCGCTTGCCGGCGAACATCAGGTCGCGAACGATCAGGAGGCTCCACTTGTCGCCGAAGATTTCGAGCGCGAGATTGATCGGGCAGAGCGATCGCTGCTGGATGGCCATTGCTTTCTTTCAAGACTGCTTGCATTTTCGTATCAGTCTGCCGATACTGCAACCGCTTGCATTTCGCAATCGGTAGTTCAAGGAGCCCGGCATGAGAAAACTCATCCTGCAGATGCAGATGTCCGTCGACGGTTACGTCGCCGCGGCGAATCCGGCGCTGGCCTGGCAGGTCTGGAACTGGGGCGAGGACTGGAACTGGGACGACGGGCTCAAGCGCGACTTCAACGCTGTCATCGAATCGATCGACTGCATCCTGCTGAGCCGCAAGATGGCTGAAGAAGGCTACCTCGATCATTGGGGCCGCGTGGCGCAGAACCATCCTGCGAATCCGCATTACGCCTTCGCACGAAAGATCGTCGAGGCGAACAAGATCGTTTTCACGCGCAAGCTCAGGACGTCGAAGTGGGATCGCACCGAGCTCGCCCGCGGCAGCACGGTCGACGAGGTGAATGCGCTGAAGCGCCGGCCCGGCCGCAACATGATCGCCTTCGGCGGCGTCGGCTTCGCCTCCTCGCTGGTCGCGGCGGGGCTGGTCGACGAGTTCCAGTTCTTCGTGAATCCGACGGCCGTCGGCGATGGACGATCGATCTTCGAGGATGCGCGCAGCAAAGGCCTGAAGCTCCAATCGCTCGGGTCGACCTCCTACGCCTGCGGCATCGTCGTCAACCGCTACGCGCCATGACCGACTGGGACGGAATCAGCGCCCCGGGCTCGCAGCGACCGCGCGCAGGCTGCCGCGCTCGCTCGCCAGAGACCAGGCGAACACGCCGAGCCCCGCCAGCGCGAGCAAGGCGCCCACCCAGCCGGTCGAAGTCCAGCCCAGGCCGGCGGTGATGGCGGCGCCGCCGAGCCAGGCGCCCAGGGCATTCGCGGTGTTGAAGGCCGAATGATTGAGCGCGGCGGCGAGCGTCTGCGCTTCGCCGGCCACATCCATCAAGCGGATCTGCAGCGCCGGGCCGATGGCGACGATGGTGCCGATCAGGAACACGTTGAGCGCCGCCGTCGCCACGTGATGCGCGGCGAAGCTGAAGGTGGTGAGCACCAGCGCCGCCCAGACCAGCAGGCCGCCGATGGTGGGCATCAGCGCCTTGTCGGCCAGCCGCGAGCCGACCAGGTTGCCGCCCACCATGCCGAAGCCGAACAGCGCGAGCACCAGCGGCACGCCGGCCAGCGGCAGTCCGGCCACCTCGGTGAGCGTGGGCTTGATGTAGCTGAACACCGAGAACATGCCGCCGAAGCCGATCGCGCCGATGCCCAGGGTAAGCCAGACCTGCTTGCGCTTGAGCGCCCCGAGTTCGCGCAGCGGGCTGGCGCCCGAGGGCGCGGCAAGGTCCGGCAGGTCGCGGCGCAGCATCGCCATCGCGAGCACGGCGATCAGGCCGACGAAGACGAAGGCGGCGCGCCAGCCGAAGAGCTGGCCCAGCCAGGCCGCGATGGGCACGCCGACCAGCGTCGCGCCGGTGAGCCCCAGCATCACCAGGCCGACCGCGCGTGCGCGGCGGTCCGGCGGCGCCAGCGTCGCCGCCACCAGCGCGGCGACGCCGAAGTAGGTGCCGTGCGGCAGGCCGCTCGCGAAGCGCAGGAGATTGAGCGACAGGTAGCCGGGCGCCAGGGCGCTGGCGAAATTGCCGAGCGCGAACGCCGCCATCAAGGCGATGAGCAGCGCGCGCCGGCGCCAGCCGGCGGCCAGCACCGCGAGCACCGGCGCCCCGATCACCACGCCCAGCGCATAGGCGCTGATCACGTGGCCGGCTTGCGGAATGCTGGTGCCGATGTCGCGCGCCACCTCGGGCAGGAGGCCCATGATGACGAACTCGCCGGTGCCGATGGCGAAGCCGCCGACGCCGAGCGCGAGCATCGCCCGCACGAAGCCTGGGGCAGAGGCGGAAGGAGGCAGGGAGGGTGCGGACATGGCGATACGGTCGCGAATTAGGGATAACCCTAGGCCACGCGACCTTAGCACGCCCGGCTGTTATTTGCTGCGCTGCGGCATCAATGTCCCGCCCCGGCATTGCGCGCCTGCGCATGCCGCGCCGCGAAGGCCACGTACCACTCGAGGCAGCCCGGGTTGGCCATGGCCTCGCGGTTCACCACCTTCTCGATCGGCTGGCCCAGGAGCAGCTTCTTGATCGGCAGCTCCTGCTTCTTGCCCGAAAGGGTGCGCGGGATCTCGGCCACCTGGAAGATGTCGTTCGGCACGAAGCGCGGCGAGAGCTGCGTCTTGATCGCATCGTTGATCTTCGCGCGCATCGCATGGTCGAGCGCGACGCCGGGCCGCAGCACGACGAACAGCGGCATGTAGCTTTCGCGGCCGAGGTACTCGAGATCGACCACCATCGAGTCGAGCACTTCGGGCAGGCCTTCGACCGCGCTGTAGACCTCGCTGGTGCCCATGCGCAGGCCCTGGCGGTTGATGGTGGCGTCGCTGCGACCGTAGATGATGCAGCCGCCGTCTTCGCCGACCTTGATCCAGTCGCCGTGGCGCCAGACGCCCGGATAGGTATCGAAGTAGCTCGACAGGTAGCGCGCATTGCCCTCGTCACCCCAGAAGTACAGCGGCATCGAGGGGATCGGTTTCGTGCAGACCAGCTCGCCGACCTCGCCGATCACCGGCTGGCCCTGCTCGTTCCAGGCCTCGACCGATGCACCGAGAAAGCGGCACTGCATCTGGCCCGGCACCTCGGGCAGCTCGCGGTTGCCGCCGACGAAGGCGCCGCAGAAATCGGTGCCGCCCGAAATGTTGTACCACCAGACCGCGGGCGAGCCGGCCGCGAGCAGCTGCGCCGTGCCCCAGCGCTGCACCTCCTCGGACAAGGGCGAGCCGGTGCTGCCGAGCGCGCGCACGCGCGAAAGATCGCCGCAGGCCTTGGCTTCGACGCCGGCCTTCATGCAGCTCGCGAAGTAGGCCGCGCCGGCGCCGAAGAAGGTCACCTTGTGCCGGGCGACGAAGCGCCACAGCACGCTCCAGTCGGGCTTCTCCTTGCTGCCGGCCGGATTGCCGTCGTAGATGCAGATGGTGGCGCCGAAAGCCAGGCCCGAGAGCTGCGAGTTCCACATCACCCAGCCGGTGGAGCTGTACCAGTGGTAGCGCTCGCCGAAATTGTTGGCGCTGTAGCTCGGGCCCAGGTCGTGGTGCAGGCCGCAGGCATACATGTTGACGATGATGCCGCCCTGCCCGTGCACGATGGGCTTGGGCAGGCCGGTGGTGCCGCTCGAATAGACGATCCAGATCGGGTGCTCGAAGGGTAGCCATTCGGGCTCGAAGGCTGCAGTCTCGGCATCGTCGCGCGCCACGGCCGCGGTCCATTCGGACTCGGCCTCGATCCGATTCGCGGCGAAAGGGGTCCGCAGCAGCAGCAGCTTCTGGACGCTGGGCAATGCGGCGCGCAGCTCCTCTATCACCGCGCTGCGGTCCAGCGCCTTGCCGCCGTAGTGCACGCCATCGGCCGCGATCAGCACCTTGGGCTCGATCTGGCGGAAGCGGTCGACCACTGCGGCCGTGCCCATGTCGGGCGCGCACACGCTCCATACCGCGCCGATGCTCGAGCAGGCGAGGAAAGCGATCATGGTCTCGGGCACGTTGGGCATGTAGGCCGCCACGCGATCGCCGCGCGTCACGCCGAGCGCGCGCAGCGTCAGCGCGCAAGCCGCGATCTGCCGGCGCAGCTCGGGCCACGACATCTCGCGCACCTGGCCAAGCTCGTTCTCGCTGACGATCGCCGGCATGCCGGCCGCATGCGCCGCATCGGCATGGCGCAGCACCTCGCGCGCGTAGTTGACCTGGGCGCCGGGAAACCAGCGCGCGCCGGGCATGCGCGCGTCGGCCAGCACGGCGCTTGCGGGCGTGGGCGACTGCATGCGGCTGAAATCCCAGATGCTCTGCCAGAAGGCTTCGAGATCGCTGACCGACCAGCGCCACAGCGCGTCGTACGAGTCGAAATTCAGACCGCGCTTGTCGCGCAGCCAGTTCTGATAGAGACGGATCTGGGGAATGAAGGGGGCGGAGGTTGAAGTCACGTGCGCAGCCTAACGCGCGGACGGACCCGGCTTCAATGGGGTAAGCACAGGGTTTGTACGAGTGTTCAACAAGTTTGTACGCTTGTTCAATACCGCCATGGCTCCACGTGCGCAGCGCGCTTCCTCGGCTCGGCCCGATCGCCGGCAGGCGATCCTTCTCGCGGCCGAGAAGCTGTTCGCGCAGCACGGCTACCACGCGGTGACGATCCGCCAGATCGCCGACGAGGCCGGCGTGCCGCTGGCGCTGGTGGGCTACTACTACGGCCCCAAGCACGAGCTCTTCCACGCCATCTTCGAGCACTGGAGCCACACCATCGAGGAGCGCCTGGCCGGGCTGCGCGCGGTGCGCAACGACCCCGACGACCCGCAGACGCTGCCGCGCATCGTCGAAGCCTTCACCGGCCCGGTGCTGGCGCTGCGCGCGAGCGCCGAGGGCGAGTACTACGCGCTGCTGGTGGCGCGCGAGCTCTACCACGCGACCGAGGAAGCCGACCGCGTGCTGCGCGGCTACTTCGATCCGCTGGCCGAGGCCTACATCGATGCGCTGCACGTGGCGCTGCCGCATGCCACGCGCGGCCAGGCCGCGTGGGGCTACCAGTTCGCGCTCGGCACGCTGCTGCACCACCTCAACGACAACCGCATCGAGCGGCTGTCGCGCGGCGAGAACCGGCGCAGCGATCCCGCCGTGGCGCCGATGCTGGTGAACTTCATCGTCGGCGGCCTGCGCGCGGCGCTGCCGCGACCCAGGGCCACTGCGCAGAAGAAACCTACTTCCAGGAGACAAAAGACATGATGAAACGACGCACCCTGTTGTCGGCGCTCGCCGCCGCCTCCGCGACCGCCGCACTGCCTGCGCGCGCGCAGGCCAGCACGAAGATCGTGTTCGGCTACACGGCCGTGACCGACTTCGCCTCGGTCTTCGTCGCCGCCGAGGAGGGCTACTTCAAGAAGCGCAACCTGGACGTCGAGCTCAAGTTCATTCCGCTCAACTCCACCATCCCGGCTGCGCTGCAGTCCGATTCGCTGCAGATCGGCGGGCCCACGCCCTCGGTCTTCCTGCAGGCGGTCGACGGCGGACTCGATCTGGTGCTGGTGGCCGGCGGCGGGCTCACCTCGAAGACCATCACCGCCTTCGGCCTGGTGGCGCGCGCCGGCTCGGGCATCAAGAGCGCGCAGGACTGCGTCGGCAAGAAGATCGGCGTGCCCGGCCTCGGCGCCTTCCTGCACGTGACCTTCCGCGCCTACCTGAAGGACCAGGGCGTGGACTACCGCAAGGTCAACTTCGTCGAGGCCTCGTTCCCGCAGCATGCCGACCTGCTGCGCGGCGGCTCGGTCGATGCGGTGGTGTCGGCCGACCCCTTCATGAGCCGCATCACCGACAGCGGCGCGGGCTACGTGGCCTCCTACTACTCGACCTTCCTGCCCGAAGGCAACCAGACCATCGTGCATGCGGCCAAGCGCGAGTGGGTGGCCAGGAACCCGGCCGCGGCGCGTGCTTTCCGCGAGGCGGTGCAGGAAGCCGGCGCCTTCATTCAGCAGCCGAAGAACGACGCCCGGGTGCGCGCGAGCATCGGCAAGTACATCAAGCTGCCGCCGGAGGTGCTGGCCAAAGTGCAGATCTCGCCGCCCGGGCCGATGGTGACCGACAAGCAGCTCGCCTACTGGGTCGGCCTCATGAAGGAGCAGGAGATGCTCAAGACCTCGATCGACGTTGCCCGGCTGGTCGCGAAGTGAGCTCCGGCTTTCTTTCCATCGACAAGGTGCGCATCTGCTACGGCGAGCGCGAAGTGCTGTCGCCGACTTCCTTCGAGGTGTCGCGCGGCGAGTTCGTCTGCATCGTGGGCCCGAGCGGCTGCGGCAAGACCACGCTGCTGCGCGCGGCCAGCGGGCTGGTGCGCGCCGCGGCCGGCGAGGTGCGGCGCAACGGGCGCCCGATGACCGAGCCCTCGCGCGAAGTGGCTTTCGTGTTCCAGGACTACGGCCGCGCGCTGCTGCCCTGGCGCACGGTGGAGGGCAACGTGAGCCTGGCGCTCGAAGCGGCCGGCATCGCAGCGAACGAACGCGCGCCGCGCATCGCCGAGGTGCTGGCCAAGGTGGGCCTCGCAGCGCATGCGCAGAAGTTTCCGGCGCAGCTCTCGGGCGGCATGCAGCAACGCGCGCAGATCGCACGCTGCCTGGCGCAAAAGCCCGAGCTGATGATGATGGACGAGCCCTTCGGCGCATTGGACGCGTTGACGCGCCAGGGCTTGCAGGACGAGCTCGCGCGCCTGGTGCGCGAAGACGGGTTGACGGTGCTCTTCGTCACGCACGACCTCGAGGAAGCCATCTACCTCGGCGATCGCGTGATCGCGCTGCAGGCCGATCCGGCGCCGGGACGGCCCAGCTTGGCGCGCATGATCGACGTGAAGATTCCGCGGCCGCGCGACCAGCTCACGACCAAGGAGCATCCGGAGTTCCTGCATCTGCGGCGCGAGCTCTTCGCCTTCATCGGGCAGCACCATGACTGATCGTGCGCTGTCGCTGCTGCGGCCCTGGGTCTTCCCCGCCCTGCTGCTCGGCCTCTTCGAGTGGTACGCGCGCCGCGCCGCCGCGCAGGGCAGCGAGGCGCTCGCGCCGCCGAGTGCCGCGCTCAAGGCCTTTGCCGGTGCGGCGATGGACGGCTCGCTGTGGCAGGCCACCGGCTTCACGCTGGGCACCGCCGCCGTCGGGCTGCTGCTCGGCGCCGTGCTCGGCATCGCGCTGGGCATCGTGCTGGGTTTGTCGCGGCGCGCCGCACAGCTCGGCCTGCTGTCGATCGAGGTGCTGCGGCCCGTGCCCTCGGTCGCGCTGATTCCGCTTTCGATGCTGATGTTCGGCTTCGGCGTGCGCATGGAGTTGGCCATCGTCGCCTTCGCCACCTTCTGGCCGATGCTGATCCTGGTGCAGTCGGCCGTGCAGCAGGTCGAGCCGCGCCTGCTCGAAGTGAGCCGCGTGCTCGGGCTCACGGCGCGCGAGCGGGCCTGGAAGATCGTGCTGCCCGCGATCGTGCCGCGCCTCTTCGTCGCACTGCGGCTCGGCGTGGCGGTGGCGCTGGTGGTGGCCGTCACGGTCGAGATTGCGGCCAATCCCAACGGCATGGGCTACGCGATGATGATTGCGCAGCAGAGCTTCGACCCGGCCTTGATGCTGGCCTGGCTGGGCTGGATCGGCGTGGTGGGCTTCGTCATCAACGCGGCGATGCAGCGGCTGCAACACTGGGTGGCGCGGCGCATGGGGGCCGTGCAATGAACAGCCGCTTCACCGGATGGCTCGGCTCCGCCGCGGTGCTCGCGACGCTCGTCGCGCTCTGGTGGACCGCAAGCAACGCGGGCTGGGTCAGCCGCGTGTTCCTGCCGACGCCCGAAGCCACGCTTGCGAGCCTGGCCGAAGGCCTCAACCTGCGCGGCAGCGGCGGCGGAGAGCTGCTGGGCTTCACCATCGCGACCGTGCGCCGCATGCTCGAAGGCTGGCTGCTGGCCTCGCTCTTCGGCGTGCTGCTGGGCGCCGCCATCGGCGTCTCGCCCGCGGTGCGCGCCTGGGTGCAGCCGACGCTGGAATTCATCCGCCCGCTGCCGGCATCGGCCCTGCTGCCGCTCGCGATCTCGATCTTCGGCCTCAACCCGGGCATGGTGCTCTTCGTCGTCGCCTTCGGTGCGATGTGGCCGGTGCTGCTGGCCACCGTGCACGGTTTCGCGGCCGTCGAGCCGAGGCTTTCCGAAGTGGCGCGCTGCCTGCAGATGCCGCGCGCGGCCTTCGTCTGGAAGATCGGCCTGCCCAATGCGATGCCCGACATCCTGGCCGGCATGCGCTTGTCGATGACCATTTCCCTCATCGTCGCCGTGGTGGGCGAAATGATCGCCTCGCAAAGCGGCCTGGGCCAGGCCATCCTGCTCGCGGCGCGCGCCTTTCGCGCGAGCGAACTCTTCGCCGGAATCGTGCTGCTGGGCTTGATCGGCTTCGCGAGCAATGCACTCCTGGCCCTTGCCGAAAAGAAACTGCTGCGCTGGCAGCGCCCCTAGAGAAAAGGAACCCCGCCATGACACGCAAATTCGTCGACCTCTCGATCTTCCTCGAAAACGACGTGCTCTCCGATCCGCCGGCCTTCGCGCCCAAGATCCAGTACTTCACGCACGAGCAGACCTACGAGCAGATCGAGCCCTTCTTCCCCGGCTTGAAGAAAGAAGACCTGCCCGACGGCGAAGGCTGGGCGGTGGAGTTCGTGCAGCTCTCCACGCACAACGGCACGCACCTCGATGCGCCCTACCACTTCCACTCGACGATGGACAAGGCGCTCGGCGAGAAGAAGCCCGCGATCGCGATCCACGACGTGCCGCTCGAATGGTGCTTCCAGCCCGGCGTGAAGCTGGACTTCCGGCATTTCGAGGATGGCTACGTGGTGCAGGCCGACGATGTGGAAGCCGAGCTCAAGCGCATCGGCCACACGCTGAAGCCGCTGGAGATCGTGGTGGTCAACACGCGCGCCGGCTCGCGCTACGGCCACGGCGACTACGTCTCGGCCGGCGCGGGCATGGGCTACGAAGCGACCATGTACCTGCTGGAGCGCGGCGTGCGCCTCACCGGCACCGACGCCTGGAGCTGGGACGCGCCCTTCGTGCACACGGCGAAGAAGTACGGCGAATCGAAAGACGCCTCGCTGATCTGGGAAGGCCACAAGGCCGGGCGCGACATCGGCTACTGCCACCTCGAGAAGCTGCACAACCTCGAGGCGCTGCCGGGGGACGGCTTCTTCATCAGCTGCTTCCCGCACAAGATCCGCGGCGCCTCGGCCGGCTGGACGCGCGCGGTCGCGATCTTCGACGATGCGCTGATGGCTACCGTGGGATGAACATCATGACGACGGCGCTCAACCACACGCATGACGCCAGCGCCCGCAGCTGGCTGGCCTCGGCCAACGCCGAAGGCAGCGACTTCCCGATCCAGAACCTGCCCTTCGCGGTGTTCCACCGCACCGGAAGCCGCGAGCCCTATCGCGGCGGCGTCGCCATCGGCGACCAGGTGCTCGACCTCGCGGCCCTGGCCGCGGGCCGGCAGCTCGACGGCACGGCGCTCGATGGCGCGCGCGCCTGCGCGCAGTCGGCGCTCAACGACTTCTTCGCGCTCGGCCCCAGCGTGTGGCGCGCGCTGCGCCACGGCTTGTTCGCGCTGCTCAAGGACGATGCGCCGAAGGAAGTGGCCGACGCCGTGCGCGCCTGCCTGGTTCCGCAGGCCGAGGCCGCGTTCGCGTTGCCCGCGCGCATCGGCGACTACACCGACTTCTACACCTCGATCGACCACGCGCTCAACATCGGGCGGCTGCTCAAGCCCGAGGATCCGATCACGCCCAACTTCCAGTGGATCCCGATCGCCTACCACGGCCGCGTCTCGACCATCGGCGTGAGCGGCCAGCAGTTCCACCGGCCGATGGGGCAGACCAGGGCGCCCGGCGCGCACGCGCCGAGCTATGGCCCCTGCGCGCGGCTGGACTACGAGCTCGAGCTCGGCATCTACATCGGCCAGGGCAATGCGGCCGGCGCGCCGATTCCGCTCGAGCGCGCGGAGAGCCACGTCTTCGGCATCTGCCTGCTCAACGACTGGTCGGCGCGCGACATCCAGTTCTGGGAGATGGCGCCGCTCGGTCCTTTCCTGGCGAAGAACTTCGCGACCACCGTCTCGCCGTGGATCGTGACGCTGGAAGCGCTGGCACCCTACCGCCAGGCCTGGGTGCGGCCGGCCGATCATCCGCAGCCGCTGGCCTACCTGGAGGGCGAAGCCAATCGCGCCAGTGGTGCGCTCGACATCCGGCTCGAGGTCTGGCTCGAAAGCGCCAAGGCCCGCGCCGAGGGCAGCGGCCCCTCGCGGCTGTCGGCCACCAGCTTCAAGCACCAGTACTGGAGCATCGCGCAGATGGTCGCGCACCACACGGTGGGCGGCTGCAGCCTGAACGGCGGCGACCTGTTCGGCAGCGGCACCATCTCGGGCCCCGGGCCCGGCGAGGCCGGCGCGATGATCGAGCTCACGCGCGCGGGCCAGGCGCCGATCGCGCTGGCCAACGGCGAAGCGCGCGGCTTTCTGGAGGACGGCGATGCGGTGCTGCTGCGCGGCTGGTGCGAGAAGCCGGGCCACGCACGCATCGGCTTCGGCGAGAGCCGCGGAACGGTGCTGCCGGCCCGCGGCTGAAGGGCTCAGCCGCCGTCGTAGGCCTTCTTCAAAGCCGCGATGTCCAGCTTGGACATCTTCATCATGGCTTCCATGGTGCGCTGCGCGCGGGCCGGATCCTTGTCCTGCAGCATGGTGCCGAGCGCGTTGGGCACCACCTGCCACGAGAGGCCGAACTTGTCCTTGAGCCAGCCGCAGGGCTGCGGCTCGCCGCCGCCCTCGATGAGGCGGGTCCAGTAGTTGTCGATCTCTTCCTGCGTCTCGCACTTGATGAAGAAGGAGACCGCCGGCGTGAACTGGAACATCGGCCCGCCGTTCAGGCCCATGAACTCCTGCCCTTCGAGCTCGAAGCTCACGCCCATCACCGTGCCGCCGGGGCCGGGGATCACGTTGGTGATGCGCGAGTTCCTGAAGATGCCGGTGTAGAACTTCGCGGCCTCCTCGGCCTTGCCGTCGAACCACAGGAAGGGAGAGATCTTCTGCATGGGATGCCTTTCGGAAGGACTGTCACTGAACTTAAAGGTTCAGTATCAGATCGGGGGCCGGCTCTTGTCAAGGGTCTCAGGCATGATCGACCCGGTCGAAGCATCACCGACCGACCAACCCCGTACATGGCGCCCTCCCCTCCACAGACCTGGACCGCCGACATCGGCCTGCGGATTCGCCGCCTCTTCGCACTGAAGGTCGTGGGCGTTACGGTGTTCACCTGGCTCTTCTTCATCGGCTACTTCCACGTGCTGCGCCATCCGGACTTCGCGGTCACGGTGATGCCGCTGACCGCGCTCGACCACCTGATCCCGTTCCAGCCCCAGGCGCTGGTCGCCTACTTTTCGCTCTGGCTCTACGTGGGCATCGCGCCCGGGCTGCAGCTGAGCTTTCGCGAGCTGGTGGTCTACGGCCTCTGGGTCGGCGCGCTGTGCCTCACCGGACTGGGCCTGTTCCACTACTGGCCGACCCAGGTGCCGCTCGCGGCGCCGGCCTCGGACTTCCCGGGCTTCGCGCTGCTGCAGGGCGTGGACGCGCCCGGCAATGCCTGCCCCTCGATGCACGTCGCGGTCGCGATGTTCACGGCCATCCGCATCGACGACGTGCTGCGCCGCGCGCGCACGCCGGTCTTCGTGCGCCTCCTGAACTGGCTGTGGTTCGCCGCCATTGCCTGGTCGACGCTGGCGATCAAGCAGCACGTGCTGCTCGACGCGCTGGCCGGCGCGCTGCTGGGCATCGCCTTCGTGCTGCCCTCGCTGCGCTGGCGGCCCGGCCCGCAGCCATTGCCGGTCGAGCGGATATCATTCCCCATCGATGAGGCCAGGGCCGGCGTGAAGACGGACATCGCACAATGAGTTCGCTGAAAGTATTACAGGATCTGATCCACGAGAAGTACGGCATCGAGGCGGCGGCACTCGACCCTCACGCGTCCATGCGCGACAAGGGATTCGATTCGCTGACGCTGGTCGAATTCGTCTTCGCGATCGAAGACCACTTCTCCATCTCCATCACCGACGACGACGCGAACAGCATCGACACGCTGGCCGGGCTCGCGGCCGTGGTCGACAAGGTCAGGTTGGCGCAGGCCAAGTGACAACCGAGGTCGCCGTCACCGGTCTGGGCCTCGTCGCGCCGCATGGCGACGATCCGGGCACGGTCTTCGATGCGCTGATGCGCGGCGAATCCGCGCTCGGACCCGTCCTCCCGGAGCTGCCCAAGCCGGCCGCCGCCGCCACGGTGGCCTTCGACGAATCGCGCTGGTTCACCAAGCTGCAGCTCGCCGGCGTCGACCGCGTGAGCCAGTTGGCCGTGGCCGCGGCCGACCTGGCGATGCGCGATGCAGGCGCGCTCGGCAACGTGGACCCCGAGCGCATCGGCGTCTACGCCGGCTGCGGCATGGGCGGCGCGGGCGCGCTCGAGGCGGCCTACCGCGGCGCCGGGCGCATGCCGCCGCTCACCATCCCGGCCTTCATGCCCAACGCGCCGGCCTCGCAGGTGGCGATGCGGCAGCGTGTCCACGGCCCGGTGCTCACCTATTCCGTGGCCTGCGCCTCGTCGGCCGTGGCCATTGCCGAAGCAGCCAAGGCGGTGCAGCGCGGAGAGGTCGACATCGCCATCGCCGGCGGCAGCGAAGCGCTGATCGTGCCGGGCGTGTTGCTGGCCTGGCAGGCGATGCAGACCCTGGCCGGCTTCCAGCCTGGCGAGGAGGCTGGCGCGATCCGCCCTTTTGCCAGCGACCGCAGCGGTTTCGCACTCGGCGAAGGCGCGGCCTTCCTCGTCCTCGAATCGGCCGAGCGCGCGCGCCGGCGCGGCGCCCGCAGCCATGCCACGCTGGCCGGCTGGGGCATCGGCTGCGATGCCACCCACCTGACCAAGCCCGACGCCCCGGGCCAGGCGCGCGCCCTGCGCGCCGCCCTGCGCCAAGCCGGCCTGCAGCCGCGCGACGTGGGCTACTGCAACGCGCACGGCACGGCCACGCGCATCGGCGACGTGGTCGAGCGCAACGCGCTGGCCGAGGTGTGGGGCGAGGCGCTCGACGATCTGCGCGTGAGCTCGACCAAGGCCCTGCACGGCCACCTGCTCGGCGCCGCCGGCGCGCTCGAGGCGGTGATCACCGTGCTGGCGCTGGCTCGGCGCCAGCTGCCGCCCAACGCGCATTGCAAGACCGTCGACCCGGAGTGCAGCCTGAACCTGGTGCGCGAGGCCGGTGAAGCCGCGCCGCAGCTCGAAGCCGCGATCAGCAGTTCCTTCGCCTTCGGCGGCACGAACGCGGTGCTGCTGTTCCGCCGCGCGTGAACGTCGGCTAGTACTTGATCGTCACGCCGGCCTTGATGCCCGCGTTGCTCTTGCCGTCCGAATGGGCGCCTGCCGAAAACGAGGTGCTGCCTCCCGTACTGGCGCCGAGCGAGTAGTTGGGGCGGGACCCCGAGGTGTCGACGCCGCCGTACGCGCCGCTTCCGTCGGGCCGCTGCGTGCCGATGATCGCGCCGTTCGTGCGGGCCGAGGTCTCCGTGGGGGACACGTTGGGCGCGACGTAGAGGGTGCCCTGGTCGCTGCTCTCGACCGGAAGCTTGAGCGGCTGCGCGAGGGCGCCGGCGCAGCATGCGGCCAAGGCCAGGGATGCGAGGATGGATTTGCTCATTCGGATGGATGGTCAGGCCGATGCGGGCGGCGGGAGGCCCGCGTGCCCCTGATCAAGTTTTGCCTAGGATAACTTCTTCGCGCCGGCGCATCCCCACCACCGCCGGCATGGCCTCCCGCATCGCCTCCACGAAGCGGCGCAGCCGGGCCGGATAGAAGCGCGCGTGCGGATAGACCAGGTAGACCGGCAGCGGCGCGGCGCACCATTGCGGCGCGAGCTGCACCAGCCGGCCCGCGGCGATGTCCTCGCTCAGGAGCCAGGCCGAGGCCACGCCCGCACCCAGCCCCAGCACCGCAGCGTGGCGCAAAGCCAGCAGGCTGTCGGTGCTCATGCGCGGCCGGATCGCGAAGCGATGGGTTTCGCCGCTCGCCGCGTGCGTGAGCGTCACCTCGTTGCGGTAGTAGGTGCGCAGCGCCAGCCAGGGCAGGCCCGCCAGTTCGGAAGCGTGCGCCGGCATTGGCGCGCCGGCCAGCACCGAAGGCGCGGCGACCACGATGCGCGGCACCTCGGCCAGCTTGATCGCGACCACCGCGGGGTCGCTGACCTCCCCGATCTGGATCGCGCAGTCGATGCCCTTGGCGATGAAGTCCTGCGTGTCGTCGTGCAGCAGCCACTCCACCGTCACGCGCGGATAGCGCCGCAGGAAGCGGGCCAGCGGCTCGACCAGTTGCGACTGGCCGAAGGCATGCGGCGCGATCACGCGCAGGCTGCCTTCGGGCTCGTCGCCGGTGCCGCGCAGGTCGGCCTCGAAGGCCTCCCAGTTCGCGAGCAATTCCTTGGCACGCTCGAAGCAGCGTTCGCCGTCTTCGGTGAGCTTCATCGCATGGGTGGAACGCTGCAGCAGGCGCACGCCGAGCGATCGCTCCAGGACCTGCAGGCGCCGGCTCACGGTGGGTTGGGTCGATCCCATCTGCGTCGCCGCCGCCGACAGGCTGCCGGCTTCGACGATGCGGACGAAGGTCTGCATCAGCGCGATGCGGTCGGCGGAGGCCGAGGGTGCGACGGGCGCTTTCATGCGAGCAGCGTATATCAATTGTGCGCACCTTGCGGCTACCACGACGGAGGCTGCCGCCCCAGACTCCGGTTCTTGGGAATTTTTAAGGGTTAACACCATGTCTGGTATTCATTGCTCGCATGCATCAACATCGGCGCTGCCAGTCCCGGAGCGGGTCCGGGCGGCGCCGGGCTTGCCGGCCTCGCTGGTTCTCCTGCTCGCGGCCGCAGCCGGCCTCGCCGTCGCCTCGATCTATTACAGCCAGCCCATGCTCGGCGTGCTGGGTGCGGACATCGGCGCCTCCGACCGCGCCGTCGGCTTCGTTCCGACGCTGACGCAGCTCGGCTATGCGCTCGGCATCCTGCTCCTGGCGCCGCTGGGCGACCGCTACGACCGGCGCCGCATCATCCTGATCAAAGCGGCGGTGCTCGGCGCCGCGCTGCTGCTGGCCGGCGCGGCGCCCTCCATCGGCGCGCTGCTGGCGGTCAGCCTCGTCATCGGCCTGGCCGCGACGATGGCCCAGGACATCGTGCCGGCCGCCGCCACGCTCGCGCCCGAGGCCCATCGCGGCAAGGTGGTCGGCACGGTGATGACGGGGCTGCTGCTGGGCATCCTGCTCTCGCGTGTGGCGAGCGGCTTCGTGGCGGAGCATTTCGGCTGGCGCGCGGTGTTCGTCGCGGCCGCGGCGAGCATCGGGCTGATCGGCGCCGCCGCATGGCAGCGCCTGCCTCGCTTCCGGCCCACCACGCAGCTGTCGTACCGCGCATTGCTGGGTTCGCTGGCCCCGCTGTGGCAGCGTCATGCCGCCCTGCGCCGCGCGACGCTGGCGCAAGGCCTGCTCTCGGTCGGTTTCAGCGCCTTCTGGTCCACCCTGGCCGTGATGCTGCACGGCGCCCCTTTCCACCTGGGCAGCGCAGCGGCCGGTGCCTTCGGGCTGGCGGGCGCCGCCGGGGCGCTGGCCGCACCCGTGGCTGGCCGCATCGCCGATCGCCGCGGGCCCGAGCTGGTGACGCGCCTGGGCGCGGGGCTGGTGGTGGTCTCCTTCGCGGCCATGGCGCTGTCGCCGCTGCTGCAGCCGCACGCCCGGCTCGCCCTGCTGGTGGCTTGCGCCATCGGCTTCGACCTCGGCATCCAGGCCGCGCTGATCGCGCACCAGACCATCGTCTACGGCATCGAGCCGGGCGCGCGCAGCCGCCTCAATGCCGTGCTCTTCGTCGGCATGTTCATCGGCATGGCCGCCGGCGCGGCGCTGGGCAGCCTGCTGTTCGCCGAATGGGGCTGGATGGCGGTCACGGCGCTCGCCACCGCGACGGCGAGCGCAGCGCTCGTCGTGCGGCTCAGATCCCGAGCCAGTTCATCAGGGTCTTCTCGACTTCCGTCGAAGGCGCGATGAAGCCGGAATAGGTGGAGGTGGCGAGCGCGCGCTTGCCGCCTTCCGACTGCCCGAGCCCCAGCAAGGTGTCGCGCACCGCGGCGACCGCGCTCGCATCGAGCTTGCTCGATGACAGCCATTGCTTGATGGGAACGGGGCGCGATTCGGCGCAGGTCTTGCCGCCGGTGGACTTCCAGGCCTTGACCACCCCGGTGGAGGCCGTGGCGCCGTAGGCGGCGAAGCCGTTCTGCACGTAGAAGGGCACTGCGTCCTGGTAGCGCGTGTTGGTGGTCTTGACCGCGCCGTCCTGCAGGCCCTGCTCGCGCAGCATCGCGCGTGTGATCACCGAGGTGATGGAGTCCGGGTCGGGCATGACCAGGCTCTTGCCGACGATTTCCTTCCAGTTGGAGATCGCCTGCAGGTCCTTGCACAGGAACGAGACCTTGTAGTCGGTGAAGCCCGCGGTCCAGGCGAGCGTCTTGTAGTTGCCGCCCTTGGTCGCTTCGAAGGCGATGTGGGCCGGATGCACGAAGGCCAGGTCGACCTGGTTCTGCCTCAATGCTTCGCGCGCACTGGGGTACGAACTCAGGACCTTGATGGTCACGGGCTGCTTGAGCGCCTTGCTCAGTGCCTCGGCGATCGGCTCGAACCTGGCTTCTATCTGGCTGTCGCTGGCCTTGTAGGTCACGCCCTCGGTCACGCCGAGCACCAGCGCATGGGCCGGAGCGACAGCGGCCAGCAGGAAGGCCGCGGCCCAGGGGGCGAAGCTTGCGTTGCGATCGACGCGGTGTTTCATCACGGATGTCTCGAGTAGTTGCGAGCCCGCAGAATAGGTCAGGGGCTCCGCGCTGCGATCAACGCGCGCCGACGCCGGATAGAACTTTCGCGTCATAGTGCGCAACATCGCGTGCGGGTCGGTGGCGCTGTAGGTCATGCACCGACATCCAGCCGCACCGTGCGGCGGCAGAATCGTGACAAAGTGCCCATGCGCTCCAAGGAGATGGTATGGACGCCTCCCCCTCGCTGATCGACTGCGGTAGCGGAGGTACGGGGGATGAAGGGGGCCTCGC
>NZ_JBDGJK010000012.1:0-193967 GCF_057656935.1 Variovorax sp. Soil_C_33
TTGACGTTGGCGATGTCGACACCGGTGCCGTCGGACTTGACGCGCACCTTCACGTTGAAATCGACGACCCGCTTGACCGGGACAAGTATCTTCATGGATGGCTCCAGGGATTGAACGAATGAACTGGGTCGAAGAAAAATCAGCGGTGCTTGAACACCGGCTTGCGCTTGGACAAAAAGGCATGCATCCCTTCATGTGCATCCTCGCTGGCAAAACGCGCATGCAGTTGGCGCCGCTCGAAGCCAATGCCCTCCGAGAGCGGGGCCTCCCAGGCGCGGTTCACGGACTCCTTGATCGCCATCAATGCCGGCAGCGAGAAGGCTGCAATGCGGGCGGCGAGATCGATGGTTTCGCCCAGCAGCCGCCCGTCCGCCACCACCCTCGAGACCAGTCCGTAGCGGTCGGCTTCTGCTGCGTCCAGCATGCGGCCCGACAGGCACATGTCCATGGCCTTGGCCTTGCCGATGGCGCGCGGCAGACGCTGGGTACCGCCGGCGCCTGGCAGCATGGCGAGCTTGATCTCGGGCAATGCGAACCGGGCGGATTCGGCGGCAATGATCATGTCGCACGCCATCGCCAATTCGCAGCCTCCGCCCATGGCGAAGCCCGCCACCGCCGCGATCACCGGCTTGCGCACGCGTCGGATGGTTTCCCAGTTGCGTGTGATGAAGTCGGCCTGGTACACATCCATGTAGTTCCAGTCCGCCATCGCTGCAATGTCGGCCCCGGCCGCGAAGGCCTTGTCATTGCCGGTGATCACGATGGCGCCGATGTCTGCGCTGGCGTCGCAGGCCAGCAGCGCTGCGCCCAGAGCGTCCATCAGCGCATCATCCAGCGCGTTCATCTGCTGCGGCCTGTTCAGCGTGATGACGCTGACCCGGCCGTGCGTCTCCACCAGGATGGGTTGTTCTTGCATGACAGGCCGCTTCAATCCACGCTGATGTTCTGTTCCTTGATCAGGGCGGACAGCTGCGCAGTCTCATGGACCAGCAGCTTGCGGAACTCCGCAGTGTCCATCGCGATCGGTTCGGCACCGAGGTCGGCATAGCGCGACTTGACGGCCGGCTGAGCCAAAGCCTTGCCCAGTTCGCGGTTCATGCGGGCCACGATCTCGGGGGAGATCCCGTTGGGTGCCCACATGCCGAACCAGATGTCGAGGTTGGCGCCTGGAAAGCCCTGCTCGCTCACTGTGGGGACGTCGGGGAAGAACGGCGAGCGCTTGGTGCTCACGATGCCCAGCAGCTTGACCTTGCCGGTTCGAATGTGCGCGAAGGCGATGCCCGGGTCGCAGACGAAGTCCGCCTGACCCGACAGTACATCCTGCAGCGCGGGGGCCGCCCCGCGATACGGAATGTGGGTCATGGAGGTCGCGGTGGCCTGCTTGAACAGTTCGCACGCGAGGTGCGGGGGCGTGCCGGAACCGGCAGAAGCGTAGGACAGCGAGCCCGGCTTGGTCTTGGCCAGTGCCACCAGGTCCCGTACGTCCTTGGCCGCCATCTGTGGCTTGGCGACCAGGTACATCTGGGTGCGCCCGACACTGGCCACGGGCGTCAGGTCGCGCGAAGGCAGGATGGTCGACTTGAAGAGCGACGGGTTGGCCGTTTCAACCGAGGTCGGTGCGATCAGGAAAGTGTGGCCGTCCGGCGCGGCCCGCACCACTTCCGAGGCAGCGATATTGCCGCTCGCACCGGGCTTGTTGTCGATGACGACGGGTTGGCCTAGCGAGTCCGAGAGGATCTGCGACAGGATGCGCGCCATGACATCGGTGCTCCCGCCCGGCGCGAAGCCGACGACCACGCGGATGGGCTTCGCGGGCCAGTTGGGGGTCGTCTGCGCCTGCGCGGAACCGGCGACGCCGAAGATGGCGAGAGCGGCGAGCGCGAGGCCTCGGCGTGCGGCCGTTGGGATGGGAATGAACATGGTCTTGTCTCCTTGGATGTGAGGGAAGGTGCGAGGCGTTGTCGTCAGCTCAAGTTCTCGCGCAGCATCTCGCGCAACTTGAACTTCTGGATCTTTCCGGACGGCGTGGCTGGCATCGCGTCGCGCACGACGAGGCGTTCCGGGATGTACTGCATCGCCACCTTCTGCCCCTTCAGGAACTGCACGATCGACTGCAGGTCGACGCGGTGGCCGGGCCTAGGCACCACCACTGCGCAGGCCCGCTCGCCCAGGCGCTCGTCGGGGTAGGCCACGATGGCGGCCATGGCGATGTCAGGGTGCCGATACAGCAGCGACTCGATCTCGACCACCGGAATGTTTTCGCCGCCGCGGATGATCACGTCCTTGCTGCGGCCGGTGATCCGGACGTAGCCCTGGGCATCCATGCGTGCCAGATCGCCGGTATCGAACCAGTCGTCGGCGTCGGTGCCGTTGAGGTGCGAACGCCGCAAGTAGCCGCCGAAGTTCGAGCACGAGCGCACCAGCAGCCGTCCGGGCTGATCGGCCGGCAGCACCTGGTCGCTCTCGTCGACCACCTTGAGTTCGACGCCGGGCAGCGCCAGCCCATCGGTGCTGATCGCGCGCACGTCGTCGTCGTCCAGCTGGATCAGCGTGACGGCGCCGTTCTCGGTCATGCCCCAGGCTGACACGATCTTGGTGCCCAGGACCTGGCGCGCCTGCTCCACCAGCGGGCCCGGTATTGGCGCGCCGGCGCACAGGAAGGTGCGCAGGCTCGGCACCTCGCTGCCTGTCTCGGCCACGGTTTTGGCGAGGTCGGTGAGGAATGGCGTGGAGGCCATCGTGAAGCTGACCCGCTCGGCCCGGATCAATTTGATGGCCTGCTTCGGCTCCCAGATGTCCTGCAGCACGGCGCCGGCCTTGAGCACGATCGGCATCATGAGGCCATACATGAAGCCGGTCTGGTGCGCCATAGGCGAGGCCATCAACACCACGTCGTCAGCGCCGAGGCGCAGGCGCTGCGCATAGGGAATGATGTTGGCCATGGTGGTGTTGGCCGAGTGCATCACGCCCTTGGGTTCGCCGGTGGTGCCGGAGGTGTAGATCATCTGCGTCACGTCATCCGGGCCGGGCCGGCTGCGCGTGAGGATGTCCTGCGCGTCGGGCTCGTTCTCCCATGCCGGGCCGCTGAGCAGCGCTTCGAAACTGTCAGGCCCCGCGCCGCCGACGACAACGATCTGCTTCAGGTCGGGCAAGGCCGGTTGCAGGTCGTTGACCATTCGCTCAAAGTCGAAGCCGCGAAAGGTCTTCGGCACGATCACGACCTTGGCTTCGCCGTGCTTGAGCATGAACGACAGCTCGCGCTCGCGGAAGATGTGCATCAGCGGGTTCATCACGGCGCCGATGCGAGAGCAGGCCAGATAGACCAGCGTGAACTGCCACCAGTTGGGCAACTGGCAGGCCACGACGTCATTGCGGCCCACGCCCAGGCGCGACAGTCCCACCGCGATGCGATCGGCCATGATCGCCATCTCGCGGTAGGTGAAGCGGGTGGTGACGCCCTGCTCCATCTGCAAGGCGGTCAGCGCAAGCTTGTTGGGCAAGTCGGCGACGCAGGCGTCGAGTTCGTCGTTGATGGTGCGCTCGTGCCACAGGCCCTGCGCCACCATTCGGGCGCGGCGCGGCGGCAGCAATACGGCATCGAATTCCATGGTCTTGTCTCCTGGCTTTTCGTCGTTGAGGGTGAGAGGCTCAGGCCGGCACGGCGTCGCGGCCGGCGCGGGTACGCGCCACGATGGTTTTCATGATCTGGGCGGTGCCGTCGCCGATCTGGAAGCCGAGGACGTCGCGCAGACGCTGCTCCATCACGCCGCGGTCATAGCCGCCATGGCCGAACATCAACAGGCATTGGTGGATGGTGTCGTAGGCCAGCTTGGGCGCCCACCATTTGCACATCGCGGCTTCGGCGGTGTGGGGCGCGCCCTTGTCCTTCAGCCACAAGGTCTGCAGGCACAGCAGGCGCGCGGCGGTCACCTGCGTATCGAAATCAGCCAGCGGATGCGACACGCCCTGGAATGCCGACAGCGGCTTGCCGAAGGCTTCGCGCTGTGCCACGTACTCCCAGGTCTCCTCGAGTGCGGTGCGAGCCACTGCCAGTACCTGCAGCCCGATCAGTGCCCTCGAGAAGTCGAAGCCCTGCATCACCTGCACGAAGCCCTTGTTCTCGGCCCCGAGTTGATGGCTCACGGGCACCCGCACGTTCTCGAAGAACAGCGAGCCGCGACCGATCGCTCGCTGGCCGTGGCAATCGAAGCGGTTGCGGGTCACGCCCGGCAGGTCCATTGGCACCAGCAGCGCGGTCACGCCGTGGGCCGCCGATTCGACCGAGCCGGTGCGGCCGAACACCACCGCGGCATCGGCCTGGTCGGCCGCGGAGATGGAAGTCTTCTCACCGTTGATCACGTACTCGTCGCCGACGCGCTCCATGCGCAGGCGCAGGTTGGCCGCGTCGGAGCCTCCGCGCGGCTCGGTCAGCGCGATGGCGAACAAGGCCTCGCCCCGCGTCAGCTTCTGCAGCCACGGCCGGACAACTTCGGGCTTGCCGTGCTGCGAGAGGATCTGGCCATTGAGCGAGGCGAGCAGGTTGATGTAGGACATGCTGAGGTCGGCCCGCGCGATCTCCTCATGGATCACGCCGGCGGCCAGGCAGCCCATCCCCTGGCCGCCATGCGCTTCGGGCAACTCGGGCGCGATGAACCCCATCTCGCCCATCTCGCGCATCAGCTTGCGCTCGAGCACGCGGGTCTTGTCGCGTTCCAGGAAGCCGGGGGCGATGCGCTCGGTTGCGAAGCGGCGCGCATGGTCGCCAAGCGCTGTCAGGTCGTCATCAAGATACGGATTCATGACATGTCTCCAGGGTGCGCTGCGCCCCGGCGCAATACCGATTGCGCCGCGCGTGCAGAGGATTGAGGGATTTGTCGGGTCTCTACTTCGCGTACTTGCGGAAGTCGGGCTTGCGCTTTTCCTTCAGCGCATCGACGCCCTCGCGCGATTCTTCCGTGTCGTAGTAGAGCTTGAGTGCGTACATGCCGAGGCCCGCGATACCCGCCTGGTGCGCGGTGTCGGCGTTGAAGCTGCGCTTGGCGATGGCCAGCGCCGTGGGACTGCGCTCGCAGATTTCCTCGGCCCACTTCTGCACCTCGGCGTCGAGCTGGTCGTGCGGAACCACGGCGTTGGCCAGGCCCATGGCCACGGCCTCGGCGCCGCTGTAGCGGCGGTTCAGGTACCAGATTTCGCGCGCCTTCTTCTCGCCAACTACGCGCGCCAGGAAGGCGGTGCCATAGCCCGGATCGACCGATCCCATC
Organism: Variovorax sp. Soil_C_33; assembly: GCF_057656935.1. NCBI lineage: Bacteria > Pseudomonadati > Pseudomonadota > Betaproteobacteria > Burkholderiales > Comamonadaceae > Variovorax > Variovorax sp. Soil_C_33. Next base: position 5,262 of record NZ_JBDGJK010000012.1, read on the forward strand.
TTCGGGCCCACCTGGCCGAAGATGGCCTTGTCGGAGGCGATGGTCAGGTCGCAGATGGTGCAAAGCACGTTGCCCCCGCCGATGGCGAAGCCCTGCACGCGGGCAATCACCGGCTTTGGCACGTTGCGGATCGTGTCGTGCAGCTCCTCCATCGGCAGGCCGATGGTTCCGCGGCCGTCGTAGTTGCCATTGTGCGCGGACTGGTCACCGCCGGTACAGAAGGCACGGTCGCCGGCGCCCGCCAGCACGATGGCACCGACGCCGCGGTCATAGCCGGCACGGTTCATTGCCTTGATGATCTCGTCGCAGGTCTGGCCGCGAAACGAGTTCATCTTGTCGGGCCGGTTGATCGTGATCCAGGCCACGCCGTTGCGTACTTCGTAAAGGATGTCTTCGAATTCCATGGTGTTCTTTCCTGTGGGTTGAAGGGCAGAAATGCCGAGCTCAGCCGTTCATCGTCAGGCCGCCGGAGACGCTCAGCACCTGGCCGGTGACAAAGCCGGCGTCGTCGCTGGCGAAAAAAAGAATGGCGCCGGGCAGGTCGTCCGGCTGGCCGATGCGACCCAGCGGAATCGAGCGCGTGAACGCTTCCATCAGCTTCTCGGGATTGCCGGCGCCTTCCTTGTAGTCGGCGAACAAGGCGGTGTCGGTCGGCCCTGGGCACACCACGTTGACCGTGATGCCGTGGCGCGCATGTTCGCGGGCGATGGTCTTGGAGAACGCCACCAGGCCGCCCTTGCATGCCGCGTACACCGCTTCGCCCGAGGATCCGACGCGCGCCGCATCGGACGCGATGTTCACGATACGCCCGGCCTTGCGCGCCGCCATGCCCGGCAGCACTGCGTGATGCATGTGCAGTGCACCCGTCAGGTTGATCGCGATTAGCTTGTCCCACTGCGCCGGCTGGGTCTTGGTGAACGGCGTGAACACGTCCCAGCCGGCGTTGTTGACGAGCACGTCGATCGTGCCCAGGTTCTGCTGCGTGGCCTCCACCGCCAGGTCGACGCTTGCGCGGTCGGTGATGTCGCAGCGGAACGCCTGCGCCTGCCCGCCCGCATCGCGGATACCGGAGGCGACCTTCTCGGCCGCCTCCAGGTTCATGTCGTACACCGCGACCCTGGCGCCTTCGCGGGCGAAGCGCCGGCAGGTTGCCCCGCCAATACCGCCGCCACCGCCGGTGACCACCACTGTCTTGCTTTCGAATCTCCGCATCAGGCTCTCCATCAGGTTTTAAGCTTGCTATCGTCGACGCATCGTTGCTCGAACGTCGCTGACCATATGTCAATGTGTTGACGTATTATGCGGCGACGGGCATCACATACGCAAGGCATTTCGAAGAGAGATTAATCTATGGTTTACCCTGATAAAGCAGAAGAAACTACACGGATCGAGCTGGCCAACCGGGTGTTCTTCCGTCTCTATCAATGTGCCAACATGTTGCACAAAACAGGTACAAAGGCCGTCGAGTCTGAGGGCCTGACGACGCAGCAGTGGGCGGTGCTTGGTGCGCTGTCCAGGCCGGCTGTGAGCGGAGGCATGAGCGTGGGCGATCTGGCGCGCTACCTCAAGGTCAGCAGGCAGAACCTCTCCGGTCTGCTCAGCCGCATGGAAAGGGATGGGCGAATCACGACTGCGGCCGACGAGCGCGACCGCCGGTCGCGTCTCGTGTCAATGACGGCGGCAGGGATGCGCGTGTGGCAGGACGAGGCCTTGCCGAAAATTCACGGCTATTACGCGCAGGTGCTCGAGGGCTTTTCCGTGAACGACATCACCCACACCCTGCACTACTTACTCAAGCTTCTGGACAACATGCAACTGGTTGACGATCGGCAAGGAGGTGGCGACGAGGCAGTTGAAGACCGCTGACGGGGCCGTAACCAACGCGAACGACCGCGATCCGTCCTACTCTGCCCTTCGCGAGCGACTGTCGTATGGCAGGTGTGGTCTAGGGTTGTCCGACACCTGTCCGTGCACGACGACAGCGCCGAGCTCGCCAACGGCTTGAGGGCAGGTGTTGGACAAGCCTCCATGGAGGAAACCGCGGAATGCGCCACTGAGGCCTGAGAAGGCTACGAAGCTATGGGGATTCGGTCGGTGTGAGTCGGACTCGTGGCGGCGACGCAGGTCAAGAGTTCGGCCGATGGCGTGGTTGAGGCGCAGCGGATCGATCGCGGCGCACTCAGTTGCCCAGCGACGCCACCGGCGGCGATGCCTTCGTCGAGTGCGAAGGCAAGACTGCGCATCGGCCCAGAAGGATGAAGGGCCGAAGCTCGGAATGGACGCTGATGCAGATGTGCACTCATGGTGCCCGAGCCTGCTGAGGCGGCGCGCGGATGGGTTGCCCACGAACGAAGGTCTGCAGGATGATCATCTGGCCGCCGCAGTGCGGGCAGAAGAAGGTCGGTCGCACGGGTTCGGGCTCGGAGTCAACATCCGATGTGCGCGCAGCGGCATCGACTTGCAGCAGCAGCAGCTCGCGAATGCGTGCGAGGCAGGCGGTTCGATTGCCGTTGGCCAGGAGCCCGTAGTGGCGGATGCGGTGGAAGCCGCCCGGCAGGACGTGCAGCAGGAAGCGGCGCATGAACTCGTCGGCATCGAGCGTCATCGTGTTGCGGCGTGTGCGGCCCTTGGCCCGGTAGTCCTTCCAGCGGAAGGTGACGCCTCGTTCGTCCATGGCCAGGAGCCGGCTGTTGGAGATGGCAACCCGATGGGTGTAGCGCGACAGATAGGCCAGCACTGCTTCGGGTCCGGCGAACGGGCGCTTGGCATAGACGACCCATTCGCACTTGTGCAGCGGTGCGAGCCAGTCGGCGAAGGCGTGCGCATCAGCCAGGGCGGCGAACTCGCCGAAGAACTGCAGCGGACCGGCGCGATGAACGTGTTCGAGTTGTTCAAGGAAGCGGCGTCGGAACAGCCTCGACAGCACGCGCACGGACAGGAAGAAGCCGGGCCTGCAGGCGATCCATCGCTCGCCGTCGGGCGACAGGCCACCGCCTGGCACGATGCCATGGACGTGAGGGTGATGCGTCAGCGTTGATCCCCACGTGTGCAGCACCAGGGTCACTCCGATGCTGGCACCCAGGCGCTTCGGATCGGCCGCGATGGTCGTCAAGGTCTCGGCGGCCACGTCGAACAGCAGCGTATAGATTGCGGGCCTTGTTGTAGTAGGCGAACGCACTGATGGGCGCCGGCAAGGTGAAGACGACGTGGTAGTAGTCCACCGGCAGCAGATCGGCTTTGCGAGCGTCTAGCCAACGCCGCGCGGCAGCGGCCTGGCACTTCGGGCAATGCCGGTTGCGGCACGAGTTGTAGGCGATCTGATCTTGACCGCAGCCCTCGCAACGCAACACGTGGCCCCCCAGCGCCGCGCTGCGGCACTGTTCGATGGCCGACATGACCTTGAGCTGGCCCAGGCTCAGGTGACCCCGCTGCACCTTGCGCCAGGCGGGACCGTGGGTGCGGAAGATGTCGGCGACTTCCAGGGCGCAGTGCGCCATGGAGATGCCCTATGCGGCCTGCAGCTTCTCCAGCGGGCTGACCACTTCGTGCAGGATCTCGGTGGCCACGTGCGTGTAGACCGATGTCGTCTCCAGCTTCTTGTGGCCCAGCATCACTTGGATCACGCGGATGTCGACCTTCTGCTCCAGCAGGTGCGTGGCAAAGGTGTGGCGCAGCGTGTGCATGGAGACGCGCTTGTCGATCTTGGCCGCCTCGGCGGCGTCGTGAACGGCGCGGTTGAGTTGGCGTGCGGTCAGCGGGTCGACCGGATTCATGCCGGGGTCGTCGTGCACGGTGCACTCCTTTGGGCTACCTGAGTTCGTTCGTGGCGACGTGCGCCGCGTTGGAACGTTCGCTCCGTGCAGGATGCAGGCTGACTGGTGCGCTGGACGGGGTGGATGGTGGTTGGCTCGCGATGATGGGCCGGCCCATGGCCATGGCTCCATCGTTGGCGCGGCACTCGCTGCGGCGCTGATCGTCGAGGAGAGATTCGAGAATCACTGACATGTCATTCTCCTGGCAAGAGTTGCCTAGTTCGACATCTAACTGGGGCAAAACCATCTGCTAGTCAGATGAATATGCATTGCCGACTTCCGGATCGGATTAGCGACTTGTTCAGACCTTCCATAGCACGCACAGCAGTCTTTGTCGATCTCAGAACCGAGTTCGCTCGGAGCCTTTTAGGCCTAGCATTTCGCGGGCTTCTGCCGGCGTGGCGATCTCGAGACCGTGGTCCTCCAACATTCGCTTCACTTTGAGGACCTGCTCGGCGTTGGAGCTGGCAAGTTGCCCTCGCCTAATCAACAGAGAGTCCTCGAGACCAACTCGCACATTGCCGCCCATCGTGGAGGCGGCAACGGCCAAGTCCATCTGCGACGCTCCGGCTCCGAGTACCGACCACCGATATCCATCTCCAAACAGGCGATCGGCAGTGCGCTTCATGAAAACGAGGTTGTCCAGATCTGCGCCGATGCCCCCCAGGATCCCCAGGACGAACTGGATGAACACTGGCGGCTTGAACATGCCCGTGTCCATGCAGAACTTTAGGTTGTAGAGGTGCCCAACGTCATAGCACTCGTGCTCAAACTTGACACCCTCGCCTTCTCCCAGCTCCCGAGCCACCATGGCGATGTCCCGAAACGTATTGCGGAAGATGTAGCTGTCGGAGTTCGCCAGGTAGTCGCGCTCCCAGTCGAACTTCCACTCGCTGTACTTCGCTGCCAACGGGTGCATCGAGAAGTTCATGCTGCCCATGTTCAGCGATGTCATTTCTGGAGAGACCCGCTTGGCTGGTGCGATACGCTCGGCCACTGTGTTCACCAGGCTGCCGCCGGTCGACAGATTGATAATCGCATCTGTGGCTTCCTTGATCTGCGGCAAGAACGCCATGAAGTGTTCCGGATCTAGCGACACAGCTCCGTTCGCGGGATTTCTGGCGTGCAGGTGAAGGATAGCCGCGCCGGCCGCGGCGGCATCAATCGACTGGCGGGCAATGTCTTCAGGCTTGTATGGCAGCGCCTCGGACATGGTGGGGGTATGGATGGCGCCGGTAATGGCGCAAGTGATGATCACCTTGCGGGCGGGCTTCTTCATGCTACCTTCTCCTTGAATGTGCGTGCGCAGCTATGAGTTGCCGCTGCAGCGTGAACTTTTGGCGAAGCTTGATCGCTTCGGAGCGGCGCCGAATCAGCCCGCCATCCGTTTTCAATGGGCCGCATCGTCCCGAGGACTCGACCATCATGATGTTGGCGATCACATCGAAGAGCGCCGCCTCAGCGCCAGAAGCGGATGGGGCCGCTAGGGCGCAGGCAGTTGGTTGCTCATGCGTCGCTCTAATCGCGGGCTATTGCGGGGTGATGCCGCTGCGCACCGCGATTGTCCGCAGCTTGTGCAGTTCCGCGCGATAAAAGTCGGCATGCTCGGCCAGCGTACTGGGCTTCACGGGCAATGCGGCGGCGTCTGCGAGGAAGCGCTGGTACTCTACCCCGCGCAGCACGGCATTGACCTTCTCGTTCAGCTGCTTGGCAACAGCCTCTGGCACCTCGCTGGAGCAGAAGATGCCCGCCCAGACGCTGTGCCTAAAGTTGCCCAGCTTCCCGCCGCTTTCCGCGACCGTGTGCACACCCGGCAACTGGCTATTCCGCTGGGAGTTCGCCACTCCGATGGCTTTGATCCTGCCGTTACGGATCAAGTCCACCGTTGCGGGAGACAGCGGAACGAACGCGAAGTCGATTTCGCGTGACAGAAGCGCCTGCGTCACTGGTGCGGCACCTTTGTACGGGACTTCCAACACCCGCACTCCGCTTGAGAACTTGAAGTCGGAACTCACCAGCGACGGAGCCGACCCTGGCCCCCAGGTTCCAAACGTGAACTCCCGTTGCGGTGCTGCGGCCACCATCTCTTCGACCGATTTGACCGGGACCGAATCGTTGGCCACCAGGACGAAGTCGGTCGACAACAAGACCGATACGAGGCGAAATGCTTCAGGCTTGTAGCGCGCGCTGGACAGCGCGAGCGGCGCCAGGATCAGGTCATTGCCGGTCGTTACGAGAACCACTTGTCCGTCAGCGGGCGCCTTTAGCACAGATGCGGCGCCAATGGCCCCGCCCGCGCCGGGAAGGTTCTCCACAATGGTGGGCCCGCCGAGCGCGCCGCCCAGCCCCGCCACCAATTTCCTCGCTGCCACGTCGGCAGGACCGCCGGCCGGATACGCCACCCTCATCACGGTCGTCTTGCTACTTTCCGCCTGGACAAACTGGGGGGCAAGCATGGCGGCGGAGCCACCGACAAGCAGTTGGCGGCGCGTCAAGGTCGAATTCATGATGTTCTCTTGGTGTGGGTTGCGGCAGTCAGTCGGACGACGCCCTTGCGGCCGTCGTGGAGTTACCCTTCTTCAATACGCCCGCCAGCGTGAGCTCATCAATCGCGCTCGCGCTGAGGCCGAGTTGCGAGAGCACTTCTTCGTTGCTCTCGCCCTGGAAATAGGGGATGCCCGGTGGGGGAAGTTCCGACTTGCTGAAATGCCACGGCGCACCCGGCATTCGGAAAGACCCTCCTGCACGGTCATCGACATCAACAACGGCTCCCCACTCGCGCGTCCATTCAGACTCAGCAAATTCCTCAAGCGTGCGCAGTTGTCCGACCGCAAGCCCCGACTCGCTCACCTGAGCCTGCAGCTGGTCCAGATCGGTGAACGACAGAACCCACGCCCGGACCTCCTTATAGAGGTGCTCCAGGTTCAGCTTTCGCAAGCTTGCGGTTGCGAACCGAGGATCCTTGAGCAGGTCGCTCCGGCGCATCATGGCGCAGTAGCGCACAAATATTGGAGAGAACACGGGACTCGCGGCGATGGTGACCGAGCGCCCATCGGGTAGCTCGAAGATCGGCGACTCGTTCGCACTAAGGGCCAGAGGTTCGTCCTCGACATCGATGCCGCTGAGAATCGCGCCCGCTCGCTCATTGACCGAAAGCATAGTCGCCGCCATCGCAACATCGACGTGCTGGCCCTCGCCCGTTTGTGACCGGTATTGAAGTGCGGCGAGCACCGCGATCACCCCGTGCAAGCCGGTGTACACATCCGCGTGGCTGCACGCATCGTTTTGTGCCCGTGCGAGAACACCGTCATAGTGATTGTGAACAATGTTCGTGTGACCGGTCTCGGCATGGACAGTCGGCGCGAACGCGGGCCGATTCTTCCAGGGTCCCGTCTGCCCATAACCACTGATCGAGACATAAATGACGCCAGGATTTGTGGCAGCAACATCGGCGTACGCGAGTCCGAAGCGGCTCAACGTTCCGGGTCTGAAGTTCTCTACGATCACATCCGCGGATGCGCAAAGCTTCTTGACGATTTCGCGCGCTTCGGGCCAGTTCAGGTCCAAGCACAGGTTGCGCTTGCCTGCGTTCAGCTGGGCATAGTACGTGGACATCCCGGACACGTGAGGCACACCGACGCGGCCTAGGTCTCCAGCAGGTGGTTCGATTTTCAACACGTCCGCACCGAGGTCGCGCAGCGCCTTGGTACAACCGGGGCCGGAGAGGACTCGCGTGAAATCGATCACCCGTAGGCCTTCGAGAGGGGCGTTCATTTAGGTCCCCTCGAACACAGCGGAGCCGGGTGAACCGGTGGCCGAGAATGCGGCAAGCCCACGCGCCTGATCGCCGCTCTTCCACATCATGGAGTTAACAGCTTCCTGCATGCCGTCGGCGCCGCTAGCACCCGTGGCAGCGGTTGCATTGGCCAGAACCTTGATGCCCTTGATCGCAACCGTAGCTCCCGCCGCGAGTTGCCGGGCCCACGACATGGAAACGGTGTGGAGCTCCGACTCCGGCACCACCTGGTTGATGACCCCCCAGCGCTCGAGCGTCTTCGGATCCTGGCGGCGACCGAGCATCGCCATCTCCTTGGCTCGGGCAAGACCTGCCCGCTGCACCACACGTTGAACGCCGCCCAGCAGTGGAAGCAGGCCGAGTGACACCTCCGCCATTCCGAACGATGCTGTGTCGGCCGCGAGGATGATGTCGCACATGAGGGCCAACTCAAAGCCACCGCCAAGTGCCGCCCCATGCACTGCCGCCACGGTCGGGATCGGTACGTTTTCAAGCGATTCCCAAATCGCTTTCAGAGCGTCCTGGTCCCAGGTACCGCCGGCGATCGTGCCCAGGTCTGCGCCGGCGCAGAAATGGCGCATGGAACTGCGCAGGAGCAGGGCGCGACAGCCTTCGCCAACAGCCCGGGCATAGACACTTGCGAGCTCATCCAGCATTGCGTTATCCATGAGGTTGTGCGGCGGCTTCGCTAATATCACGATGCCAACTGCGCCATCCTTCTCGTACACGATTGAAGTCATGTAAATGTCCTTTTGATGGCCCAATGGTAAACGGTGTTAACTGCCTTGCTATCAGTGTTAACCCGTAGAGAATTTTTATCGCGTATAGATGGGGCGTCTAAAATCAGAACGTGAAATCCCGCACTTCCAATCTTCCTAAGCCCCGGCCGCTTCCTGCCCGCGCCGCGGTCATCAAGCGAGAGCCGGGCAGCCTGCACACACGGCTGATCGAAGAAGGCCGAAAGATGTTCGAGGAGAATGGCGCTTCCGAACTGAGCCTGCGCGAGCTCGCGCGGCGCCTCGGCGTCTCGGAGGCCGCACCCTCAAAGCATTTCAGAGGCAAGGAGGAGCTGCTCGCCTCGATCGCTGTGACTGGCTTCGAGGAGCTCGCCGAGGAACGCGTTCGCATCGCTGCGCTCGAGACCAGCCCTGTGAAGCGGGCGCGGGAGATGATGACGAGCTACGTTCGTTTTGCGCGCGCTCACCCCGGCATCTTTCACCTCATGACCGGCCCGCGGCTGCTCGAGGAGTTCGTGCGCGGCGACATCGAGGCAACGAGCAACGTCTCCTACCAATTCTTTGCCCAGTCGATATACGACCTGGCTCGGGCAAGTGGTTGGCCGGAGAAGCAGATGGAGCTGGCCGCGCATGCTGCGTGGTCTATGGAACACGGCTTGGCGACCCTCATTCTCTCTGGCCGCGCTCCGCGCATCGACAGCGACGTCGATCCGGAGATGATGGTTGACTTCGCAATCAACATGTTCCTCGCTGCGGTAGTGGCCGGGCCCGAGGCCTTCAAGAAGGCACTCGGGTTACTCAAGAAGTAGCTGTGCCCCCCCAACTGCGTCGCCTTCACTGCGCCCTACTCGCGCCTGCCGCCGGTGCACGACCTGGCGGCATGCAGCTCGTTGTTCCTAGTGCGAGCTCCTGCTGTGGCACGGGTTGGGTGGGCAGCTTTGACGCTGCCGCCGCAGCCGCTGGTGGAAGCGATTAGAGAATGAATTGGTGGGCCAGGCGGTGCTGCATGCCGACGGCGTCCCAGTAGCGATGCTCGACCCCAGCGCAAGCAAAACGCATAAAGCGCATGCGCGATCTGTGGAGCTACTGCAAGATGGGCTACGCCCTGAACCAGTCGGCAGCCTTGAGCAGCCATACGCCTACGCCTACCTGAAAGGCGCGATCGGACGCTTGCCGACGCAGCCAGCCAGTCGCGTCGGCAAATTGCTGCCGCGTTGCTGGCGCCCTGGGGGCCAACAGCCGGCGCATCAAGACCGGGGCGGGATTGCGGCTCAGCGTTGTAGCTTCGCTTCAGAGCGCCTGTGCGGAAGCCAGATGATGGACAAGGGCGCTCATCATCTGGCCCATTCCCGGGCCTCCGAATGGGGCCATCAGAACCGGTAACCGACTCCCAGGGTAAACACGTCCGGATTGACCTTGGCGTCGACGGTCCGCACGACGTTGACGTTACCCCCGGGTGTAGGCGTCACCGTGGTGAAGGAAGCCGTTGTCTTGATCCAATAGCGCAGATACGAGAAATCGACGACCCAATTCTTGGTGATCGGATACTCGAGACCAAGCCGCGCCACCGGACCCCAGGAGGACTTACCCTTGACCGAAGTGCTGGATCCTCCCACCGCGCTCGTGTATGCGGAAGTAGCTTGCTCATCCGTGAAGCGGGTGTAGTTCACGCCAGCGCCCACATACGGCCGGAAGCCCAAAAAATTGGTGAAGCTGTACGTAGCCATCACGGCAGGAACCCAAATCTTGGCCGAGGCGACCTCCCCGAGCCCAGCCGCAGTGCCAGCCGCAGTGAGGTGAGCATGTGGCGGTTTTGCCCCCTGGAACATGACTGACCATTGATCGGACAAGCGCCGCTCATAACTCAATGCCAGCAGATCGACATCTTCCAGCTTGGCCTTGATCCCCGGAGGCGTGAAGGGGCCTGACAGGTCGCCGGACCGGGTATTAAAGTTGGCACGGGCATAGCCGATTTTCACCGTATTCTCGAGCTCTTCGGCTCGGACGCCTGCGCCTGCGAAAACGATCGACAGGCCTGCGGCCACGGTGGTGAGGGTTTGGTTTCCTTGCATCATTGTCTCCGGTTGCTGTGATTACTCGTACTAAACATCTCGAAGGCGCCGCCCGCGATCGCCACTTCGCTTCCACGGTCAACTAAACCCGCATGGCAACGCCGATAGCCACACCGCCCCTGCGTTGTTTGGCATTGACCGTGCTGAACACGCCGAGCGGCAGGTCCTAAACGGGAAACTCGATGGCAGGCGCGTATGCGCTGGTGAACTACATCCGAACGCTTAGGTCAGCGTGCGATCGACTTCTGAAATCAGGGCGATCACCACCCATTTCCCCGCGGCCGACATGGTCGGCTGGTGCGTCCGTCGACGCCGGGGCGAGGACCACTAGGGGATTCTCTGGCGCGTGCTCGACCAGCATGCCGGCCGCAATGGCGGCCTTGATCCCTTCCGCACTCTTGCCCGGACTCGCGACGAGGCCGTTCGTCACTGCCGTTCTGCCGAACATTCGCGATCATGCCGTTTGAGCAGATCCAACGCCACGTCCACAATCATGTCCTCCTGCCCACCGACCATGCGGCGGTGACCCAGCTCGATCAGGATGTCTACAGTTTTAACGCCATACTTATGGGCGGCCGCTTCGCTGTGGCGTAAAAAGCTCGAATACACGCCGGCATAACCCAGGGCAAGCGTCTCTCGATCCACCCGAACAGGACGATCTTGCAGAGGGCGGACGAGGTCATCCGCTGCGTCCATTAGCCGAAAGAGATCGGCACCATGACTCCAGTTCATCCTGTCAGCCGCAGCGATGAACGCTTCGAGTGGTGCATTGCCGGCGCCTGCTCCCATTCCCGCCAGCGACGCGTCGACGCGGTCGCAGCCTTCCTCCACGGCGACAATGGAATTCGCGACGCCAAGAGACAGATTGTGGTGCGCGTGCATGCCCGTCTCGGTCTTCGGATCGAGCACCGCCTTCAAGGCGCGGAAGCGCTCCCGCACATCTGTCATCGTCAACGCACCACCCGAGTCCACAACGTAGATGCAGGTCGCGCCATAGCCCTCCATCTTTTTCGCTTCGACGGCCAGACGATGCGGCGTCGTCATGTGGCTCATCATCAAGAAGCCGACCGTGTCCATACCTAACTCACGGGCGTATTCGATGTGTTGTTTTGAGATGTCGGCTTCAGTACAGTGCGTAGCCACCCGGACTACACGCGCCCCGGCGTCGTAAGCGGCCTTGAGGTTGTGAATCGTGCCAATGCCCGGTATCAGCAGCGTCGCGATCTTGGCGTGCGACACCACATCAGCGACGGCTTCAATCCACTCCAAGTCGCTATGAGCTCCGAAACCGTAGTTGAAGCTCGAACCTTGAAGGCCGTCGCCATGCGCGACTTCGATGCTGTCTACTTTAGCGCTGTCGAGTGCTTGAGCGATGGTCCGCACCTGCTCGATCGAATATTGATGACGGATCGCATGGCTACCATCGCGCAGCGTGACATCGGAGATGTATATTTTTTTGGTCATGCTGTTTCCTGTTCTTAGGCATTCGCAACCGAACGCACGCGCGATGCCATCGACTCGGCGGTATGCAACGCCGCACTGGTCATGATGTCAAGATTGCCAGCGTACGCAGGAAGGTAGTGAGCGGCGCCCTCGACTTCGAGAAAAATGGAGGTTTTCAGGCCGCTCATACGCTCACCAACGCCTGGAATGTTGATAGGCTGGTTTGTCTCTATCCGGTCAAACTGAACTGCTTGCTTCAGACGGTAGCCTGGCACGTAAGCTTGCACCTCAGCGACCATGCGTTCTATCGAGTCAGCGATCAATTCCTGATCAATGAAGTCACTGAGCGTGTAGACCGTATCGCGCATCGTAAGGGGCGGTTCAGCCGGATTCAATACGATCACAGCCTTGCCTCTGCGAGCACCACCGACCGCCTCAATGGCTTTCGACGTTGTCTCAGTGAACTCGTCGATGTTGGCGCGCGTACCCGGGCCAGCGCTCTTACTCGAAATCGATGCGACGATTTCTCCGTAGTGCACCGTGGCGACGCGCGAAACAGCCGCGACCATTGGGATAGTGGCTTGCCCGCCGCAGGTGACCATGTTGACGTTGGTCGCATCTAGGTGCGCCGCGCCGTTCACGACGGGAATGCAATATGGACCAATGGCTGCCGGCGTAAGGTCAACCATAATGATGCCGGGTTTGAGTGAGCGCAGGAAGGCATCGTGCTTGACATGAGCGCTCGCACTGGTCGCGTCGAAGACAAGGTCGATCTCATCGAACACCGGCAGACGTGTGAGACCTTCGACGCCCTCGTGTGTCGTCGCCACGCCGAGACGCGCGGCTCGGGCAAGGCCGTCGCTCTCCGGGTCGATGCCAACCATGGCCACCATCTCGATTTGACGACCGTGACGCAGGATCTTGATCATCAAATCTGTGCCAATGTTGCCGCTGCCGATAATGGCAGCTTTGAATTTTCGGGTCATGATGTTCCTTAAGTCAGTGTTTGTTTCGCGTTCGGGTGAACGCCCAAGCCTGTGCGAATCAGCTAAGGTTCATCCCACCCGATTGCACTTGCAGGACGCCGCCTTACTCTTTTGCGAACGCCGCGGTTACGGAACCCAGACCGGCAATGCGCACGTCAAATACGTCACCTTTCAACACCGGCACCATGGGCCCGAGCGCACCGGAGAGCACTGTGTCACCGGCGCGCAGTGGATAGCCGGCTCGGGCCATGACTCTCGCCAGCCAAAGTGTGGAATTGAGTGGCGATCCCAGGCACGCCGATCCAGCACCAGACGACACCAAAGCACCGGACCTCCCCATCGTCATGCCTGCATGGCGTGCGTCGAGATCGCATAGCCGCGTGGGCTTGGACCCCAACACATAAAGTCCGGACGATGCGTTATCCGCAATGGTGTCCGTGATGCGAATGTCCCAGTTGAGTACCCTGGAACCCACGATCTCGATAGCTGGCACCGCAAAATCGATGGCCTGAAACAGGTCGGCCACCGTCAGCTGATCCCCGTCAAGATCGCGTCCGAGAACGAACGCAATCTCTGCTTCGACCTTTGGCTGAAGCACGTCCTTGAGCACGATCTCCTCGCCTTCAACGCGCGCCATGTCAGCAAATAGCATGCCGTAGTCCGGCTGCCCTACGCCAAGCTGCTTCTGGACGGCCACGGACGTCAAACCGATTTTTCGACCCACGAGGCGGCGGCCTGCCTCCAGTGCCCGTCGCGTGTTGATTTCCTGCACTGCATAGGCCAGCTTCAAATCGGTTTCTCCGATTAGAGACCGCACCGGAGGTATAGCCGCCCCCTTGAGCTCGGCCTCGTGAAGAAGATCGGCGGCTTCAAGTGCTGTGCGAGCGAACGTAGTGTCCGGTTGATTCATTGAATCCTTCTTGATAAGTTCCTGGTTTTGAGGATCGCCGCGCACGGAATTGCGCAACATCGGTGATGGCAAGCATCTTCTGTCGTGACGCCGAGCCAGGCGATCACGCCGGTGCCTTGGAAGCCACACAGGGCTTAGCCGTAAGAAAACGTTGTGTTCTATATACGACCGACGAACTTGTGTCCCCAAATGCTGATACGGTCGTAGCGGACCACGGACCAGCCGACCTCCACATCGCGAGCGCCCCAGCCAAACTCGACCGCGAAGCCCGATGGCGTCGCCCCATAAAACGAGAACATGTGATCGTTGGTATGGCAGCCGAGCGTCGTAACGAGGGCACCTACAGAATCAAACCGGTCGTAGGCGAAACCGACATCGTTCATCTCCTTGCTTTGCAGCATGAAGTGATGGAGCTTTTTCGCCCCCGGCAGTTTGGCCAAAGCGAGGGTGTGATGACGGCCGTTGCAATGCAGAAAATAAAGGGTGGTGCCCAGATCAGCGTTGATCTTCCAGTCAATGATGTCGGAGAGCTTCATGCCCATCGCATCGGTGTAGAAACTGAGCGCAGCGTCCATGTCCTGAACGTTCAAGACATAGTGACCGAGGCCCTGGTCCCCGGTTTGGAATCCCGATCCGCCGAGCGGAGATGCAAAAGGTTGCTCGAATCGCTCCGTTGCACCGTAGTAGATTTCGACCCGGTTTCCGAATGGATCGGCGCAGGAAAGCAAGCCGAGCACGCCCCGCTTCTTGACCAGCTCGGCACCTTCAACCTTGACCTCGACCCCGTGCGCCTCCAGGCGTTCCTGCACTCGGTAGAGTGCTTTACCATCTTCGACCTCGTAGCCAGCAAAGAGATAATCATCGGAGGGGCCTTGGGTCACGGAGAGCCGCCAGGCGCGCGAATCGATCCGGAACAGCGCCTGCGCTTCGGTGACAGCGCCCTCCATTGCGCCCAGTTTGTCCGTGACGAACGAACGCCAGGCAGACACATCCGTTACTTCGAATCCGAGATACCCGAGGCGTTGAATGCTCATATCCGTGCTTCCTGCTTAAATGAAATGCTTGTCGAGTTGTGCGCCAAGATTCGCGCTGAACAAGCCGCGCGCCCCCATGCCACCGTCATAATTCAGCACGCTGCCCGTCAACGACACGGTGTCCTCGCGCGTCGCGAAGAAGACATAGGCTCCGGCATATTCGTCCGCCGACGCGACGCAACCGGCCGGCAGAACCGGTCCGAGTGCGTCAGCAAGCGGCACTGCCTTGATACTCGTATCCTGAAGATCCAACGTCTTGGGGCCGCGCAAATCGGTACCAAGCACGCCTCCTGGCGCGATGCCATTGACACGGACATGAGGGCCCCACTCGTGGGCGAGTTGCTTGACCAAGCCGATCACGGCCTGCTTGCTGGCGGTATAGAGAACTCCGCCTCCGCCAGCGTAAAACGCGGCACTTGATGCGGTAAAAATCGCGCTGCCTTTGCTTTTGTACAGAGCGGGCAGCGCGGCTTTGGCTGCCAGCACATAGCCCTTGACGTTTACGGCGAACATCTCGTCGAAGGCCTGCTCAAGGCGGTCAGCAGGGATATCCACCAGTTGAGTCGAGAAGTCCCAGACGCCGGCATTGCCGACCAGACAATCGAGCTTGCCGAACGCCTCCGTGCAGCGCGCCACGGCTTCCTGATGACTAGCAAGAAGGCGCACGTCACCCACGATTCCAACCAGCGCGTCGCCATGTTGGTTTCTAAGCTCCTCCAGCCCGGACGCCGATTTGTCCAGCACCGCAACACGAGCCCCTTCGGAGATATAGCGGTTCACGATTGCCCGCCCAAGGCCGGCACTGCCACCGGTGATCAATGCCACTTGTCCTTTGAGTCTCACGCTGCTTCTCCTTGATGTACGCGCAGAAAATCGCGCATGTTGATCGATAGATTCCCCAGTTGCGCCTTGTCGACAGCTGCCCGTGCTTCCACCAGTCTTGTAGCTACAGCGAAGTCGCGCGGCGCGTCCATTGCGACAACGGCCTGGAGCTTCCCGTCTGAAAGACGGAAAAGCAGTGCCGCACCGTCACCGAGGGTTCCGCGCACGATGAACTCGCCCGGTCCTTCGATATCCCCGGCCATCTGCATCCGATGCCCGGCAATCTCTGTCCAGGAAACAGGCACCTGCGGCGCGGGTCTCGCCTTTCCCAGGATCGCTGCAGCCACCGCTGCTGCCTGCCGTTCTGCATTCAGATAAGTCTCGAGTGAGCGCCGCCCACCGTTACGCAGCGGCCAGCTGGCTACATCTCCAACAGCGAAGACACCTTCAGCAGACGTGGCACCACGGTCATCCACGATGACGCCCCGGTCGCAGGTTAGACCAGCCTGCCGCGCCAGTTGGTCCGCCGGTTCGGCGCCGATGCATACAAGAGCGTTGTCGGCAGTGAAGCGGCGTCCATCACTGGCTGTCACAGCATCGAGCCGCTGGGTTCCGGAAAATTCTGCTACGCAGGTACGCAATTCAACCTGCACTCCCATCGCTGAAAGTGCCTCGCGCAGCCGCGCGCCCACACGCCGCCCAAGCACGCGAACCAGCAGCTCGTCTGCAGCCTCCAGGATGGTCACTTCTATACCGAGCTTGCGCGAAGTTGTCGCGACTTCGCATCCAATCAGACCGCCCCCTACGATGACCAGCCGCGTTCCGGCCGTCCAGTTCCGACACAACGGCTGCACATCGTCATAGGTTCGAAGCGTGAGGACGCCACGCAACTGGCTTCCCGGAAGCGGCAGTCCTCGCGCACAACTGCCGGTCGCGAGAACGATGGCATCCGCGGCAAGCGTAGCCCCGTCGTCGAAGCCGATCCTGCGAGCGGCTGCGTCCAGTCTGCTGACAGTCCGGCCGGTCAGTAGCTCGATGCGAGCCTCATCGAACCATTCGGACTCGGCCAGGACCGGAGGGCGCTCCAAGAGTCCACCCAACACCGCCTTCGATAGCGACGGACGGTCGTAGGGCAAATACGCCTCGCTTCCGATTAGCGAGATACGACCGCCGAAACCATCAGCGCGCAGCGCCTGCGCCGTCGAAAAGCCGGCAACGCCCGCGCCAACGATTGCGACATGGGACGTCATTGCTTGACCTCGCCAGCTTCAAGATCGACATGGACCCCGCCCGCTTCCACCTTGATTGGAAAGATCTTGAGCGGCTTGCAGGTCGGCAAGGCCTTGACCTTCCCGGTCCGCACACAAAACTTCCCAAAATGCAGTGAGCACTCGATCACATCGCCATCCAGGTAGCCCTCGGATAACGCCCAGTTCCCATGCGTGCAAGTGTCCTGCACGGCGAAGAATTCGCCGCCGACATTGCAGACCATCACTGGTTCCGGGCCGCCCTCATGGCGTTGCATTTCGCCTGGCGGCAGATCCGACTGCTGCATGACGTACGTCCATGCCATACATTTGCCCTAGAAGAAGAAGCTGAGGTTGTTCGCCAGAATCGTGCTCTGGTCGATCAGGATGGTCCGGTTGACGATTTCGAAGCCTGCGTCGGCGTCCGTGCGGCGCAGGGTATCGCGCCGCTCGCCGGCGAAAATGTCGGTTTGGCGTTCCAGGCGATTTCGATACACGATGAAGGCGCTGGAGATCTCGTATTCGCCGGCGGACGCCCCATTGAGAATCATCACGTTGCTGACGAGATGGCGGGTACGTGACGCCGGATTTTCCGACCAACCGACGTCCGAGACGATTTTCTTCAACCGCCCCTTCATCGTCGCTGCGTCCTCATCGAAATGCGCGTACTCGTTGGCTTTCGAATATTCCTGGGCAGCGTCACGCATGATCCTCGTTGTGCGGATCGGCATGAAGTACCGGATGTCTTTCGCGAGCAGGGCAAACCACTCTTCAAATCGACGATCATTGAGCAGCTTGGCTTCCCAGTAGTAAAACTGCTCGATTTCCTGCTGTAGATCGGGCGGAACAGGTACGGGCTTCCTGGTGAAGATGTCGGCTTTCGTTACGGGATCAGACATGACCATTTCCTCTGATTGTTGATGGCAGGATCGCTGGATCAGACAGGGCTCGAGACCTGGCGCCGGCCCTCAACTGCCGGCCTCGAACCGTGGCGTCGACCGATTCAGCGTGTAGCGTTCAGTGCGGCCCAGTCCGGGGAGATCATCATCCGCGCCCATTGGGTGTAGAGCCCGCGCGCGGCCTCTTCGCTATAGACATAGCTGATTTGCCCGGGGTATTCGGGATCACCTTCCGTGACCTTGCCAAGCCCCATTTCCATATTGAAGGGGCGACTACGCGCCTTGGTACCGCGCAAGATATGCTGGATCTCCACCCAGTTTTCTCCGTCGTCCTGCTCGAATACCCCCCCTGCCGAGAAAGTACGCGACGACTGGCGGCGGAACTCTTCCTTGATATCGTCGGGTGCGTCCGCGTCGACGATCGTGAACGCCCAGACTTCCACCTCGTTCGGCCCACGGGGATGCCATGTGCGAATTGTGTTGATCCCAGGGAGGAAGGAGCAGGTGGGAAAAACGGTCATATGCTGCGCCATGACCCGGGTCCCACGCTCAACACTGCCCAAGCGTTGAGCAGCCTTCTCGGCCGCGGGACCTTGGGTCCAGTAGCTCGCGATTTTCGGCCCCGAGATGGCAATCAGAAGATTGGGATCGCCAATATAGAAGCCTGAACCGTGCCCCCCCCACTTGGCCCGGTACTGCTTGCCGACCGTCGGCGGTGCAAGGTCTGCAAGCTCAACGCCCTCGGGTAAGCCGGCGAGAATGCCGGACAGGTGCGAAGTCGTGCCTGCGTGATACATGTCGCTGCAGAACTGTTCTGCCGCGAATTTCCAGTTGCACGGAATGACCCACTTCTGCACACCTGGAATCGCTTCGGTACCTGCCTCGGTGCGATCCAGCATGTGGTCCATATAGAACCTGGAATCACCCAGATATGTGATCAGGTCGGGGGCGTCGTTGTCCCAGTTGGCGAAGATTAGCCCCTTGTACGTCTCGACGCGCGCCTTCAGCGGGCTCCACTCCTTTTTGTCTAGACACGACGAAAACGCTTCCTCTTCAAAGGGGACGTTGACCAGATTACCGGCCGTGTCGTAGGCCCAGCCGTGGTAGCTGCACGTGAATGCCTTCGCGTTTCCGGAATCCGCGCGGCAAATACGCATGCCGCGGTGGCGGCATTGATTCAGGAAGACGGCAATGGTGCCGTCCTTCTGACGTACTACCAGGACCGGGTCCTCTCCCATGTAGTTGGTGATGTAGTCCCCCGGTTTGCTGATCTGGGTTTCGTGCCCGAGCAACAGCCACGAGCGACCAAAAACCCGTTCCAGCTCTAGCTGGTAGAGATCTTCATCGGTATAGATGCGCGGGTCGAGGCGACCGGTGTCATCGCGTACCAGTGCCTGAATGTCACTGTCTCGCCATGTTTTCTTCAGCTTGATAGGTCGTGTATCGTTGTGACTCATCGTCGTCTCCTGGTTTACTGTCAACTTACCGCTCACCAAATCATTTCGAAATCGCAGAGGACCCGACGTGCGCATTCACTCTGCGGAGAGAAAATTCTCGACCTGGCTGATGAATCCTCGTGTTTGCTCAATCTGCACCCAATGCCCGCACTTGCCGAAAACATGCAGTTGGGACGACTTAAGGAGCCGATTCAGCCGAATCGACGTTTCCACCGGGATCACTTGGTCTTCTCTACCGTGCACCAACAAGGTTTCGTGCGGGATGGTCTGTAGCTCGTGGTCGGGGATTGAGAGTTCATCAAGCCGCACCTGCCTCGGGCTCGGGAACATGGCAGCAAATGACTCCTGATGTCCGGGTCTGACGCTGGCTTCATAGCGCAGCTTGGCCAAGTCATCCGTAACCCGGCTACGGTCGTACGCGAGGTAATCCAGCACGACCCGCATATTGGCCACGGACGGTTCATAACCCCACACTGCCTCCAGCCCCTCGGTAATCGTGCTCTTGGGTCCACCGGAACCCATTAACACTAACCGGCGAACCCTCTGCGGAAACTTGATGGCGAGCGCGAGCGCTACGGCACCGCCGAGTGAATTTCCAACCAGATCCACACGATCGAGTTCCAGCGCGTCCAAAACCCCGATCACGTGGTCCACCCAGGTTTGAAGGCCGTACGAGATTCCTGCCGGCCGCTCGGTAAACCCAAAGCCCACGAGGTCTGGAGCGACAACTCGGCGGGTCTTCGACAGTTCCGGGAGGATCGTTCGCCAGTTCGCCCAGGCGGTGACGCCAGGACCCGAGCCGTGAATCAGGACTACCGGCTGGCCGCTTCCGACATCGTGAAGATTGGTGCCGATGCCACCGGCTCGCACCGTGGTGCCAATTTCTGCATTCGCGTTGCCCATCTATCAACTCCCGTTTTGAACTTCAAATTTGCGAGGGTGGAGAAGCCCGGTAGCGCAGTACGCTAGCGAGATGGATGCGGCGGGATATGGTGTGAATTTCCGACGCGGGCACGACCTGGCTGATGACCTACCAGTGCTCGAGCGTGCTCGGATCCTGTAGCGGCCCAGCATCGCCATTTCCTTGGCTCGGGCAACATTTGCCCGCTGCACCACACGTTGAACGCCGCCCAGCAGTGGAAGTAGGCCGAGTGACGCCTCCGCCATGCCGAACGAGGCTGTGTCGGCCGCAATCGGGACGTTTTTGAGCGACTCCCACGTCGCTTTTGAAGCGTCCTGGTCCCAGGTACCGCCGGCGATCGTTCCCAGCTCTACGCCGGCGCAGACGTGGCGCATGGAACTGCGCAGGAGCACGGCGCGACAGCCTTCGCCGACAGCCCTGGCATAGCCACTCGCGGGCACATCCAGCATGGCGTTGTCCATGAGGTTGTGCGGCGGCTTCGCCAATAACACGATGCCAACTATGCCGTCCTTCTCGTACACGATTGATGCCATGTGAATGCCCTTTCGATCGACCAATGGTAAACGGTGTTAGCTGCCTGGTTATCGGTGTTAACCCGCAGAGATCCTGCTCATCGCGAATGGACGAGGCGTCTAGAATCAAAACGTGAAATCTCGCACTTCCGACCTCCCTCACCCCAGCCGCTTCCCGTGTGGCCAGCGCGCGCCGGATCGAATCGACGGTTCTGCTTCCCTCCCAGAACCCTGCGCGGACATGGCGCACGCGCGCCGATCCGTTGACTGAGGTGTGGACGGTGGAGGTCGTGCCGATGTTGGAGGCGGCCCCGGGGCTGATGGCGGTGACGGTGCTGGAGGAACTGCAGCTTCGATAACCACAGCGCTTTTACGGCGCGGTTTTGCGCACCCTGCAGCGCAGAGTGCGGCAGTGGCGCGCCGAGCACGGTGGCGATCGCGAGATCTTCTTCGCCCAGGAGCATCAGCCTGGCCGGCTCGGCCTGTCGGACTTAACTGTGTGCGACGAGTTGGCCATCACCATCGTCGGCGTGGTCTTGCCGCACCGGCTGTACCAGTTTGCGTTCGCGCACAGCGGCTGGCGTCATGCGCGCATCGTGCTTGGCGGAGAGAGCTTCCAGGCATTGGCGAGCGGGCTTCAGGAGGCGCTATGGATGGCCGGCGGCGTGCCCGAAGAGCATCGCACCGACAGCCTGTCGGCGGCGTTCAACAACTTAGCCGAGCAGGAGGAACTCACCGCCCGCTACCGCGAGCTGTGCGCGAGCCGCAACAATCCGGGCGTGAGCCACGAGAATGGTTCGATCGAAGCGCGCCAGGGCAGCCTGAAGACCGCACTGGATCAGTCGCTGCTGCTGCGCGGCACACGTGAGTTCGCGAGCATCGAGGGTTACGGTCAGTTCGTCGCAGATACCGTGCGGCGGTTGAACGCGCGTTGTGCTCGGACCTGGGAGATCGAGCGTGCCAGCCTTCGTCCTTTGCCCGCTCGACGGACGGTGGACTTCGAAGAGGTCGACGCGCGGGTCAGCAAGTTCGGCCTGATCAGCATCAAGGCCGCCCACTACAGCGTGCCGTCCAGGCTGGTCGGCCATCGGCTGAAGGTACGGCTCTACAGCGCGCACCTCGAAGCCTGGCTGGGTGGCGTGAAGGTGTTCGAGTGCGAGCGGTTGCGCAGCAGCATCCAAATCAAGCATCCCAAGCGCATCGACTGGCGTCACATGCTCCCGTCGCTGCGGCGCAAGCCCGGAGCCTTCGCCCGATGGATGCTGCGCGATGCAATGTTCCCGCGCAGCGAGTACGCCCAAACCTGGGAACGCATGAGCCAGCGACTGAGCGAGCGGGAGGCTTGCCGGTTGATGGTGAATCTGCTCGATCTGGCTGATCGGGCCAATGTGGTGGCCGAGCTCGCCGCGATCCTCAGCGCCCTGGGCGAGCGCAACGAACTCCCCGACATCGATGTGCTGCGGGCGCAGTTCGCGCCCCGTCCGGCACTGATGCCGTTCGTGGAGGTCATGCTTCCGGCCACCGCGGTGTACGACGACCTGCTGGAGGTCGCATGAACACGATCGCATCCACCCGGACCGCGGCCGATGCAGCGCGCCTGCCCCTCATGCTGGGAGAACTGAGACTTCCCACGATGAAGCGGCTGTGGGCCAACCTGGCCGAGCAGTCCAACCGCGAAGGCTGGCCGGCGGAACGCTTCCTTGGCGTGCTGCTCGGGGCAGGAGGTCAACGAGCGCGAGACGCGCCGGCTTGCTCGCGCACGCATCGACAACCAACTGCCACCGGACAAGAGCTTGGCCTTTTGGCGCCAGCCGAAAATTGACCCACCTGTGAGAGTTGTGCCGCTTCCAATTTGACCCGGGTGTTCAGCCTACCCTGCTGCTTTTTTTAGCGGTGGGGGTATGAGGAGTGATCACCATGGCCATGATTGGCAAGGTCCTGCGGATGCACCACCGCGAGAAGAAGTCGGTGCGCGAGATCGTGAGGTCGACGAGCCTGTCGCGCAACACAGTGCAGCAAGTACCTGCGCACCCCCGCGGCGGAGCCGCCGAAGTACCGACGCAAGGCGGCATCGACGAAGCTGGCACCGTTCGTCGAGACGGTGAAGATGGCGTTGTTGGCCGACGCGCGCCGCGCCCGCAAGGAGCGGCGAACCGCCAAGGCGCTACTGCAGCAGATCGCCGAGGCTGGCTACGAAGGCGGCTATATCCAACTGACCGACTTCATCCGTGCGTGGCGAGCGCAGCAAGGCGGTGTGGCGGTCGGCAAGGCGTTCGTGCCGCTGACCTTTGAGCTGGGCGAGGCGTTCCAGTTCGACTGGAGCGACGAGGCGCTGGTGATCGGCGGGATCTACCGCAAGCTGCAGGTCGCGCGCATGAAGCTGGTGCGCGAGCCGGGCGTTCTGGCTGGTGGCCTACCCGAGTCAGGGCCACGAGATGCTGTTCGATGCCCACACCAGGTCCTGCGCCGCGCTGGGCGGTGTGGCGCGCCGCGGGATCTACGACAACATGCGCACCGCCGTGGACAAGGTGCACAAGGGCAAGGGCCGCACCGTCAACGCACGCTTCTCGGTGATGTGCGCGCATTACCTGTACGACCCTGACTTCTGCAACGTGGCCTCGGGGTGGGAGAAGGGGGTCGTCGAGAAGAACGTCCAGGACAGCCGTCGGCGCATCTAGATCGACGCGCGTGAGCGGCGCTTCGCGAGCTTCGACGAGCTCAATGCCTGCGCAGGCTGTCGATCACGCTGAGGCTTGGCACGGGCCGCAGCTGCCCAGGCTCGCCTCGCACGAAAGTGCCGCAGCCGTGCCGGCGTTCGACCAGGCCGAGCGCCGCCAGGTCGCCCAATCGGTCGCTCGATATTGCCCCCGATCTTTGGCTGACCAATATGGCGATGGGGTTGCTCCATGTGGCCGAGCAGCGTCCGGAACAGGGCATAGCTGAAATCAGGCGTGCCGTAACACTATCCGATGCATCCCGCGCCTGGTCTGTGCTGGGCGTGCAGTTGGCGCATCTTGGGAAAACCGGAGAGACTCGGTTGATCCTGAACCAGTTGTTGGATGAATCCAAGAGGCGATTCGTCGCACCGACGTCGATCGCATCGTTGCATGCGGCACTCGGTGAGGTGGGGCCGGCGCTCACGGCCCTGGAGCAGGCTTTCAGAGCGAAAGAAACCCGTGTGGCTTTTTTGAAAGACGATCCCCACTGGACAGGCTTGCGCGCGGAGCCACGCTTTGCGGCACTCGTGAAGAGCTCAAGCTGGATCGCTATGGACCTGGTCTGTCACCTGTGTGATGCAAACGCGAGAACAAGCATTCATCGTGAAGCGACGCGCTGGCGTTTCGTGTGTGGTCGGCGGCATACACCGACGGGCAGCGCCGGCCATCGTCCGCTTGGGAGCGCGGTGAATGTCTCTAGTGGGCCCATTCCTGCCCGTCAGCGGAAATCATGATTGCCAGAAAGCGGTCGTCGGCTGCGCCAGCCCCAAGTGCGATCCCGGGGATGGCGGACAACGTGTTTTCGAGTGGCGCTCAAGAGCCAACCGGCAACTCAATTAAAGATGCACTGCAAAGAAGCCAAGAGAAATGAGATCGTCCATGCAGCGGTGGTTTGCAATGTTTGTCCAACTAGCACTTATCTTTGCGATTGCATTCGCGGTTGGTATTGGGGTGCTTAGGGCGCTCTGGCCCCCCTTCCATGGCTGGCTCATGACTGATACTTGGCGGTGGGAGCCGTTTAGTACTTGGCTGCGCTTTGTGCTCTTGTGCCTACCGGGAGGTGTCATAACGGGTGCGTTCTTGACGAACTACGTCTGGTTGCAGCAAACACATGCTCCATTGTCCAGAAGGGTTTGGGTCACAGCTTTGGTTGTCACCTTGGCAATTGCGCTAGCGGTTGTCTCGCGCGAATATGCTGGACGCATGCTCCCCGGTTAACAATCGTGTCGCCAAAGCATGAGCATGAGCCTCTGAAACCGAACTGACACTGACACCCGCGACCAGGTCATGCGGCCGGCAACCGAAAAATTCAATCTATGGTGAAAAACTCGCCCGAAAATTCAAAGTGTGGTGAACAGCGGGTTCGAGGTAGCGTGCGGAACCGGCGCCTAACACCTTGATGCGCAACGATCGGCGGTCCGTCATGGGCGCTGATCGACATCGGTTTTCAACCTACCTTGAATTTTTTGCAGCTTAGTTTGAATTCGCGCCCGCCCGGCGCGCACCGGGCGGCGGCGGGCCGCTGTGGGCGAGCAGCCTGGTCGCCGCGTGCACGCCTGCGGACCATGGGCGAAGCCGAGCATGCGAAGGTGTTTTAACGGCTAAGAATCCGCAGGCTCCCGGCGATCGGATCACGCTCGGCGGCGAATACCTCGAATCGAGGAGAGAAGTGCCGGGGGCGGGGCCCTCCGATCAACTGACCCATCGCGATTGCCAAGTTTTCGAGCCCCTGGCACTCGAAGGATCGTGCTATGGACGATCACACCGTGGGTCAGAACCCAGCGGCACAGACGTCGAATGAGGGTCAGTTCTCGCTGGTGACAACAGGTGGAGAGTTGTACGACTTCGACTGCCCAGCTTGGCCGTCGGGCAGGTCTTCTTTCTCAAGCCAGGAAAGAAGGACGCGATCTGTTCGATCGACAGGTCGACGAACTTGCGAGGCATGATTAATGGGAGCCGCTCACGCGGCGATCTTGTAATTCCGTTCACGCAGATTGCCCATGGCCGCTTCCTTTTCGAACCTCGCCGAGGCCAGCGCCTGGAGCGTCATCGTTTCCGTCAGCCGCAAGTGCTGCTCCATCAGCGCGGAGGTCGTTGCGATGTCCCTCCGAATGGCGGCATCGGCAATCTCGCTGTGCTCATCTCGCAAGTCGCGACTCTCTGGAGACATGTGCAAGTTGATCCACCGATAGCGTTCGGCTTGCACGAAGAGCTGCTCGCGCACCTGCAGAAGCCACTTGCTGTCACAGGCTTGCACCAGAGCCCGGTGAAATTCCGCATGGACGCCAGCCCAGGCCTCGTCGACGGGGCCCGGCTCTGGATGCGTTCGGACCAGCTGGTGGACAGCCGCAAGGATGTTCGCTTCCCAGGAGACGTCCCCCCGCTCCAGTGAGCGGCGCAGGCACACCATCTCAATCTCGATACGCGCACGCGTGAGGTCCTGGACATCCTCTGCCGTGATGGGCGTCACTCGGAAACCGCGTTGAGGAGTCGCGATGACTACGTTCTCCGCAGTCAGCCGCGACAGCGCCTCTCGGACCAGCGAGGGGCTCACGCCCAGTCGCTGTGCCAAGTCCTGGATCTTCAACTTCTCGCCGGGCGGAAGCCGGCCGGCCAGGATGTCGGCACGCAGCTGTCTATATGTGGAGTACGTAAGGCTCCCGGTGTCATCGTTCCCACTGGACAAAACTGCTGTCATGCAAGGAGCATACCATTTTTCTACATTACCTACTTTGTAGAAAAATATTGATTTTTCGCAATCTCGCCGATATTATTCGATCCGCGTTGAGGAATCTTCAGCTTTTGATGTGCGCAGCCGTCCCGACGGGCCCACAGAAGAGCTCGGTATCTCTGGACTTACACAGCTCATCACTCACCTGCCAGGAGGCAACATGCCGCTCGTCCGAATCTCTCTCATGAAGACCACCACCGAACGTGCTCAACAGATCGGTCGATGTGTGTACGACGCGATGCGCGAGATCATCGGGATCCCCGAGGGCGACAACTTTCAGGTCATCAACCACTGCGGCCCTGGCGAACTCATCTACGACCCCAGCTGGCCTGGGATTGAACGTACAGACGGGTACATGTTCATCGAGATCATGCTGGGACGGGGCCGGGAAACCGCGGTCAAGCAGGCGTTGTTCGCCCGCATCGCCGAACTACTCGAAGAGCGGTGCCAGGTTCGACCGGACGACGTGATGATTGGTTTGGTGGGACTCGGGCTAGACGACATGTCGCTTGGTCAGGGGCGTGCCCAGTTCGTGGAGAACCCGCCCGCCCGGCTGCAATCGCTGACCGCCGACGACGATCGCTAGGGCAGGGCCGCGCCATGACCAGAGGTCCCGCTGACACCTCACACCATCGCAGCCGTGCGCATCGACAACTACGGCGTGTGGATGGCCACCGTTTACCTCGCCGCCCTGTTCCTTGTCTCCCTCGCAGCCTGTCCATGAGCCGTGAGAAAGCGCGGACGGGTCTGCTCACCAGCCCTGCTGCGCAACCGCAGTCCGCAGTCCCTTTCCCCTACTAACCCACAGAAGGAGTTTTATGCCGAATTACCAGTTCACCGTCACGGCCGGATCCACGAGTGCCCTCCGGAAGAAGGAGATCGCTGAGGCCATCACGGAGGCTCACTGCAGGGTCACCGGCGCACCTGCGAACTATGTCAACTGCACCTTCGTCGAGGTGCCCGAGGATTGCCTGTGGCAGGGAGGCAACCTCCTCCCCGGCGCACGAATGGTCGGGCTCATCCGAGAGCGCCCTGAGGCAATGAAGAAGGAGCTGCTGCTCGCCCTTGGCCACGCGTGGGCCAAGGCCACTGGCGAACCGTTCGAGGCTGCGGCGATGGGACTGGTCGCTGTCCCCGGCTACCAGACTCTCGAAAACGGCGCTCTTCTGCCCGAGGCAGAGGACGACTGATAGATGCCGCGGCGTCGGCGAGACCCCAGCGACACCGACTGTGGTCGCTCATGTCGTGCCGATCGCCTGCGATCCCAGCGCCACTAGAAAAGAAGAGAGGCTTCATGAAGATCGTTCGGCACCGCACCGCGAACGGGCCCGCCCTGGCCGTCCAACTCGACGAAGAGACTATCGCGGACATGCCTCACGGGCTGGAGCTGGCCGCACTTCTGGCCACCGACGGCTTGATCCACGACGTCGGTGACCAGGCCCGTCGCACTGGGAAGCGCCGGTCGCTGGCGGATGCCCACTTGATGGCGCCCTTGGACCCACCGACCTTTCGGGACTTTTCCACTTTCCCCGAGCACATCGTGGGCGGTATGAAGCTGCTCGACCCGACGGCCGGACTACCGCCGGAGTTCTACGAGATCCCGACCTTCTACTTCTCTAATCCCTACGCGATCACCGGGCCGCACGACGACGTCCCCGTTCCCCCGGGCTGCAAGCTGTTCGACTACGAGCTCGAAGTTGCCGCTGTGGTGGGACGTGCCGGGTCCAACCTCACCACGGAGGAGGCCGAGGACCACATCGCCGGGTACGTGGCCCTCAACGACTTCTCCGCTCGCGATGTCCAGTTCCACGAGATGCGGATGCACCTGGGGCCCGCCAAGGGCAAGGACACCGCCACTGCTTTGGGCTCTGTGTTCGTCACTGCCGACGAACTACGTCCCTACCGGGCGGGGCCGTCCTTCGATCTGGAGATGCAGGTCTGGGTCAACGACGAGCTCCTGGGGAGCGACCGCCTCAACAACATGGCCTGGTCCTTCCCTGCCTTGGCCGCATACGCCTCCCGTGGCACCGTCATCCGACCTGGGGACCTCCTGGGATCCGGCACCTGCCAAGGCGGGTGTCTGGCTGAACTCTGGGGCCGACACGGTTGGGGACACCTTCCCCCACTGCAGCCTGGCGATGTCGTGACCACGAAGGTCGAAGGCCTCGGCGGAACCCGCAACCGCATCGTTGCAGGCCCCCCGAGCCACCCCATCCATCCGCACGGATATGAGAAGGGCCCGGGTTAGGGAAGGATTCCCTGCCCCGGCAGCCTCTAACCACTTTAAGGAGACATCATGAGATTTTCTAGCATGCGCGCAATCATCGGGACTTTGCTCGTCGCCGCTGCGGCATCCTCCGCGGCCCAAGTTGGCAGAAGCGGCACACTGGTGATGGTCCTGCCAACCCCACCAGGAACCCCGTACGATGTCACGGCCAGAAAGTTGCAACCGGAACTTGCTGCCGCCCTCAACCAGCCAGTGATTGTTGAAAACCTGGGCGGCGGTAGTGGTTCAATTGCAGCGCAAAAGTTGCTGCAGAAGGACGGCGCTAAGAGGGTGCTGTTCGCTTCCGCTCAGGAATTGGTGATGGCACCATTGCTTATACCGGGACTGCGCTACAAGCCGACCGATTTTAAGCTTGTGGCGAAGACCGGCGACGCGCCATTGAACGTGTTCGCCAGGCCTGGCCTTCCGGCGAACGACATGCGCGAGCTGCTTGCGTTAGCAAAGCGATCGGGCAGCGCGCCATTGTCGTATGGAAGTTCTGGGAACGGGTCCCTCTTTCATCTGGTGGGTGCCAGTTTTGCGAAACGCCTGGGAACAGAGATGACTCACATCCCGTACAAGGGTGGTTCGGCCGCCGTCCAGGACCTGATAGGAAACCAATTGGACATCGCCTTTCTCCCGATGACGCCGGGCTACCAGCAGATGGTCAAGGCCGGGCAGCTGAAGCACCTTGCTGTGTTGACGCGCGACAGGCTTCAAACCTTCCCCGGAATCCCGGCAATTGCCGAGTTTGACGGCTTCAAAGACTTCAATTTCTCGATCTGGGGCGGATTCTTCGTCACGGCCGACACGCCCGAGAAGGAGGCAGCCGAACTCGGGGGGACCATTTATAGCGTGGTGACTTCGCCGGCGTTTGTCCAATGGACCATCGAGCAGGGAATTTCGCCGGCGGTGCGCGCGACCCCAAACGAGATTGCCACATTCTGGGCTGAAGAAACGAAGAGGTACCTTGACCTTGCGAAAGGTCTTTGACGCCGGCGTTGAACGGTAGGCGAGCTGCCGACGGCTGGACGGCTTGGCGGCCTTCTTAGAAGCCCTGAGTGCACGGCTCGACGTAGCAAGAACACAGGCAGCGCTGGAGTCGGCGATCGTAGCAGCGACCAAGAGAGCTGCAGAGCTTTCCAGGAGTATCGGCAATTGAGTGAGCCGCCGAAGGCGATTGCGCGATCGATGTCTGCATTGGGGACCATTCCAGCCCGCCAGCGAACACCATGATTGCCGGTAAGCGGTCGTCGGCAGCGCCAGCCAGCCCGCAACCAGGTCGTGCGGCCTGGCAACCCGAAAATTCAATCTATGTTGAAAAACCCGCCCGAAAATTCAAAGTGTGGTGGACAGCGGGTTCAAGGTAGCGTGCGGAACCGGCGCCTAACACCTTGATGCGCAACGGTTGGCGGAACGATCATTGGCGCTGATCGACACTTGAATTATTTGCAGCTTAGTTTGAACTCGCGCCCGCCCGGCGCCGCTCGCTGAGCCTGGCCCCCCTCCAGGTACGGGACTCGATTCACCTGTCACTACTCGCCGGTTGCCCAGCCGCCGCTGTGGGCGAGCAGCCTCGTCGCGCGCGTGCACGCCCGCTGCCCATGGCGAAGCCGGGCAGGCGAAGGAGTTTTAGCGGCTAAAAATCCGCAGGCTCCCGGCGATCGGACCACGCTCGGCGGCGAACCATTCGATCGAGGAGAGGAGGGCCGCGGGCGTGGGCCTCCGATTCAAAGGCGCGCGCAAGGCAGAATGCCGCCACAGCCGGTAACGGCCAACACCAGACCTTTGGCACCCACTCCAAATCTCAAGCGCTATGCCCACGCCACTAGATGTTCGCGACCTCGACGGCGTGCAAGCCCTTCGGATGTTCATTGCCGGGAGGCCCTTGCAGTGCCATCGATGCCGCGCTTTGCTCGAGCCAATCCCCGCGGACGCGGTAGGAGCGAACGTGCTCGGCCTGAAGTGCCCAGTCAGTAGCAACCACTACCTCGTCTATGGCGAGCCAGAAGCAGCGATGAAGGCGATGCGGGCTGGGATGCGCGAAATTTCGAAAGTCTCGGGATAGAGTGCTTGCGTTGAGGCTTCTAGCAGCGACCGGCAGAATCCGGCCATGATCGACGTGTAGCTTCACCGGCGGCGCGCGCGGCGCGCCGCTCCTCAACTAAGGCCTGCCGTCCGGAACGGAAGTGGACGACGCTTTAGACATCGCCGAACAGCTGGACGATCATGGACGCCTTCGTGCGGCGCATCGAGTGCGTCCCATAGGAAGACGAGTCCAGGCCAATGCCTTCAACCCACCCGTGCACGATCCTGGCGTACTGGCGCGTGCCGAGATGCGGTGATGCACCTACTCGGCTAGTAAAGAGAAAGTCATCGGATCGCAAGTGTCCGCGCTGGATCCATGCCTCAACAGATTCTCGGGTCGTCTGCGTGATCTCGCGAACTGAACGGGCCTTTGGGTCTTTCGCTGCATGACCATCGCACGAGTGGTAACCCGATCCCCGTGGCAAACGTCCCGAACGCGCACAGCGACAAGGTCACAGCCGCGCAACTTGCTGTCGAAGGCTAGATTGAACAATGCAAGGTCCCGAATGCGCTTCACCATCTGCAGGTGCGTACGTATGGCCCAAACCTCCTTCGCCTTGAACGGGGCCTTCTGGCCAATCAGCTTTCCCTTGTTCCACGGGCCACTGGTCCTGATGTGCGTTTCCATGTTGCACTCCTTCTCGAACGGACGGCTTTGGCCATCCCCCCAACGAGGCTGCAGCCACCCGCGGTTGCCTACTGGAGCATCAACCTAGTTGAATGCTATGGAACAGCGAGACCTCGTGCCTTACCAAGGTCGTATACAGGTACGTGGGCCACCACACCGCTTGATCCGCCGGATCAGCGGATAGGCTGCCCTCTGCCAGAAGCGGCCGTGCGCGGAGGTTCGCCGCGGCACCGTTTGATTGGAGCCGAACGAGATTTCCGGCACACTGGCGGTCTTCCTTCAAATGGGAGGTGCGTGTCATGGCAAAGCTGGCCGTCATCGGAACAATCGAGGTTCAACCAGGTTCTAGAGCAGAGGTATTGCGCGCTGTCCTTGCTCACCGCGATCGGTGCCTGAAGGACGAACCGGGAACTCTCCAGTTTGAAGTTCTAGTTCCATCTGAGGACTCGGAGAAGCTCATGCTCTACGAGCTCTACGCTGACAGTACCGCCTTCTCGGCCCACATGGACGGCGCGAGCGTGGCGAAGGTGCGTGAGGAAGTTGGAGCCAAAGTCGTAGGTCTTACGGGTATCCGTTGCACGCCGGGCACAGAGTTTTCTGGTTGACGGCCCGGCGCTGCACCAAGACAGCATGGCCAACTGCAGACATCGTTCGACTGTCACTGTTCGTGTCGCTACGTCCGGGCCGGGAAGGCCATGGCGATCACTTCGTCCGCGCTGAGCCGGGAACCCTCGTTGCGAAGGCGTCCGAGCGCCTCGGTGTCGAGACCCGTCTTGATGATGGCGAGGGCGTCTTCGTAGCAGCGCTCTGGCACAGGGGGCAAGCGTTCGTGGTCGGACCCCAAGCAGTTGTCAATGTAGGCCATCGTCTTCGCTGCTTCGAAGAAGCGGCCGTGACGCGCGAGCAGCTGCGCGATCTGGCAAAACAACCCCAGAGTCGGACCTGTCGTATGCGTGATCATGATCGTCGCGGTCCTCAACGAGATCTCAGCCGCTTCGAGATTGCCGAGACCAACGAGCGCGATACTCCGCCAAGCGAGGATATATGCGCGGTTGTAGGTGCTTTCAATCACCGTTGACCCGCCAAGAAGATCGTCACATCGATGCAATGCGGACGCAAAGTCGCCCGCCGCTAGGTCGTAAAGTGGAAGCATGCTTTCACACGCGTCCCCGAAAAAGCTGTCCCCTCGACGATGGCTCTGCAGGACAGCGTTGACGAGTTTTCGTGCCTCCTCCGGCCTGCGCTCGATGAGGTATTCGCAGAATGCCTTGCAAAGGGCGATGAGAAATTGCAGCCACGACGGCCAAGCCGGATCAAGCAGCGCCTCCATCTCGGTCAGCGCTCTTTCCGCCGCAACACCGTCGGCGAGAAATGCGAATGAGGGCACGGTTGTTGCCAATGACCTGAACACCCAGAATCGATCGCCCAGGCTGCGAAACAACTCGGCGGCCCTGAGTCCCGCCTCGGCCTGACGCTTCGTGTCGGTCCACATTCGCAGATTTGCGACAACGAACCAGAAACGTGCCGCCAGTCGAGGCGGCGTCGCTTCGTCCACCCAGGGCTCGACGGCCCGGTACAAGCGCGCACCTTCGTCGTTGCAGCCCTGAGCATCCCAGAGCCTCTCGGTGGCAGCGGCGAGCGCCACGGCGATCTGACGATCGCCACCGTCTCCCATCGCCCAGATTGCGGCCGCGCGGACGTTGTCCAGATCGGGCGCAATGCGGCGCATCCGCGCCAGCGTCTCCTCGAAGGGATCGTCACCGGTCAAGGTGTCGGCGATCGCCTGTGCATGGCGCCTGCGGATCGCTTCGAGCGACCCTGCCGCGGCCAGCCGCTCCAGCGCAAAAGCCCGGCTGCTCGAGAGCAGCCGATAACGCTTTATCTCCCCACCCTCAACGAGGACCAGCGACTTGTCCACCAGGGAGGCCAGGTGATCGAGCACCGCCCAGGTATCGATCGCCTCGTCGGCCGCCACGAGCTGTGCCGCCTCCAGCGAGAACGTGCCCATGAACACGCCGAGCCGATCGAACACCGTCTGCTCCGCTGCCGTCAGCAGCCCGTGGCTCCACTGCAGCGCCGCTCGCAGCGTCTGATGCCGCGGCAGCGCTGTGCGGCTGCCCGCCGTCAGCAGCTTCAACCGCTCGTCCAGCCGCTGACGCACCCCGCGCACTCCCAGCAGCGACACCCGCGCCGCGGCCAGCTCGATCGCGAGTGCCATCCCATCGAGCCGCCGGCAGATCTCGACCACGTCGTCCACGTTCCCGGAGTCCACGGCGAAGCTTGAATCGACGTCCTGGGCGCGCGCGACAAACAGCTGCACCGCGCCGTAGCTGAGCGCTGCACTCGCGTCAGCGCTCGGGGGCACCGCCAGGGCATTGAGCCGACTGATCTGCTCTTGAGCAATGTGCAGCGGTTCCTGGCTCGTGACGAGCAGCCGCACGCCCGGGGCGCCCGCCACGATCTGCGCGGCCAGTTCGGCAACCGCTTCAAGCAGGTGCTCACAGTTGTCCAGCACCAGCAGCAGCCGCTGGTCCCTGAGCACCTGCACCAGGGACGCGAGCGCGGTCTCCTTCACCGCCATGGGGTGCCCGAGCACCCGCGCCACCGTGGGCACCACCAACTGTGCATTTGCCAGCGGAGCCAGTTCCACAAGCCAGGCGCCGTCGGCATAGGTGCCGCGCACGGTGTGGGCCACCGCCTGCGCCGCCCGGGTCTTGCCGATACCTCCAGGGCCCACCACGCTCACCACGCGATGAAGCTCCAACAGCCGGGCCAGTGCCGCGACGTCCTCCGCGCGTCCATACAACGGTGGCAGCTGCGCCGGCAGATTGCCCGAGGCCGGGGCCGATGTGGTTGCCGAGTGAGGCGCTTCCCTCGCAATTCCTGAGTCCGGCGCCACCGCCCCTTCGATGGGGAGTCCAAACGCATGCAGCGGCTGCCCGATGTTGCGCACCGCATGCTGGCCCTGGTCCACGAAGCGATGAGCGGTCGGCTCGCCCAGCGTATTGCGCACCGAGTCCGATACCGAGATGCCGCCCTCGAGCGCCAGCGCCTGCATGCGCGCTGCGACGTTCACCCCGTGGCCGTAGACCGAGCCGTCGGGCTTCTCGATGACGTCGCCCAGGTGGATGCCGATCCGAAAGCGCAGATGTGCAGCCTCGGGTTGGCCAGTGCCCGCGTGCGCAAGCTGTCGCTGTATGGCCACGGCCGCATCCACTGCACCGGCGACTGTCTCGAACACCGCCAGCACCGAGTCGCCTGCCGTGTCGACAATGCGCCCGCGATGTTCGGCGACGCGCTTGCGAAAGACCTGGCGGGCCGCATCGAGCTCGGCAACCGTGGCGAGCTCGTCCTGCGCCATCCGGCGCGAATACCCCGACGCGTCGGCGCAGAGAATCGCCATCAACCGATGCCGCAAGCCCGAATCGTTCACGAGGCACCCCCCCCGTATGCGGAGCAGCATCGTAGTCCTCGCATGGGGCCGTGTCACCCCTGCAGCGCGCGCCGCCCGCCCGGCCGCGCCAGGCTGGCAACGACGCCGGCACGCACCGCGCCGGGTTTAGCCACCGTCACAACGGGTGTCGTGGGACTGGCGGTCATCACGGCGCGCGCCGCCGGACCGGCTCGCCACGACGACAGGATCAACAGCAAGGCGTGTGGATTCGGCCAGCCACGGCCCTACATCGGTGGCTCGCGCGAACCCGGAAGATGACACGACATTGAGGGACCGCTTTCTGGCAGCAAATTCGTCGCCTCGGTTGACCGGGTTGGGCCCCGAGCGGTCAGACGTCCCAAATTGAAGCGGCCGTTTGAGCGGCATCTCATTGCCCGGCTGTACGTCGAGGGGTCATGCGCCAGATCGCCGCCGTGCAGGCGGTGAATCATCTCCTCAACGACGGCGCGGTCGAGTGACGCGTGCGCGCGCGCATGAGTCACTGGCGCTCGCTCTCTTGCGGACCGCCATTCGAGCTCACGAACGACGGCAATGACTTCGGCGCGCACCGTTGCAACGTGCAGTTGGTCGAACTGCCAAACGCTCCGCGCCCACTGGGGGCCAAGGGATCCGGCTACCGGTCGCGCTCGACCATCCGCACTCAGTCCAACCCGATCTGGCGCAGGCAGTCGATCAGGTGCTCGCGACCCTGCAGAAAACGAAGATCGTCTCCCTGGACCATGTTGGTGACGCGGCCGGTGTCAAGACCAGGTGATCGGGCCAGCGGCACGGCCAGAATCGCGCGACCCTCGCCCGGGCGGCCGGCGGCCACCAGGGCGGCGGCTAGCACCAGTGGTGGCATCGGAAGGTGCGGATTGGCCGCTTGGCCCAGACGCGCAGCATGCGCCGCTTCTTCGTAGCGCGCCGACATGAAATGCGCAGTAGCCACGAGGCCGTGCCAAACCCCAGCGCGGAAGTCACTCAGGCTCAGCCGCGCCGCCTGCTGGGCTGCCGCGATGCACTCGTCGAACCGACCCAGGCCCAAAAGCGCCTCACTCTTCATGTAGTGCGCTGTCGGGTTGCCCGCGTTGCGCTCGACCAGCATGTCGGCCAGAAGCAGCGCTGCCGCCCACTCGCCGCGGAGCTGGGCGGCTTTGGACCGCGCCAGCAAAGTCAGCGTGTCCTCCGGGTATTGTTGTTCGAGCCGCTCGGCGGCCTCGAGCGCCCGTCTCCGGCATGCCTCGGGATCAACGGCCCATTCGAAGTCCACATGGCAGGCATTGATGAGACACACCCCGCCCCAGCCGCGAAGCGAGTGCGGATCCTGTGACACGGCCTGTTCGAACCATTGCAGCGCCGCCCGGAGATTCTCCGGACTGATGCCGCGGTACACCGTCCCCCAGCCGAGCATCGCCAAGTCTTCGCCGGACCTGGATTGGCGCTGGGCCGCACGCTCTCCGGCCGATCGGTGCATTTGCACAAGGATTCCCCTGGCGGCCTGAGCGACGAAGTCGTTGATCGCCGCCTGCGACGGCCGCTTGCGATCGAGCGCAATCTGGCCCGCCCAGTGCTGCTGGCCGCCGTCTGCGTCGATCATCACCATCAGTAGCTCCGTCCGGCCTGCATGCGCCCGAAGGTTGCTGCATACGACGTGCCGCACCCCTAGCGCCATGCCGATGTCACGCAGATCAACGTGGTGCTCGCGGTACGTCTTCAACGCGTCGTAGGCGATCACACGCCCACCCGTCAATCCCGATCCGATGGCCAGCGTCAGGTCGGCCACTAAACGGTCGGCCCACCGCCGGGCATCGGCAGACCCTTCCGCCTCGGCTGCCGGCAAGATGGCGATGGACAGCGCTGGCGCTTCAGAGCTTGGTACGTCGCTGCCCTCGGCCTGACTGTCCCACTCGTCGGGTACAAGCATGTAGCCCTGCCGCTTGACGGTTCGCAGCCACCGTTGCTCCTTGTCTCCCAGCGCCTTGCGGATGTCGGCAACGGCCTGCACGAGCGAATCGTCGCCTACGATTACTGTGGGCCAGACACGCTGCATGAGGCTCGGCTTGTCAACCACATGGCCCGCCCGCTCACCCAATACGAGGAGGACCTTCAGCGCTTGGCGGCGCAATGGGACGAGGTTGCCATCGGGGGAGCGCAGTTCGCTCGCATGTAGGTCAAGCACGTGCAGGCCCAGCGGCAACCGGTATCTGGGGCAATCAACGGCGACATCTCGGTCCATCGAGACCTCCGAGTGGACAACGGCATCGTACGTCTTTCGTGGCAGTTTCGGGTTGCCATCAGGACACGGCACGCGATCGGCGCGAGCATGGTGTGAGACCCGTGCAAAGGACGCCATGATGCGCACGACGTTGCTTGCAGTGTTGATCGCGATTGCCACGACCACCGGAGGCGCACAGACCCTCCACGAAGACGATCGTCCGGACCCAGACGTTGCCCAAGCCGGGCTGGCGTGGCTAATCGGCGACCACGGCAAGGCGCTGCGGCATTTTCAGGCTGCCGCCGCGCGCGGTAATGCTCATGGACAGTACAACCTCGCCATGATGCTGCTGCTGGGTGAAGGCACGGCAGCGCAGCCGCGGCAGGCAGTCGCGTGGCTACGCAAGGCGGCCCAGAACGGGCTGGCACGCGCCCAGTACGAACTCGCTGAACTGCACTTCGAGGGTCGGCACGTGCCGCGATCTCTGTCTCGGGCGGCCTGGTGGCACGGCAAGGCTGCGCGGCAAGGCTGGTTGGACTCTCAGCTCAAGCTCGCCGACATGCACATGCGGGGCAGTGGCGTACGCCGCGACCTGCGTGAGGCGCTGCAATGGTACGTCCTGGCCGCCGCCCAAGGGAATGCATACGCCCGGGACAAGGCACTTGAACTCGGGCGACGGTTGGAGGACATCTAGCCACCGCCTGAGAAGCAATCGAGTTCAAGTCGAGTTCTAAATGTTCGTATCGACGGACCGCTCTGCGGTACATCGTCGAGTGTCGCGTTATGGCCGACAACGGTAGTACGCGAGCAAAAGCGCAAGGACTGCTCCCGCTGCAGACCTGCCGCACTGCAGTTGATGGCGACAGGCAGGACTGGGCCCAGACCTGCTGTTCCCATTTCTACGTAGCTGACGTTCAACCCCGTCGTGCACCAGCGTACGGGTTCGCTCCACTCCGTCGGCTCACCCTGGACCAGCTGGCAGGAGGAGTGGTGCGGCGACTGTGCTCTCGCGAAGTTGGGTGCAAGTGGTCGCCAAACGCATGGCCCTGCATGTGCCAGCAGCGGCTGGCCGAAGTTCCGGCGCCCGAGATGTGGGCCTCCCCCCGACCATCTTTATTGTTGCCGACGCACTTTATTCTTCCGCCACAACTGGTCGAGGAAGTAGAGCTCGAGATCGGGGTCTTGGATGGGGGGCAACAATGCGCAGAATTGATCGTCCACCATGCCCACGCCATACCGGCGCATCGATCCGGGTGGCGCATCTTGTCGCCTTTTCAGGTCGTGCGGCGACGATCTGAGCGGTTCGATTCTTGCTGCATTGCACAATCACAAGCAACGAGCCAAGAAATGTCAGAAATATCAAGAAGGATGAGTGAGGTGTCCATCGACCGATCGTCGCCGGTTCCATCGACGATCCCTCGCAGCAACTCGAATCGCGCGCGGCTCATCGTGATCGGCCTGCTGAGCACATGGGTCGCGGCTTGTGGCGGTGGGTCGTCGGGCACTTCGACACAAGCGCCCGTTGCAGGCGCACCCGCACCCGCACCCGCACCCGCACCCGCACGTGCACCTGCACCCGCGTCCGCACCCCCACCTGCGTCCGCACCTGCGCCGGCACCTTCGATCACTACAGCCCTCGGCAAGCCCGGCCGGCTCCTCGTGGGCCTCGGCGCGGCCAGTACTTTCGAGGACATGAAGGCCCAGCAGATCGCTCCGGACATCATCGATACCTATCTCGTGGCGGTCACGGGTTTCAACTCTGGCGGCGGTAACGCATGGCCTCATTGGCTATACGGCGCTCCGGACGGTGGCGTCGTGACAAAATTTTCCAACGACGTCGCGGCCATGGGCGCCGTACCGATGTTCACCCTGTTCCAGATGCCTTCCCTGCGGGGTGGCGACGTCACCGTCATCAACGACGCGCCGTTCATGGCCGCCTACTGGGCGCAAGTCAAGTTGATGTACCAGAAGATCGGCGAGACCGGCCGCCCCACCCTGGTCAACCTCGAGCCTGACTTCTGGGGCTTCGCAGAGGGCAGTGCACCCGGCGGCGACCCGGCGAAGTTGCCGGCGCGCGTGAGCACGGTGCCGGAATGCGCCAGCCAACCGAATACGGCCGTCGGCGTCGTCGGTTGCCTGTTGACGCTCGGACGGACGTACGCGCCCAAGGCGAGGATGGGCTTCCCCCCGTCGTTGTGGGCGGGGGATGCAAACGCCACCGGCAGCTTCATGGCAAAACTCGGTGCAGACAAGGCCGACTTCATCGTGGCGCAGACCAGTGATCGCGATGCAGGTTGCTTTGAAGACCCGATGCCCGTGAAAGAGTGTGCGAATCGCGGCCCCGGCCCGTTCTACCTGGACGAGAACAACATCACCACACCGAATTTCAACCAGAGCCTGGACCAGTGGAGCACGGTGCGACGCCACCTGGGCGGCCTGCCGATCCTCTTCTGGCAGACCCCCATGGGCGTGCCCTCGACGACCCCCGGCGGAACTCCAAAGCACTATCGGGACAACCACGTCCAGTACATGCTGACGCATCCAACGCAGTACACGGGCAACGGCACATTCGCGATCGTCTTCAGTCCCGGGGACGCCACGTCGGCGGACATCACGACCGATGGCGGGCAGTTCGCGCGCCTGTCCCGCGCCTACCTGGCGAACCCGGCTCCGTTTCCCCCCTGAGCTCAACGGCAGAACAAAGAACCGCGATTCTGAGCCGGTCGTCACGCCACCCGCTTCGTGATGGTGCGTACGGGGATCGGCTCGAACTGTGGTTCGCTCAAGCTTGCCGAGCCGCGGCCAATAGCAGAAGCAATGTTCCGCCGCTGTGGTGGCCCTGCAGGATGGAGCGGCAAATGAAGGCTTTCTCAACCTCAAGCTTGGACCGCGGCTGGAGTGGCTCAATTTTGAAACGGCGCCAACAGGGCCCATCACCCGTTCTGGTGCGTGGCGCCCCAGCACTGGATGGCTGCGGCCAGTCGGCCACCACTTGGACGGTGTCTTGTATTGTCTTCACGCCGGACATTTCCTCGTCTTGCCTCGACTTCGAGCGGCGCCACGATGGTATGCGAACGGCGTCGCGTCGGCCCGGTAGACCTCCCGTTAGCGGTCGTCACCGAAGGTCAGCAACTGGCCGACACCAGCTAAGCAGATGGACATCCTTCTTCGTCGACCAAAGTCCAGCTGAGTTCTACACGATGCCGAGCTTTCAGCTCTTGTTCGAACTGAATAACTTTCATTGGGTGCGTAGCCTTGCAAGTCACAATCAGAACCTTACTCGGCTTGATCCGAACCAGTTCATCCACAACGGGTGTGGCAAGCGCAGATTTGACCTCGCCGACTTGATAGGCAGCCGGGGTGTTGCTGGGCCCGCCCGATCACCGATGCTCCTGGCCGTCAGCGGCGCTGACGTTCCATCGCATCAGTGGATGCGACAAACCCTAGTTTGGCAAAGAATTCCGGTGCACCGCTACGGCCGGCACGCAGGACCCAGGTAATGCCAGGCTCCGTACCGACGATGTGATTTACGAGCGCCTTGCCGGCACCTCGCCGCCGATGTGCGTCGGCGACAACAACCATCGACAGGTATCCGTTCGATATGCCGTCCGTGATTGCGCGAGCAAAGCCGACGACTTCGTCGTCGAGTAACGCGACCACTGTGCGTTGCGAAGCAGCGACAAGTCGTAGCAGGTGTTGAGCACTTGAGATGCGATGGCTCCAGCCGCTTGAGACGAGGAGTTGATAAGCCGCATCAAGGTCAGAGGCCGCAAAGTCGCGAACCTGCATCAGACGTCTCCTTTTGGCCCGCATTCTGCCTTCTTAGGTGTGCGCGCATCAGCCCTATGGCCTGAGCCCTTTTTGCATGGGCAGTCCCTCGATGCCGAACGCCCGAACCGGGGGCCCTTGAGCAACGAACCCGTTGCGGAGGTAGAACGTTCGCGCTGTACGTGTGCTCTCCAGGTGCAACACCAGGACCCCAGCTTTGGCCGCCTGCTCTTCGATTGCTGCGAGTAGTGCCGTACCCACCCCCGCGAAGCGCACGGAAGGCGCGACGTAGCACAGCGTCACCTCACCGGTTCCCAAGGCCGACGCGAATCCAACCATTTGCTCGCCGATGCTGGCGACAACGGAGAACGCGTTCGGCGCGAGGATGACCCTGCGCACGAGCTCAGGCGTCTTGTTGCGCAGCCATCCGTCCAGCACCGTGGCATCGCCACGGTGGTCATCCTCACAGCACTCGACGATTGAACTCCGGATGACATTGCAGGCGCCAAGTGCGTCGTCTTCCGTCGCGGGTCGGACCTGAATATCCATGGGCTCCTCAAATGTCGCCTCTTGGCCGACTGTAGCCAATCGAGGGTTTGGGCGGTTCGGGGCCCTAAGCAGCGGTTCATCTGCCCCCAAAGCGGACGCTCGCGAACCGTGTCCGCCAATTTGTACCGACCTTTAGAGTTCCCGGAATCGTGTGGTTAGCTGGGCACCCAAACCAGTGCCTTTCGCTCGCTGACCGCACGTTCACTGAACTCCCGAAGACACCTGAAGCTATCCGGAAAGAAGGATTCTTCGTCATATTCCTCTTCGACATGGTGGCTCAGTTTCCAGTCGTACCAACGCTGTCTAATCGTTGTCTCGTCCAGGGCCTTCAGCGCTGAAAGAAGCGCATTGACATCATCGCTGTTCATCGCCACAGCTTCATCGGTGAGGTACTGGTGCAAGTAGTCGAGTCGGCGAAACCAGGTCTCAAAGACGCCGCATGGGCCGCCGACAAAATCGGTTGTCCCATTCAGAATGAGATGGAATGTCTGCACGTTCAAGTGATTGGGCCCTGGGTAGCACACGTCATCTGCTTGAGTTCGAGCATCGAAGTACTCGGTGACAAGGGCGGGGTTGCCTCGCAGCAAAGGCAGGTCCGCATCCTCCACCAGAAAAAACCCCATATTGGTTGACACGCAGTTGCTCTCCTTTTTCTCATCGGTGATGCGGCCAACCGCCGTTGGCCGCGTGCTGACGAAGCAGTCGACCTAGTCGCTAGCTTCCAGTGCGACTGGAATACTTGAGGACTGCTTCAGTGTGGCCCATGTTCTGGGCAGCGAGCTGCAGCTCTCGCCAGAATTGTGGCGGAGCCTCGCAGATGTCACCCAGCGCTTCCGCCTCCCGCAGCGCCATGCCCAGTTCGTTGTGATGCAGGTAGTGCGCGAGCTCGCGTTCTGCCGCTAGCGCTTCTTCATCGAGAAGCTGCTCCGGTAGATAGTATCTGCACACGGCTAGGTGCCGCAGTGTGATAGCCCATGATTGCACTAGCTCACTACTTGCCATGACATTTGGTTCTGCTTAGATTTTGCTCCGCATCGGGTCTGCTCATGGCCGACTGTTGCCTGTGGCTAGTACACAAAGAGGAAGTAGCCGATGACGGCGCAAGCAAGAGCGACGACTGCCCAGTAGGCCAAGCCCTGTCCCTTCGACAGTGAGTCATACCGCTCCTTGCTCATGTTGGGAACTCCCATCGGGCTCTCCAGGTTGTGTGTTCTGTATGGATTGGGCGGGAGGCGGGAAGGTCCAGTCTTGGCCGATTGTTGCCCGCCGCGTGGTCAGTGCGCACGCGCTTCAGAAGCCGCTTTCGAACGATAGATTTTGGCCGGATTCTGCCGCAGCTATTGACGCTCCGGCGTCGCCTCATTGGTCCCGAAGTGTTTGGCCGCGAGCTCCTTGGCGCGGCGCAGCCCTTCCTCAGTCAGATAGACCGACTCCTGCAGGCCGTGGGGCTCCGTGATGAGCCCCTTTTCATGTAGACCATCCATGGTTGCGAAGTCATAGCGCTTCCAAACGCGTCCGTTCTCGAACTCGAAGACGCCAAGCAATGCCAGAAGCGCCTCTTCGACTTTGGCCATGTCGTATTTCATGGCATCGCCCCCAAGGTTCAGCACGACGATGAACCGTCTGCAAGGGCCCACCACTGATTGGCTGCTGCCGCTGCACGACGGCAGCTGGCCCTACGATAGTACTTTGGTCATCCGGCCTCAACCCAGCCAACATGGTCTGCCCGCCGGGCGGGGAACCTACGGGCTTAGTTTCGGCAGCGTACAGAGATGAAAGCAAGCAAGTCCCAGAAGTCCGCATCCTGGAGCGACGTCAAGGCGAGACTGACTCACTTCGACCACGACGGTCTGGTCGGCCTTGTGCACGACCTGTACCGGGCCAACAAGGACAACCAAGTATTCCTTCACGCCCGTTTTGGGCTGGGGGAAGATGCCCTGGAGCCGTACAAGGCTACCATCAGCCGTTGGCTCTGGCCCGACATGTTCCGGAAACAGAACGCGTCCGTCGCCGAGGCAAAAAAGTCCATTGCGAGCTACAAGAAGGCCATTGGCCAACCGGAGGGCTTGGCAGAACTGATGGTCTTCTACTGCGAGCGCGCGTCAGGTTTCAGCGTCGAGGTCGGCCTGGAGGATGAGGGCTTTTTCGTCGCATTGGTGCGAATGTTCGAGCAGGCATTGCAGGCTATTTCGAGGCTGCCGGATGCGCAGCAGCGCTTGCTCATGGAACGTCTGGCTGCCGTGCATAACATTAGTCAGAACATTGGCTACGGAGTCGCCGATGCCATGAGCGACCTACTGGTCGAGTACGGCACCTACGATTGACGACGACGTTCACTGTCGGCTTCTGGCCGCATTCTGCCGTCGGCGGTTCAGGCGCCGTCTACAAGGTGCGCCACGTCACCACTTGGAGCGAATCCCCCCTCCGCGACGAGGCGTCGAACGCACCGAACTAGGTGGTAGGAGATGTTGCTGTCCATGGTCTCCCCATCGAGCGGCAGGCGAAGGAGGCTCTCAAGGTCGGGCGCGACCGCGACAAGTGAGCCGATAGGCGCGAGGGAAAGGTAGTACGCGGCCTCCATGCGAGGGTCGTTCGTATAGGCGTCGAACGGCTTGCAGACCTCGACGAGGTCACGGACAAACTCCTGGTCGCCAAGCCGGCCGCTCATTCTTGACGCGACGGTCTGGTCGGAATGTAGCGAAGCAATCAGGTCGTCACGGAGGCTGTTGAGGCTGCTACTCATGTGGCTTCATGTTCGAATTGGACGACATCGTCGAATGTCTGGTACTGGCCGAATCCGGGTTTCCGTACGCGCGGCCTACCCGTCTTTGGTCGCGCGCTTGACGGTGGCCAGAAGAGCGCCCGCGCCGATGAAAGTGAAGCCCGATAACTGGTTGAAGGCCTTTGCCCTGCCCTTGACTCGCAACCACGGAGAGAGGCGCGAAGCGAACGCCGCATAGGACATGAGCCAGAACAACTCGAAGAAGACGAAGGTGCCGCCAAGGATGGCGAACTGGTACAGCTGAGGCGCAGCCGGATTGATGAACTGCGGGAAGAACGCAGTGAAGAAAAGCAACGCCTTCGGATTGCTTGCCCCCACG
This sequence comes from Variovorax sp. Soil_C_33, assembly GCF_057656935.1. NCBI lineage: Bacteria > Pseudomonadati > Pseudomonadota > Betaproteobacteria > Burkholderiales > Comamonadaceae > Variovorax > Variovorax sp. Soil_C_33. Next base: position 49,407 of record NZ_JBDGJK010000012.1, read on the forward strand.
AGGAAGCCCTTCGCGTAGAGCGCCTTCCTGCTGGAGCGGCTGGCCGTGCCGGAAGGAATGTCGAAACTGGTCGTCGTGGAGCGCAGCGTCGCGATACCGATGTACAGCAGGTAGCCGACGCCGAACCACTTGACCGCGTGAAAGAGCGTCTCAGACGCGGCGAGAACGGCACCCACCCCGACAGCGGAGCAGGCCATGATGCCAACTACGGCGGTTACGCTGCCAATGGCTGAAAAGAACGTGCGTTGGAGCCCATGATTCACTGCGTTGGTAACGCACATCAGGACGCTCGGACCGGGCGTGACAGTCAACACGAAGACAGCGACGACGTACAGCAGCCAAGTTTCCAGGGACATGAAGATTCCTAACGGGTAGCCAGACATTGTGAGGGAATTAATGGCACGGCCAGCGCCTCCATGGCTACCGATGTGCGCGCCTCGAATGCCCGCTCCTCAGCGAATTCAGCAGCGCGGTCGACCGGCCGGTTCTGGCCGATAGTACGCGTCCGCGCCGGCGGGACCAGATGTCTGAAGTCAGTCTGGTCTTGAAGTTCGTCAGCATCTCATTCCCAAGCCAGTCGCCTCAGTGAGCGGGTCGTGGAAGTCTGCAATGCGAACCAGTTCAAGCTGAGGTCCAGTGCCGCGAACATCACGGCAGCCGGCCGAAACCTGGCACTCGCAAGGCCAGATCGAGACGTCGATGCCGAAGCCCAGGCCCAGCAAGTTCAGTTCCAAGCCCTCGTCGCGTGCCACCGTCACGCCCGCCAGTCCCATCAGCGACAACTGCCAGCCGGTGCCGCTAGGAGCGTGGTCGATGAAGGTGGTCGAACCGAGATAGTCTTTGCCGATTGCCGTGGGTGGCAGGTCCAAGCGCAGGGCAGGCACCTGCCGGGCCACCCAGGCCACGAAGGTGTTGCTGTTGGGGCCGGGCCAAAGGCGGTACGACGCGCGCCAAGGGTAGGCCGCCACGGCCAGTTCAATCTGATCGATCAGGGCTTCTGCTTGGGCACCCCGGTGGTCCACAAGCAACTGCGGATAGGCGCCGAACCAAAGCATGTCCGGGGCGTCCACTATGCTGGTGACCAAGGCATCTCCGCCGCGGCGGGCCCGCCAGCCGACGATGTGATAGGTGGTGTAAAGCTCCGAGCCGGCGCGTTTGACCGCGATCCAGGGATGAATGCCAAAGGCGCCGCGCCATCGCACAATGCGGGCGCCATAAATCTGCACCACTGCACCGCGCTCGGCTGAAGGGTCGGGCGCCTGCCCGGTGCTCTCACGACTCGTCATGTGCCATGGTGTGTATAAGTCCAGGTTGCCGGAGGCCAGCACGCCGATTGGGCCGAGCAATAGCACCGCAAGAAGGCACAAGAACCCCAGCGGCCAGCGCGACCAGCGCGGCACGCGTCTCCGGACCAAAGGCAAAGATGGAGCATCGGGCATTACTCCCAGTATGCCCTCGGGAGCGGCCCGACATGGTCAAGTTTTGGAGGGCGCTGCAACGGCTCCTCGGGATGACGGACGTTCGCCCCAAGAGCTGCAACCAGAAAGGCAGGTCCAGGCGATATCGTCGCCGCAAACCAGTAGCGATGCTTTCCAAACATGCAGTTGCCTCCAAAATTTGGCGGCACCGCGCCCATTGCCCACACGCGGAGGATCCTCCAGCAACCGCCCCGGGGCGCTGATCTCGCATTTCAAACGCTACTTGAAACATACTCGCGCCGTCAACGGCGACTTGCTGGCGCCAGCGATGTTCCGTCACCGCTTTGGTTTCGGGACCAATCCTGAACGGCCCGGTCGCCTCGAGTTTGTCGTCGACCGGCCTGAGTTCGACCTCCTGCTCTTGCCCGCTCGTCAGCAGGGTCACCTTGGCGCTGGCCTCGCTTAGATGACGGGCTTGCCGCGATCGCTGCGCGACCAGTTCTCTCCGTGACGGCCGGGTTCGGCGTAGAGCCGACGTTCATCCAAAGGATCGCCAAGGTCGGCTTTCGGAAATCACTGTCGTTCCGGCGCGAAAGGGCGACCGCCGCAATCGGTCTTCTTGCCGCGCTCGAGGCGTTCTACGCACAGCACAGCCCGCCCGCGGGAGTGCCTAGTTCTAGGGCCGAGCCCCCGCGGCGCGGAGCAGAATCGGGAGGTCTCGTCGAAACCAAGGGGGCTCATGGCGCCGTTGGCGGGCCGGCGGGTCTTCTTGATCAAACCGGGGGACCACCATGCATGACAGCGACCCTGAGGGCAAGCGCCTTCCCATCAAGCTCGACAGCACCTCGAATGGCGAGTTCGCACCGGTGTCGCTGTGGCCGGCGAACATCGAAGCCAACCGCCTCGCACACGAGGCCGCGGCAACCAACGCGAAGCGGCTGGGATGCTCGAAACGAGCGTTCCTGACCTCGTCCTGTGGCGCGGCCAGCACGCTGCTGGCCTTCAACGCGGCCAACGCCGCGGCCGGAAGGACCGGCGGCTTCTTCGAGCTGCCCCGCGACGCCGGGCTGGATATGCAGCTCGCGCGCGCGCAGGTCGGCCCCGCCAGGCAGGAGTTCATCCTCGACGTCCAGGGCCACTTCATCGACACGCCGAAAGGCAATTCGAAGAGCGCGGAGGTCTTCCTCAAGGACGTGTTCATGGACAGCGACACCGACGTGATGGTGCTGTCCTTCGTGCCCTCCGCTCGCGACGCCGAACCGGTCACGATTCAGGCCGCCGACGAGGTCCGCAGGCTGGTCGACAAGCTCGAGGGAACGCACCGGCTGCTGCTGCATGGACGCGTCAACCCGAACCAGCCCGGAGACCTCGAGGGCATGGACGAGTTGCACGAGAAGTGGGGCATCATCGCCTGGAAGACCTATACGCAGTATGGTCCAAACGGCAAGGGCTACTTCCTGCACGACGACGTCGGCATCCAGTTCATCGAGAAGGCTCGCGCACTGGCCGTCAAGAACATCTGCATCCACAAGGGGCTGCCGTTCGGACCACGCTCCTACGAGCACAGCCAGTGCAGCGACATCGGCGTCGTCGCCAGGCGTTACCCGGACGTGAACTTCCTGGTCTATCACTCGGGCTTCGTCAGCACGGTGACCGAAAAGGCCTACGACGCGAGCGGTAAGAGCGACGGCATCGACACGCTGATTACGTCCTTGCGCAAACACCAGGTCAAGCCGAACAGCAACGTCTATGCGGAGCTGGGCAGCACGTGGCGCTTCCTGATGCGTGACCCCGAACAGGCGGCTCACGCCCTGGGGAAACTGATTGTCGCGTGCGGCGAGAACAACGTGCTGTGGGGCACGGATTCGATCTGGTACGGCTCACCGCAGGACCAGATCCAAGCCTTCCGGACGTTCCAGATCTCGGCGGAACTGCGCGAACGGCATGGCTATCCCGAGATGACACCTGCGCTGCGGGCCAAGATATTCGGTCTCAACGCCGCGAACGTGTACGGCTTGACGCCGACGGAAGTGAAGCGATACACCGCCCGCGACTCGGTCGCCCGAAAGCGCATGGCCTACCTGGAGAAACCCGATCCTCACTTCAGGACCTACGGGCCAAAGACGCGACGCGAGTTCCTCACGGTGTTCGATCCAGCTGGCTGAGCAGCGCAGGGGAGACTGTTGGCGGAAGACACTCTCACCCGGTACGTCTCAACGACTGGTTTCCGCTCGAACCGTCGTTCGACCGACGCCGCGCGAGTGGCCGCAATCAGTCAGTCTAAAGCGGTAGTCGGGCCTTGCCGCGAAACCCAGCACGATGGCTTCGTCGATCCCATCGCTGGGGGCCGTGAACTCTGTACAACCATACGACTTGGCGGCCTAGGTTCGGACAACTGTGACTAACCGCGCAGCGTAAACACGACGGACAGGTAAGACACCGGCTCCACTTTTACGGCCTCGATCCCATGCAAAGCCGTGGCGTCGAAGAGAAGTGAATCCCCAATTTTGAGTTGGACTACCTTTGTCCCATACCGATAGCTCACTTCGCCCGACAGCAGGTATACGAACTTATGACCGGGGTGCTGGAAAGTGACATAAGGCTCGGCGCCAGGCAGAAGGGTCACAAGGTAGGGTTCGACGAAGAGGTTCCCAGAAAGGATATGACCGATCAGCTCGTAGCGGTAATTCGCAACAGAGCCGACGCGATCCACGTGCACCCCCCTGCCCGCTGGCACATGGGAAAAGTCGGTTCGGCTTGGCTGATCGCCAAAGAATCGCGAGATCGGAATGTTCAGTCCACGCGCTATGCGGTAGAGGGTATCAACCGAGGGAGACACCAAGCCCCGCTCGATGCGAGACAACATGGATGCAGAAATGCTGGAAGCAGCTGCAACCTTGCCAGCCGAGATCCCCACCGCCAATCGCAGTGCACGTACCTGAGCGCCGACCTCGCATGCAGCAGCGTTGCGCTTTGGTTCGATCTCGTGATCAGCACGGCCAAGTGGCGGCAAGACCGGCGGCTTCAGAGGGCGCTCGGTCGGAAAGGGGGATGCGACTTGCCTAAGACTCATATCAGTGTTCCAGTCCGCGATCGAAGCGTCGCGAACAAGCGGCCGCATCTTGCGGCCGCGCCCCCGTCCGCTCCATCGCGAGAAAGCCCAATGACGTTGACTCGTCGGATGTGCTCTTGCTTTTCAGACCGAAAGGCGGACCGCGGGTAAGTCAAAGAGGGCAGGGTTTGCATTGGCAATGTTATCTATAGACACGTGTCTTTTGTCAACAGCCACGCCAAAGTCATGGGCAATGCGACCCAGCCGCAATGCGCTACTCCTTGAAGCTCTTGGCCTTGTGCTCAAGGAGCGAAGGCTTGAACTCGGCCTTACACAGGAAGACGTAGCGGGGGAAGCCGAGATCGATCGCCCATTCATTACGCTGATCGAGGTTGCGCGAAAACAGCCCACTGTCAGCGTTTTCTGGAAGCTCGCGGCTGCGTTGCAAATTGCGCCGGGCGACTTAGCGTCGCGCGTGGATCAGCGCTATTTGAAAATCTCGAAGCGCTCAGGTTGAATGCCAGTGCCGATTCCCGGGCCTTATCGCGAGTTAGCCCAATGAGGTAGGCGAGCGTCTGGCGCACACGGCGTTGCTTGACGCCGAGCACGGTCCGTCAGAGACCCGAATCCCTTGGTTCTAATCGCCAGGCCTAAGCGATTGACCAGTTCGCTCGCGGAACTGCCGTGCGACGGGGCTGTCCTTCCAGACCACGGCCCCGCCTTCGTCGACGGCTTCGCGCCCATAGACGATCCATGCGTCACAGATGGCACCAATGGGCTCGATCACCTCAAAGCGCTCAGCATGTGCTTCCGCGAACGACTCGAAGACGATGCCTGCTTCGTAGCGTCCTTCGGCGAGGCCGGCCTGGACCGCCAAGACAGTGGGCTCGTGGACGACCGTCGGCCAGGCGGAAAGGTCGGCATAGCTCTGCGTGGCGGGTTGCACGCCCACCTTGCCGGTGCCTTCGCCGCTTCCCATGGCGCGTACCAGCGCCATGGGGCGGCTCGGCGAAATGAAGGCGTCGACCACCGCCATGGCTGTGCGATAGGTTCCCGTGATCTCGGCGGCCGCGGGATGAACGGCGCATTGAAGCAGGTAGTCCGCCTCTCCGGCGATCAGCGCTCGAGCGCCGGCGTGGAAGTCGTCGAACAGCACGATGCGAGAGGCTTCCGCAATGCCATGTGCGGCGAGGTATTGCTGGAGCACGAAGTGGTGGTTGCTGCCCTCGAGGCCCAGCGTCGAGAAAGTGAGCATGTGCTTGCTTTAGCGGTAGAGCATGACATTTCAGAGATGGTCGACTTCGACGACCGCCGTTGCAAGGTCCACGGCGTTCGCGAGCCGCCGGCGATGCCTCGACCGGCTCTCGTCTGAACTGAAGATGCGCGGCTTCATGCAGGCGTTGCAGGCACGCCGATGATCTCATCCTCAAGGCGGCAGGTCTCCGTGATGATCAGCTCGTAGAGCGCACGCAGGAACACCGGGCTCATACCGTGCTCCGCTGCAAAGGCCGCCGCACGTTCCTGCACCACCCCGATGCGGTGCGGCTGCATCATCGGAATCGCATGGTCGCGCTTGTGCTGGCCGATTCGGCAGCAGCAGTCAAGCCTCTGCCGCAGGGTCTCGAGCAGCATCCTGTCCAGACCGTCGAGCTCGTCGCGCAGCACCTGCAGGACCTGGTGGGCTTCCTCGTTGCTACGGGTTGCGGCTGTGTCCCCGCCTTGCGTTGCTCGGGTTGCGTCATTGGCCGCGGCCTTGGTTTCCTGGCACCCGTCGGGGCGCGGTTGTTGCGGGTTCATGCTGTTTCTCCCTACTCGAGCTTGATGCCCTGGCTCGCGATGATCTGGGTGAGCGCCGCCGTGTCCGCCTTCATCCGGCGGACCAGCGCCTCGCCCGATATGCCGGCTGCCTCATAGCCATGCTGGAAGAACTTCTGCCGCACCTCGGGGGAACGGATGACTTCCGAGAGGACCTGGCTCAGGCGCTGGACGATGGGGGCAGGCAGGCTGGCAGGTGCCGCCGCCGCAGTCCAGATCTCGAGCTCGAAATCCTTGAGTCCTGCTTCCTGCAAGGTCGGGTATTCCGGCACGAGCGCGGAGCGGCGCGCCGAGGTCACGCCGATCGCGCGGAGCTTTCCGGCCTTGACCTGCACGTCGGCGAGGCCCGGCGGCAGGAGCGCCAGCTGCAACTGGGCGCTGGCCAGGGCGGTGATGACCTGTGGATTGCCCTGGTAGGGCACATGCACGGCGCCGATCCCTGTCCGGGCCTTGAGGAGCTCCATGCCGAGATGGCCGATCGTGCCGACGCCGGGCGTCCCGTAGCTCCAGGCGCTACCGGCAGCGCGCGCGGCGTCGAGGAAGCTACGGCCGTGGGCCTTTGAGACCTCTGGCGTCGTGGCGAGGACCAGGGGCGCCGTGCAGATGATGCTGAGTGGCACCAGATCCTTTTGCGGGTCGTAGGGGGTCGCCGGATTGAGGACCTTGGCAATCGTCATGTTCCCGTTGATGAGGATGCCCACCGTGTGTTTATCCGTGGACTTGGCGACGATGTCCGCGGCGATGTTGCCGCTCGCGCCCGGATGGTTCTCGACGACCACCGGCGTACCCAACGCCCTCGCCATCGGGATGGCCAGGGCACGGGCCACGAAGTCCGGCGACGAACCGCCGCCGAAGCCGACGATGAGACGCAGCGGTCGCGTCGGCCAGTTCAGGTCCGCCGGCGGGGTGCTCGAAGGGCCCGGCGAGCTGGCATCAGTGCGACTCGCACCGGACGATTGCGCGAAGGCGACGCCGGCGCAGGCGAGCGCGCCGAAAACGCACAGCGCTCGTGCGGCAAATGATCGAAAAAGGAGGATGGACATGGCAAGAGAAGTTGGAAATCGGAAGCCAAGTCTTTCTTCGACAAGGCGTCGAATCAACTCCTGCTTGGGGCGCAAAAAACCTCTGTACTGGCTCCGCGACACGCAGGCCCGACGTGACGAGGGGCGCACGCGTTCAGAACGTCGTCGCACTTGCTTGGCATGCAAGAACGCTGTCGAGCGTCGGCGGCGCGCTGCTGCGCCGCAGGCGTGTCGCTGCACGCACGCGCGACGATTCTTGATGTCTTCGCGTTCGCTGAGGCCAGCCGCTGATCGGGCAAGAATGTGGGTGTGCGGGTTTTCTGCCTGAATGATGCCGAGCTGGTGGCCTTTGAAGCCAGCCAGGACTTCGAGGCCTTGCTCGTTCAATCGGCGCGCGAAATGGGCGCCTTGAAGACGCGCGTGGCGGACACCTGCGTCCCGGCAGCTCGCAAAAAGTACGGGCGTGTCGCAAGTCGGGTCTGCCGAATTGCCTGGTGAGGCGTCTCAGCGCGCACATTGCCGCGTGCCTACCAAGCACATCAGGCCTGAAACTCATAGCCCAGGCAGCGGCTCTGGCATGGCTTGGCGTGCATGCGCCACTTGACGGTCTTCGTGACATCCCAGAGCGCTCACGAGATCCAGTCAGGCTGAGGTGAGCGTCGGCTTCAGGCAGATCGATCGTCTGATCGGCCCCGTCAATTCTGGTAGTGCCGCCCTGCCGGCCGCCTCGCTGTAATGCGATCACTTCGGACAAGAAGGATCGCACATGGAATTCATCACTGGCACCGCCGATGCTCTCCCGCCAGGCATGCTGTTCGAACTCGCCCACTACCGCCACCGGGTCTTCGTGCAAGGCCTGGGCTGGAATCTTCCTGCCAGACAACGCATCGAACTCGACGAGTTCGACCGGCGCGACACGCAGTACGTGATCGCGCTGGACAGCAAGCGCAAGATCGTCGGCACCGCCCGGCTGCTTTCGACCGAGCGGCCCTACCTTCTGAAGGACGTGTTTCCCGAACTGCTCGGGGGCGCAAGATTTCCGAATTCGCCGCAGATCTGGGAGCTCTCGCGCTTCGCGGCGATGGATCTTGAGTCGACGCGGCTCGATCCCTACCGCGCGCTCGCCTCGCCGCTCGCGCTGCAAGTCCTGGAGGCGGCCATGTGCTTGGCGGCCACGTGCGGCGCGACCCAGCTGATCAGCGTTTCGCCGCCGGCGATCGAACGTATCCTGCGCGCAGCAGGCCTGCGCGCACAGCGCGCCGGCCCACCGGTGCTGGTCGACCGCGAAGTGCTCGTTGCCTGCCTGCTCCAGGTCGATACGGACTGGCGCGCGCCGGTATCCTGCTGCGTCACGCGAGGCGAGCCCATCGCCGCCTGATTGCGGCCAAGCGCGTTGTCGCACTGGCAAGCATGTCTTTTCACGCGGGTGCGCGGGCATGAACGCGAACGGGCCCACGCGCACCCTCGCTGCGCCGGCAAGACCCGAAAGTGCGGGCTCGCCTCAATCCAGCAGGCCGAGCTTCGACGAGCGCGCGACCGCGGCGCTCTTGTTGGCCACGCGCAGCCGAACAATGGCATTCTTGATGTGGAAGTTCACGGTGTTCGCCGAGATCGAGAGGATCAAGGCGATCTCCTCGCTCGTCTTGCCGTCGGCCGTCCATCGCAGCACCTCGACCTGCCGGCGCGTGAGCGGCTCGTGGAGGCTGGCCTGGGCGCCGCCGAGATGGCCGGCGAGCGTCAGGTGCGCCATGTTCACGAGCCATCGCATCAGCGGTTCGTGCGCCAGAAGCTCGCTGCGGGTCAGCCTGTCGTTCGAACGCGCGAGCGTGAGCATGCCGATGCGACCATGCGGATCGAGGCAGGACTGGGCCCAACCCACTCGAAGCCCGAAGGAGCGCGCCTCGTCCCACATCTGTGGCGCGCGCTGGAACAGCTTGTTGCTCCACACCACCGGCTGCGTACTGCGCGTGCCATGCGCGACGGTCGGATCCGTTTGCAGGTAGCCCGCCTGCAGGTAGCGCTCGCTCCAGCCGCGGTCATAGCTCGAGAGGATCAGTGTCTTCGGCTTGGTGAACGACAGCGGAAGCCGCAGGCCATAGGCGCAATACTCGAAGCCAAGCTCGCGTGCGCCAAGCGCGATCTGCGCGAATGCGTCCTCCGCGCTCTGCGCGTCGCTGAGCCGTCGCGATACGTTCTGGGTCCACGGTGCCATCGAAGAGCCCCTTTCGATATCCCGGGGCGTAAAGGCACTCACGTCCCGACGGTGGAAATGCCACCTCCGGCTGCCTGAAGTCTCAAGCACGTCCTCCAGCAGCAGCCGTCAAGTCTAGAAGTGCACACCCCTCCGCAGGAGACAAACTTCCCCCCAATCCCGCCAGCGCCCTCCCCCATTGGTCGAAGTCATCGGCCAGTCACAAGCCGCTAAAGTGCGCACGCGCGCCGCCCGCGCTCATGGCGCGGGGTTCGCTCATCGGAACAAGCACTCTCGAGCATGCAACGTGTCTGGTTTCTGCTGCTGCCCGGCTTTCCCGTCGTCGATGTGGCGGGTGCCATTTCCGTTTTCGAGATCGCCAACGCTGTGCTCGGCGAGCTCAAGAAGAAACCTTTCTACCGCGTGCGCCTGATCGGCGCACAGGCGGGTGCCGTGTTGTCCTCGAGCGGCGTGGCGCTCGCCGCGGAGGCGCTGCCGGCGCGCATCCAGGGCAGCGTCGCCAAGCTCATCGTGGCGGCGGGCCCCTGGCTGCGCACGACCGGCGACTCCGATGCGGGCCGGGCGGTGGTCGAATCCTGGCTCGCCCGCATGGCCCCGCATATCGGCTGCGGCGCGACGATCGGGCAGGAGGCCCGCACGCTCGTCCAGGTGGCATCCAGCGCGGCCGGTGCCACCGCATCGGCACGCACCGCAGCGGCTCCCGTGCACTGGAGCGCGGTGAGCGTGACGCATGGCGTCGATCTCGCGATGAGCCTCGTGGCCGCCGACCTTGGCGGCGTGATCGCGGCGGCGATCTCGGCCCGCATGGCCGCGCCCTTCCAGCGCGCCTACGGCTTCGGCAGCCGCAGGGGTGAGAGCACCATCGAGGTCCAGCGCGACCCGCGAGTCGCCGAGCTGCATCTGTGGATCTCGATGAACCTGCGCAGGTCCTTCAGCGTGGCTCAGCTCGCCGAACGCCTCGCCATGTCCGAGCGCACCTTCGCGCGGTTCTACCGCGGCGCAACCGGCTCGACGCCTGCGGCAGTCGTGCAGCAGCTCCGCGTGGACGCAGCGTGCCGGCTCCTCGAGGGCAGCCACCGCTCCGTAAAGGCGATCGCGTCCCAATGCGGCTTCGCCTCCTCGGAGGCCATGCGCCGCGCGTTCATCCGCAGCCTGCGGCTCTCACCTCAGCAGTACCGGCAGATACAGGCCACCCCGCGCGGGCACGCCGAGCCCGCGCACAGGTGAGCGCCACGGATGAATGAGCGGACTGCCGATCGAAGAGAGGGGTTGGCGGCGTCGCGCGCGGCCTTGCTGCCCACGAACTCGCTAGCCTCAATGGAATGGATTCGTGCGCTGCCAAAGTCTTGATGAATCATTTTGAGTCGCCATGGTTCAACCATGATTCGAACCGCTGCTACACCGGCCACGAAGGTCATGACGGGTCATGTACCGTCGAGCGCTGAATCAAAGCGGCGTGCCGGTGCAGGTGAGAGCCAGTGTCATTGGAGCTGACCCAACCAGGTCGTCAGCACCGCTGCAGCCGCCGCGCGCGAGGTGGACCCCAGCGCCGCGCTCTGGGCGCGCAGCGCCGGTATGTCGATGCCGGCCTGGGCAAGTTCGCAGGCGTGGCCGATCAGCCAGGGCTCGATGCGCGCAGGATCTGCCTCGGGGTGGAACTGCAGCGCCAATGCATGGCGGCCACGGCTGAACGCCTGGTGCGGGGTGGCCGCCGTGCGCGCGAGCAAATCGGCGCCTGGCGGAACGTCGAAGGTATCGCCGTGCCAGTGCAGCACCGGCGCACCGTCCAGCGGCGCGAGGCATGATGCCTTGCCCGCCTCGTTCAGCTCGACCGGCGCCCAGCCGATCTCCTTGCTCGCGCACGGGTAGACGCGCGCACCGAGTGCGCTGGCCATGAGTTGGGCGCCCAAGCACAGCCCCAAGGTCGGACGCTCCAGTGCCAAACGCTCGCGCAGGCCGGCGAGCTCGTCGTGCAGCCAGGGATAGGTCGCGGTGTCGTACGCCGCGATCGGCCCGCCGAGGACGACGACCAGCTCGGCGCCGCGCCAGTCGTCGCTGGTGAGAGGAGAGACGCCGGCTTGCCGGTAGTCGACCTCATAGCCGGCGTTCGCCAGCACCTCGGCGAACAGGCCGAGGTCTTCGAAAGCAAGGTGCTGCAGCGCGATGCATTTCATCGCGCGACTACTTTCGATCTGCACGGCCACGGCAGCCGCCTTCGTCGCAACGGTCGCCGCCTGCCGATGGCGCTGCCGCTGTTTCAACCGATGGGTCGGCCCCAAGGGACGTTGTGACCTCTTCGGCGAGCAGCTGGCCGATGGCGGCGCCGAGCGCCATGTCGTCGAGCATTCCGAAGTGACTCAGCCGGATGCGGCCCTGCCTGTCCAGCAGCACGATGCTGGGCGTGCCCTGCAACTGGTACTCCCGCATCGTGGCGGGAATGCCGCCCGGCGAGGGCTTGTCGATGCCGATCGGAAACCTGTAGCGGTACTCGTGGACGAACGCCTCGAGTGCCGCCGGCGTCATGACGTCGTGGTGTTCGAACACCGTGTGCAGCCCGATCACGGCGACGTCCCTGGCTGCGAAGAGCTGTTGCGTTTTCCTGGCCTGCGGGAGGCCGTGCGATACGCAGGCCGGGCAGAGCATCTGGAAGGCGTGCAGCAGCACCACGCGCCCGCGCAGCGACGCGAGCGTGACGGGGACATCCGTGTTGAGCCATTGGCCGATCTGCAACTCTGGTGCTTGCGGGTAGTACTTCGACATGGTGAATGCTCCAGTGTTGGCTCGTCGGGAGCTCGGCACGCAGCCAGCCCCTCCCGGCACCTTTGATGACGCGCGATCAGGCGGCTGCGCGCAGCTTCACTCCCGGAAAATCGACCGGCACGTCCAGGGCCACGTTCACATAGTTGGTGAACAGGTTCAGCGCCACGTGGGCAACGATCTCGACGATGTGCGCTTCCTCGAAGCCTGCGGCGCGCAGCGCCTGCACGTCGGCATCGCTCACCTGGCCGCGTGCATCAACGAGCTTGAGCGCGAAGCGCAAGGCTGCCGCGGTCTGCGGGTCGGAGGAGTTTCCTGCCTGGGCGGCCGTCATGTCGGCGGCGGAGACCCCGGCCTTGCGACCCAGCGCGGTATGCGCGGCCAGGCAGTAGTTGCAGGCGTTGCGATCGGCAACGGCCACCGCGATCTGCTCGCCGAGCCGCGCGGAGACAACGCCGCCACCCAGCGCGCCGAACGATCCCCACATGCTCCTGAGGGCCGCCGGGGAGTTGGCGACGGCCCGGAACATGTTGGGCGTCGCGCCAAACGCGGCGTGAATTTCAGAGAGCAGCGCCCTGGTTTCATCGGTGGCTGCAGCGTCGTTGACGAGTTGGATGCGAGACATGCTGGTTCCTTCAAAGTGATGTCGGTGAAAGAAGTGTCCTCGCGTTCGCCGTATGATTTGAGCGCTTTTATCCACCAAAGATACCTTTTCGTCCAATGCCGAGCTTGCCTCCCATCGACAGGCTGTCAGCGCTGCTCGAGCGCTTCCGTGTCCGGGCGCACCTGTTCCATGCGGGCCCGTTGTGCGGGGTCACGACCTTCGCGGCCAAGGAAGGCCGCGGCTTCCTGCACGTGTTGCGCCGCGGTGAAATGGTCGTCACGCATTCGCCGCGCGCCGGCGCGCCGCGCAAGGTCGTCGTGAACGAGCCGAGCCTTCTCTTCTATCCACGGCCGCTGGCTCACAACTTCCACAATGCCCCGGCGGAGGGATCGGATTTCGTGTGCGCAACGCTCGATTTCGATGGCGGCGCGGCGCATCCGCTGGTGCGCGCGTTGCCTGCGCTGATCCGCCTTCCCCTGCACGCGGTCGACGGCCTCGAACAGTCGCTGGGACTGCTCTTTGCGGAGACCACACGGGTGCAATGCGGGCACCGTCTGCTTGCGGATCGCCTGTTCGAAGTGGTGCTGATCCAGCTCCTGCGCTGGCTTCTCGATCATCCGCAGGAGAGCGAACTGCCTTCCGGCCTGCTGACGGGCCTCGGAGATCCGCAGCTGGCACGCGTGCTGGTTGCCATGCACGAACGTCCCGGTGAGCCGTGGATGCTCGAGCAGATGGCCGGGGTGGCGGGCATGTCCCGAAGTGCCTTCGCGTCTCGCTTCAAGGCGGTGGTGGGCGCAACGCCGGCGGACTACCTGGCCAGCTGGCGCCTGACCATTGCGCAGGCCGAGCTGCGCAATGGTGCATCGGTCAAGACAATCGCCGACGAGCTCGGCTATGCCAATTCCTCGGCGATGTCGAGGCTCTTCACACAGAAGGTCGGTGTCTCCCCGCGCGAATGGCTTTCAAGGCAGCGATAGGGATCGAGGGTTCGCGGCCACCCACGCACAGGTACGGGGTCCCATCGCCGACGGAGCCTACTGCCGACCAGCCTGAGCGCTGATGGTCGAGCACCTGACCCACGTCGAGGACACGCAGCGGCTGGAGAGGCCTGCCGGCGAGGACGTCGACTTGAAGGCGGTGTTCTCCCGACGCGTTTGTTCGGCGTCTTTGCCGCCGATTCACCCGCGCATCACTTACTCGTGGCCCTCGCATTTGGCCTAAGCGCCACGCGCCAAATCAATGCGGATGTCTCGGTAGTGCACCTCTTGTATGGCTGAGATTCTCTGCCCGACGCAATACTTTGGCATTCACTTCGTCTAATGTGAAATTTTCCCATATGGGAGCTTTTGGCTTATAGTGCGTCGTTTTTCGAACAACGACGACGATGAGGAGCATCCAAGCATGCAAGCGGTGACGCAGAGCGAGGCCACAGTTCAAGTTGAAGCCTATCTGGAGCCGGCCAGGACACCAGGGCCGACGGCGCCATTGCGCGAGCTCCTGATCGAGGCCATCCTCATCGGAGCAGCCGTTCTTGCGGTGGTACTCACTGTCGTTGCGTCCGGCGGGTACTAGGTCTCGCACCACGCACCTGGCGAAGGTCGCATGGTCACATCACCAGCAGCAGAAGGCGCTCCACGTCCTATGCGAACGCGTGAGCAATGGATAAGGCGCATCGAGCGATTGGCGACGCGCGAGCGCGGAGCAAACCGGCATCCACAGCTTCAGAGGACTGAAGAGGAGCCGAAGACGGGCAGCCGCGGCTGGGACGTCCAGCAGGCGTGCGAAGTGAACCGATAGAGGCTTCGGCTGGCGCCTCATGCGCCCAAACCGACCCATTGTGCAAGCGGTCGAGCGCCTCGCGCGTACACGGCTGAGGGTTGGCACTTCACTGTTGCGCGGGCGCTGATCTGGAGTCGGCGCAGGCGGAACTCAGGAATTGGGAGTGCGCGGGGCCCAGCGATTCGGCCCAGGGGCCTGCGAGTCGCGACCTTCCACAGGGTCGGGCGCCGGGGAAGTAAGCAGCGGATCAATCCCCCGCATCAAGCTGCGGCTTTGCTCCAAACAGTCAGCGCTTCTTTCAAGCAGTTCAAGCAGCCTCGGCGGGACTTTCGCTGGGGCACCTGACCTCGCGAGGTCGTCGACATGCGCGCGCTGCTGCTCGACGAGCGCATTTGCTTGAGCGTCAAATGCATTCAACTCGCCAGAGCGGATTGCGCGTCCCATTTCGGCTGAAGCCCCTCGAATCAAGTCTTTCGTGCCGGCGTTTCTTCGAGCGTTGAAACCACCTCCCTAAGGGCCCGCAAGCGATCATTGGCTGGCTCGGGAGTACGCTGCGACGCGCGGCCAGTCAGGCCGGCCCAGCGCGCGGCTTTGATGCGCTCTTTTCTCGAGTCCAGCGAGTTCAGCATGCCGGTGATGCCCAAGCCAATATACGAAGCAAAGGCAACGATAAGGGAGGCGACCATTGCCAGCACTTGAAGGTCATGCGGATCGAAGCCCATGCCCTGCCCACTGCTCGCCGCTGATGCATAGGGAGGGGTGGTCTCGGGCGGGAGCAGGACCTCCATGCCGAAGAAGCCAAGCACCAAAATCGTCGCGATCACAGCGGACCAGGCGAAGAACCTCAGATACCGTCCGCGCACCCCTGTTGCTGAGCCCACCATGGCTACCTCCGGAAACAAAACTGTCAAGGTTGTCGTCCGTCGTTGCGCCTTGCTATGTCAGACGGTCTCGCACGGTGTTGTGCGCAAGGTGGCAGTTGAAGGTCGGCCTTTGCCTTCGTCTGCAACGCTGGCGGGCGGCAGGGACTTTTGGCAAGGGGCTGCCGCACTGGTGCATATTTCCTCAATCGGCGTTCGATGGTGACTCGGTGCAGCCGCAGGTGCGCCTTCACAGAAATCGCCGCGTCATTGACGCACACGCGCGGATCCGCTAGGCGAAGTGTGGGAGGCCGAGGTCGTGCCGATGCGGGAATCAGCACCCCGCGCTGATGGCGGTGACGGTGCTCGAAGAGCTGCAACGTCGCCATCCCGAACGCTTCGACCAGGCGGTGCCTCGCACACTGCAACGTCGTATCCGGCAATGGCGCGCCGAGCATGGTGACGAACGCGAGATCTTCTTCGCGCAGGAACACCCGCCGGGCCGCCTTGGCCTGTCGGACTTCACCGTCGCCGATGAACTCGGTGTCAGCATCGCGGGCGAGATCCTGTCCCACCGGCTGTACCAATTCGTGTTTGCGCACAGCGCGCTGGCGACAAGCCTCGACGCAAATGGAAAGCCCGCAATCTTTTGCTAGCAGGCCTTTCCTTTATTAGTCGTGGCAATCGCGTGGGAGCAGGCCCAACGCCCGCCGAGAGCGTAGGCGTTTAGTTATGCCTGACGACCGATCAAGTCAGGCGTTCTATCCTTCTCAAATAGGGGCTCAACGCCCATGTTCGCGTTTGCCCACATGTCTACATTCGGACCCAAGCAAGCCCACCATTGGAATTGGCCAGGCGGGACTGTGGACGAAAGCAACCAGGAGTTCTGTATGCGATGTGTCGTCTTGGGTTCGGACGTGATTCGATTCCGCTGTGCGTTGAAATCTCATTCGAGCAGGCCGGAGTTCTACCGATGACCCCCAGCGCAGAGTTCAACACTTCCATCGCGTCGCGCGCAGCGTATTTCGGGAAGAGTGGTTCCGTCTAACCGAGGGCCGCGCCGATCTGGGCGACCTCGAAGATTTGGCAATCGAACTCTACCCAACCCATTGGCGCCGCCATCCGGTAGAGGTGGCCCGCGAGGAATGGCACGGGTCAACGCAACAGGCGTGAGATCGATGTTCAACTTCCATCTTCCCAGACGAGATCTACGTTTCGACTCGCTGTCTGTGAGAGCTTTGTAAAGCCGGGACCGTTCCTGGCGACGCACGATCTGCAGGGATGGTCGGATTCGGTCATACGCCAGTCCTTCAGGCCGTCGATCGGCTGGCCTGCGATACGCTGGTGCACGTTATGCCGCGGCATGGCTTGCAGATGGCGCCGGTCGATCTCACGCGCGACCGCGTCCTGCCGCCGCGACCAGCAGAGCAGAGGCGACCGAAACCACGACCCCGCCAAATGCGAGCACGATGATCACAAGATTGAGGTTGTGGATGATCGCCGCCGCTGTCGCTGCGTCGGCGGTCCGTAGCGCGTCGGCGCGTGTCAGCGCTGCCATCGACAGCACCGCCGGCGGCAGCAACCCGAGCAGCAGGAATGCCACGAGCATGTGCGTGTGCACACGCATCCGCGGCGCGCGCACAGGGCTCAGTTCGCCTCCTGGAATCAGGCGCGGCAGTTCGTCGCGCATCGGGCGTTCGCTGCCAAAGAAGACGATCGCGGCAACGAACCTGCCGAGCACGGCCAAACTCCGAATGGGGGCACCGCGGGTCAAGGTTGAGGAGAACAGGTTTGGCGGATCCGGCACCGCTTTGGCGCCGCAGCAATTCTGCGGACGTCGCCAGGCGCAGGATAGGTGCGGCAATCGACGCGCGCGGGTTCGAGATCGCGGGCGGCATGGGGTGCGTGCCGGCTGCTTGGACAAGCAGGACCTTCCGCTGCCCTGTGGATGGCGTCAGAATTGCGGCGAACGCTCGCTTCCAGGCGATGCGGTTCGGAACCGAGGCCATGAGACGCTGGTTGACCGCCCTCTTCGTGTTGCTGCTCGCCGGCTGCACAACGTTGCCGCCGCGCATCGCGCAGCCTGCCAGCATCGCCATCGCCGATACCGGCGACACGCCTCTCGGGCGCATAGCTGCGGCAAGTCTGGCTGAGGCGCCCGGTGGCAATTCGGGCTTCATGCTGTTGCCGAGCGGCGAAATGGCCTTCGATGCGCGCCTCGCGCTGGCCGAGGCCGCCACACGCTCCATCGACGCGCAGTACTACCACATCCATGACGATACCGCCGGCGCAGCCTTCCTCGGGGCGCTGCGCGATGCCGCGGTGCGCGGCGTGCGTGTGCGGCTGCTGGTGGACGACTACCACGCCGGCGCTCTGTACCCCATGCTTCGGGGCCTGGCCGCGTTTCCGAACGCCGAAGTGCGCCTGTTCAACCCGCTGCCCGAGCGCTACGGCACGCCGATCCGTCGCTTGCTGCTGTCGCTGCACGAATTCACGCGCGTCAACCGTCGCATGCACAACAAGCTCTTCGTCGCCGACAACCAGTTCGCCATTTATGGCGGGCGCAATATCGCCGACGAATATTTCACGCGCCACGGCGAGGCCAACTTCATCGACCTCGACGTGCTCTCCGCCGGCACCGTCGTGCGCGAGCTGTCGGCAAGCTTCGACCGCTACTGGAACAGCGAACAGGCGTGGGCGCTGGAGCAGAGGCTGCACGCTTTGGAACGCGCCTCCAAACCCGCCGAGCGGCGCGCCGACTTCGACGTGCAGCTGAAAAGAATCGCCGGCCCACCGCCAGACGTGCCACCGCTGGACTACCTGGGCCAGAGGACGGTTCGCGTGCAGATCGCGCAGGGCCGGGTACGACTGCTGGCCGGCAGTGCCCGCGTGCACGCCGACCCGCCCGACAAGGTGCTCCAACCCGTGGACCCGAACAAGGCCAGCCCGGCGATGCGCGTCAAGCTCGACGTGATCGCCGCCGCGCGCGAGGAGGTGGTCGTCGTCAATCCATATTTTCTGCCCGGCCCGGTCGGCCTGCGCATGATGCGGGAGGCACAGCAGCGCGGCACGCGGGTGCTCATCGTCACCAACTCACTGGGCTCCACCGACGAGCCACTTGTGTACCGCGCCTACTCGCGCTACCGCCCCGAGATGCTGAAACTGGGCGTACAGCTGTACGAGTTCGGCCCCGACCTGGTGCGGCGGTCGAACACCTTCGGGGTCTTCGGCAAATCCACGCCGCGCCTGCACGCCAAGGTGGTGGGCGTGGACCGGCGCTGGATGGTGGTGGGCTCGGTCAACCTCGATCTTCGCTCGGCGGTGCTGAACACCGAGTTGGGCGTCACCATCGACTGCGCGGCGCTCACGCGTCAGGCGCTCGGCCTGCTGCGCGCCGATGCCTTCGCCAGCATGTACCGGCTCCAGCTTGGTGAGGACGGCCAGACGGTCGAATGGCATCTGCGCGACGACAGCGGCAAGACGCAGGTGCGGCACGACGAGCCGCACGCGAGCCCATGGCAAGGCATTTCGCTGTGGCTGCAATCGTTGCTCGTGTCCGAGAGCGACTTGTAGCCGGCCCCGGCCAGGGTCCCTTGAATCGGAGGTTCATCAACGCGCGATGCGCACGATGCGCGCCGCGCCAATGGCCGTCACTGCCATCGGCTGCTTCGTATCGAAGAAGGCGGGCGCGCGCACGACGGTCGATGTGCCAACCTGCTCGACCTGCACGGTGCCCAGCAGCACGAGCAAGAGCTCGCCGGCGCTCACCTCGGCGCGCTCGCCGGCGGCGAGCGGCCGGTGCTGCCCCGCGTCGACGACCGCCAGCCGCGCCGCGCGCTCCATCGTCTTCCACGTCGGCAGGCCACGCACGCAGTCGTCGAAGCGCCGCGCCGCGAAGTTCTTCCAGAGGATCTCGCTCAGTTTCGGGTGCGCTTCGAGGATGGAGAACAACGCCGCGCGCGAAATCTGGATGAGCAGCGTGGCGGTGGCGGTGCGCAGCGAGGCACTGCGCCGTTCGCCGCTGAGCATGGCGATCTCACCAAACATGTCGCCGCTGGCCAACTCATCGATGATGGCGTCTTCGCCTTCGCCATCGGCCAGCACATAGACGGCGCCGCGCGCAATCACGTAGAGCTCGTCGCCGGGGTCGCCGGCACGAAAGACGGTCCTTCCCGCGGGAAGCGCAACGATTTGCGCGCTGCGTGCCAGCGTGGCCAGGCTGGGTGCGTCGAATGAGCCGAACAGTGTGGTCGTCTCGAGGCGCCGGACGACCTCGGCCGGGCGCAGCAACTGGCGGCCGATGGGCAGGCGGTACAGCGTCGCCGTCAATCCCTCCCTGCGCCGCGCGTAGCGCTCGGCGAAGAAGGTCGAGATCATGTGCCAGAGGTTGTGCGGGTCGATCCTGACCAGGGTGACGAGTCCGTCGCCTTTGCCGTAGCCGGGATTGGCCTCGATGAAGAAGCGCGCCGCGGGCTTGTCGCATTGGCGCCAGTAGTAGCGCTCGACCTCGGAGTCGCGCGTGATCCAGTGCACCTGGCGAGTAAGGGGGTTGTCGGAGGTCACGCGCTCGAGGCCGAACGAGTTCGCCAACTCGTCCATGACGTCGACCACGGCCGGCGGCGGCGGATGCCGGGTGCTCGGCCAGATCACGTCGAAGTGCTTGGCAAACAGGCAATAGCTCGAAGGGTGCACCAGCGAGCCGAGGTAGTAGACGCGCCGCCCGGGGTAGCGCAGCAGGTAAGGCACGCCGAGCTTGAGGCCGAAGCGTGTGTTGGTATTGCCACCCCGGTAAGCGCGCAGCGTACCGGCCTCGGCACGAAAGATGGCGCTCGCCTTGCCGGCCAGTTCACGCTCGAAGATGTGCAGCGCGAAGTAGCCGACGATCTCGCCTGCGTCGTTGCGGTGCACGTTGATCCAGGTGTGCTCGGCCGGGGACTCGACCACGTACTTCGCAAACGAGTCGCGGCTGACGCCGTCAAACACCTCGCAATGGACCTTGTAGAGCGCATCGATGAACTCTTGCCGCGCGGCGGGGTCGAGCTTGCTCGGGACGACAATGGCGGATTTGATCTTCGGCATGGGTGTCGGGCGCCCTGCGGACCACCCGTCGAACCGCCGGAAATCCGAAGGCCGGCGGGTTCCACGCGTGGCGGATGGGACGAACGATTTTGCCTCACGGCACGCCCGACCCGATCACCGAGGCGCCCTCGCGCCGCGGCATACTGGCGGCCATGCTTGCCGAACCGCCGCCCCTTTGCAGCCGCCGGACGCTTCCGGCCGAGGCGCTCGCAGTCCTCGCCGAAGGTTGCGGGTTCCTGCTGCTCGGCGTGCTCGCCGCGCCGATTGCCCTGCCGATCGAGAACGTCGCGCGCCGGGACGCCCTGGTGCCCGGCGTCGCGCGATGACGCCTGCGCTCGCGCTGCACCCGCTGTTCGCCGGCATTTCGTCCGAGGCGCTCGCCTCCCTTGAACGACACCTGCAAACGCGTCGCTTCGAAGCGGGCGACATCATCCTGCGCGCCGGCGTGCCGTCGGCCGAGCTGTTCGGGCTGATCGACGGCGCTGTGCGCGTCGAGCTGGCCGGAGGTGGCCGGCGGCTGCTGCTGTTGCCGCCCCAGTGCTTCGGCGAGCTGTCGGCGCTGACCGGCGATCCGGTCTCGGCCAACGTCGTCGCCCAGCGCGATGTGCGAACCTGGGTCCTCTCGGCCCCCGTTCTCTTAGAGGCGATGGCGCAGGAGGTCGCGTTCTTCCGCAACGTCGCGACCTTGCTGGGGCTGCGCCTTCGCGAGCGGACGCGCCGTGCGCCGGCGGCGCGGCCGCGCGTCGTGCTGGTGCCGACGGGGGAGGAAGGCGACCCGATCCTGCTGGCGGCGCTTGCCCGCGGTTTGCAGCACTACGCGCCCGGCTCCGAGCACGACGAGTCGCGCGACGACGCGGCAAGCGGCGCGCAGCGCATTCGCCGCTGGCGGGACGTTGGGCCGAGCGACGCAGTGCTGCTGCTCGGTACCGGCCAGGCCGGCAGCGCGGCGTTGCTGGCGGAGCTCGATGCCGATGACGCGTTGCTGGTCACCGCAGACGATCTGCGCCGCCTCCCGGATACGCACGCCGCCCCCGTCGTCTGGCGCCCGGGTGCGCTCTCCGGGGCGGCGGCACTGCAGCGCTGGTGCCACGCGGTGCCGCGCGAGGAGATCGACGCTGCGGCATCGGGCGGCGACTGGTCGCGGACGCGCCAGCCGGCGCTCGATCACCTCGTGCGGCGGCTTTGCGGCCGGGAGGTAGGCGTGGCCATGAGCGTGGGCGCGGCTGCCGGGCTGGCGCACCTGGGGGTGCTCGAGGTCCTGGAAAGCGACGGGCTGCCGATCGACTTCCTTTGCGGCTCGAGCATGGGGGGTGCCGTAGCACTGGCCTTTGCCCGATTCGGCAGCGCGCGCGCGGCGACCGAGAACGTCCTGCGCGTGGTCGCGGACTTCGCGCGCGCCAGGGGCATGCAATGGCTGCCTCGCGCCTCGCTCATCTCCGCATCGCGCATGACGACGCTCACCCGCGAGCTGTATGGCGATGCCACGTTTGCGCAGTTGCGGTTGCCGGTCGCGGTCGTCGCGGCCGACCTGACGATGGGCAAGCGTGCCGTGCTCGACAGCGGCGCCGTGGCGCCGGCGGCACGGGCCACGGCGGCGATCCCGGGGGTGTTCGCCGCGGTCCGGCTCGGCGACTCGGTACTCGTCGACGGTGCGGTCGTGTCGCGCCTGCCGGTCGACCTGCTCGCCGCGCGCGGCTGCGGCTTCAGGTTTGCCGCGCTGGTCCGACCCACCTATCCCGAGGCGCCCCCCGATGCTGCGCGCGCCGCCGATCGCTTCGAACAGCGACTGCGTCGCCCGTTCGGCCTGCGCGCCGCGATGGGCGGTGCCTGGCGCTTGCAGGGCTGGTGGGACGCTGCCGCCCAGGCCGATCGCGCCGACCTGTCGCTGACCGTTCCGATCCCGGTCGGCGAAGGCTTCAACTTTGCGGCGGCCGAGGCCATGGTCGACTGTGGCCGGCGCACGGCGCTGGAGCGTCTGCCGCAGATCCGCCTGGCGATGCAGCAGGTGCTGGCGCCAGGGGTGCCTTGACAATACGCAGCCGGGCGTGGGTCACCGGCACCCAGTAGTTGACCTGCGCCATAGACCGGTCAACCTCAACAAAGCTTCCGGGCAAAGTTGCCTTGATCGCCGGCAGGCAAGCCGGAGCAAACAGTAGCCGGCGGCAGTGAGCGTCCATAGGTCGTCTGTAGCTACCCTACTCCAACGGCAACGTGGCCAGTTGCGCAAATACTGGCAAGTGCGCGCGACTGGCCTTTCTGCCCTCGTGACCCGCGCGCCGTCTATCACCGAAGCTGTCAGTTCCGCCCCGGGCGTACGCGCGGACGATTAACCGACTTGCAGTCATCCGCCAGCGTCTGCTACTGGGCCGCATTCTGGCTTTTGCGGGCCCTCATTCGTAGCCACGGCCGGCGCACAGGAACTCAGCGAACAGGCGCCAAGGATCGCCGGTTTCGGGCCCCGTAGCACCGAAACCTGAGTCCGAAAGTGCCGAGCCGTCGGTGGCATCCGGTGAAGCCTCGTGGCCGCGCTCCAAGAGGTGTGGCCCAGGAGACCACGCGTGAACCTCACGGTCATGCCTTGGCACTGGGCTTGAAGATGTGGATGGTCTCGCCGCGCGCGAGCTTCTCCACCAGCTGGGCGATGCGCCTGGCGCGCGTCTCGGCCTTCACGGCCGTCTGTATGCGCCACAGCACCGCGTAGCGATTGGCCGCGTTGATTGTTGCAAAGAAGGCCTTGGCCCTCGGCTCGGCTTCCAGCGCCGCCAGCAGGTCCTCCGGCACCGCGGACGTGCGCGCTCCGTCGTAGGCCTGCGCCCAGCGTCCGTCGGCCTTGGCGGCCTCGATCTGCGCGTAGCCCGGCGCCTGCATGCGGCCCGCCTCGATGAGCGCCGCGACCTTGTCGACGTTGATCTTCGACCAAATGCTGCGCGCGCGCCGCGGCGTGAACCGTTGGAGAAAGTGCTGGTCGTCGAGGCCCTTCTTCTGGCCGTCGATCCAGCCCCAGCAGAGCGCGATCTCCACCGCCTCCGGATAGGTGACGCTGGGTTCATTGGCACCCCGCTTCGCGATCTTGAGCCAGAGGCCGTCGGAGATGGCGTGATTCTTCTTCAGCCAGGCCTCGAAAGCCTTGGCGCTCTTGAACAAGGTCGGGGAGGAGTCGGGTTGGATGGCTGATTTGGCGGCGGGCATCGCATGGAGTGTGCCGCAGAGAGCCAGCGCGGTTCGCTGCACAGTGGCATGGGCCTTGGTGCGTTGTCACGGCCTGGAAAGGCCGGCTTGGCCAGCGCTCCCGCGGCAATCGCGCAGCTCACTCGACGGCGTTCGGTCGCGCTACCCTGCGCGCCTGCGCCTCGGCATCCGGCCGCAATGCCAGCGAGGAGTCGGCCACGAACGGCTTGTCTTGGCCGGCTGTAGCCGGTCGGCGCCCACAGATTCAGCAGTATCGTGAGCCATGATGATTCGTGTGGAGTGCTGCGCCGGCTATCGCGGTGAACCGGAACCATCCGCTTTCTGGCTCGGCGAGCGCCGACTTGCCGTGCGTGGCATCGTTGACCGCTGGTTTGGGCCCGCACAGCGCTGGTTCAAGGTCGACGCAGATGACGGGCATCTGTACATCCTCCGGTGCGACGAGAACACGGGAGACTGGGAGCTTGCTGCTTTCACAAATGGGGCTGGCTAGGTCCGGCAGCTACGCCGTCGCCCGAGGCGTTTCTCGTCGCCAGCTTGCAAGATTGAGCTGCAGCTCCTGGTGTCTGCTCATGGCCGCATTCTGCCTTTTGCCACCTCGCCCTCGCCCTAGCCGGCGGAACGCGGAAGCCCGCGCGTTCTCAGCCATGCTTGTTTGGACAAGCGATAGAGGACATGCCTTGTCAGCTGGTGACCGGCCGGAACGAGCGGATGGTCGAAGTCGTCGGAGGCAGTTCGTACCATCCCGAGCTTGGCCATCACAGCACGAGAGCGTGCGTTGCTTGGCACGGTCAACGCCACGATTTCGGGTGGTCGACGGTTTTCGAAGCCGAACTGCACAACGTCGCCCCTTCAACATGCGTGTAGTCGAGTTCCACGTGCTCGTCGAGACCGAAGGAGTTGAGGCCGGCGCTAAGGCCATCCAAATTGGGCGCAGTCTCCCGCAGTCCAGCAGCCCGGCCGCGCCGCTCGCAGGGTTGTTAGGCCCGGGGCTCCGAGGAGAGTCGAAGCCTGCGCGCCGCCTCCTCCGCCCGTGCATCGTCGATGTCGCGCATGACATTTCCAAGGTCGACGGCTCCGCTCGCACTCACGTAGGTGCCGGTCAACATCGACTCGGGACGCAGTCCGCCGCTTGCGTACAGCGCCCACATCTCTTCGCCGTAG
Organism: Variovorax sp. Soil_C_33; assembly: GCF_057656935.1. Lineage (NCBI taxonomy): Bacteria > Pseudomonadati > Pseudomonadota > Betaproteobacteria > Burkholderiales > Comamonadaceae > Variovorax > Variovorax sp. Soil_C_33. The sequence continues at coordinate 74,355 of NZ_JBDGJK010000012.1, forward strand.
TGCGTGCCCAGCAGTTCCGTTGCGAACTGCCCGAAGAAGCCGCGCAGGTTGTTCACGTCTCGCAGCAGCATGCGCTTGGCGTGGTTGTTTCCTGCGGCGTCCACCGCCTGCGGCAGGTCGATGATCACCGGGCCGTCGGCGGCCAGCAGCACATTGAATTCCGAAAGGTCGCCGTGCACGATACCGGCGCAAAGCATGCGGATCACTTCCTTCAGGAGGGTCGCGTGGTGGAGGCGCGCCTGTTCGGGTGTGAAGGCGACGTCGTTCAGCCGCGGCGCCGCATCGCCGTCGGCATCGGTGACCAGTTCCATCAGCAACACGCCGTCGCAGAAGTTGTGGGGCACCGGCACGCGCACACCGGCGGCGGCAAGGCGATAGAGTGCATCGACCTCGGCACTTTGCCAGGCCGCTTCGGTCACTTCGCGGCCGAAGCGGGTGCCTTTCGCCATCGCTCGCGTCTCGCGCGAGTTCCGGACGCGGCGGTTCTCGGTGTAGTCGACCGCCTGACGGAAGCTGCGCTTGCTGGCTTCCTTGTAGATCTTCGCGCAGCGCGTCTCGTCGCCACAGCGCACCACGTAGACCATGGCTTCCTTGCCGCTCATCAGCTGGCGCACCACGGTGTCGACGAGGCCTTCGTCAACCAGCGGCTGCAGTCGTGCCGGCGTTCTCAACGGCCAGCACCCGAGCGCACCGGCCCAGCATGGGGCCGTAGGTGACGGCAACCGTCGCACAGCGTGGCGTCGGCGCGTTTGATCACGATAAACAGGGACCTCTCGAAGTTCATGGTGCATTGTCCCCTGCCCGCTTGCTCCACGCGGCCCCCTTTTATACGGGAACCCTAAAGTCGCGTTTCGCGCGCTCTGCGCGCGGCAACCTTGCGACCGACTCATGGCTTGGCCCTCGGTCGCTGTCAGGCCCCGGCTGAGCGTCAACGACTGTTACGCGGCCTGCAGGACGGCCGAGCCGGATCGCCAAACTGACCGCAGGATTGGCCCGCCTATGACGCGTCCGCGCCCGCAAGCCTGCTTTGATACCGTTCGGTTAAATGGTGTGACTAGTTGCCATTCACACCGCTCGAGTTGACGAAGCGCAGCCTGTCGCTAAGGCGATCGGTGCAGGCGTGGCGCGGAGAGCGCGTCGAAACTGTTCTGGATCGCCTCGTTGACGTCGCGCCATCGCGCCGACAGGTTGCCGGCCTCCAGCGCGGACTGCAGCGCGCGCACGTCCTTCGCGCTCGGTGCCACCTTGATTTGAGCGATCGCCGCCGTAGTGTTGCCGGCCTGCAGCAGCACCAGGACCTTTTTCACCCACTCGTTCTGTCGTGCCATGAGTTCCGCTAGTTGTGCATCGGGCGACCAATGTACATCTGCGCTGCGATGCTGGCTTCGTCGTCCCCGGCTGCGGTGCGAGCAGCCGACAAGTCGGGATACCGTTTCGACTTGCCCACCTGCGGCAGAATCCGGCCATGACCGGTCATTCATGTCGCTACGGCCTTATGTCTGCTTCAGGCGTGCGGATTCAACCGGTCGATGCAACACACTAAAAGCTGCGTAGGCAGAAGGAGTGTTGCCATGAAGCAAAGGACGCGGATCTACTACAGCGATCCCCAGAAGGCTCTGATGTGGGAGCGCTGGAAGGCGGGCGACAGCCTTCAACAGATTGCCCAGCTGTTCGATAGGTCGCATTCGTCGGTCGAAGGGATTCTGTCTCGAACAGGCGGAATACCGCCGCCAGAGCGGTGCCGGTCCTCCTTGGCACTGAGCTTGGCCGAGCGCGAGGAGATCTCGCGTGCCACGGTGGCTGGCTTCTCGATTCGAGCGATCGCCAGCATCCTCGGGCGAGCGCCATCGACTGTCAGCCGGGAGATCAAGCGCAGCGGTGGTCGACAGGGCTACCGGGCTGCTCAGGCCGACCAGGCGGCGTGGGACCGCGGGCACCGTCCCAAGAGATGCAAACTGGCAGGGAACAGAGCCTTGGCGCGCATCGTGGCTGCCAAGCTCCAATCGCTGTGGGCGCCCGAGCAGATCGCGGGGTGGCTCAAGCATAGTTATCCTGGCGACGAGGACTTCCAGGTGTCACACGAGACCATCTACCGCAGCCTGTTCATTCAAGCCCGTGGAGCCTTGAAGAAGGAACTGCTGCAGCATCTGCGACGCACGCGGGTCATGCGCCGTTCGCGCCATCACACGCAGAAGACCGATAACCACGGAAGAATCCTTGACACCGTATCGATCAGCGAGCGCCCGGCCACGGTGGAAGATCGAGCAGTGCCTGGTCATTGGGAAGGCGACCTGCTGTTCGGGGGCACGAGCAGTCAGATTGCCACCCTGGTCGAGCGCCAAACGCGCTACGTGATGCTGGTGAAACTTGGGGGCACGGACACCGAGACCGTCGTCAACGCGCTGATCAAGAACGCTCGCAAGCTGCCGCAGGAGCTGTACAAGTCGCTGACCTGGGATCGAGGCAAGGAGATGGCGGGCCACAAGCGCTTCACCCTGGCGACCGACATCCGGGTCTACTTCTGCGATCCGCACAATCCTTGGCAGCGCGGAACCAACGAGAACACGAACGGCCTGCTCAGGCAGTACTTCCCTAAAGGGATCGATCTCTCGAGCCATTCGCAAGCCAAGCTGAATGCCGTTGCGAGACAATTGAACGAGCGACCAAGGAAGACCCTCGACTTCCGCACACCGGCTGAGATGTTCAGCCAGATCGTTGCATCGACCGGTTGAATCCGCAGCGCAATAGCAGTCATCTGAGTACCTGAGCCGTCGGTTGAAGCTGCGTCAGCCAGCCATCTCGGCCGCTGACGTGACCACCACCGTGTTGCAGGAAATCGCGAGGCCTGACGGGGATTCTGGAAAGACGGCTCCTCATGAGGGATTCCCGTGACGGTGACAGGCGAAGGCCGACACACCAACCGACGTGAACATCATTGCGCCTGCGCCGCGGCCGATACCGCGGCACGCAGACCGAGCAGGTAGCTGTCGACGCCAAATCCGCAAATCTGTCCTTTTACAATCTCCGCGAACACCGAGTGATGGCGGAACTTCTCGCGCGCATGGATGTTCGACATGTGCAGTTCGACGACCGGTACCGTAAGAATCGCCAGCGCGTCGCGGATGCCGTAGCTGTAGTGCGTCCATGCGCCGGCGTTGATGAGCACTGCGTCCACGCCCTCGACGAAGCCGTGGTGGATGCGCTCGCACATCGCGCCTTCGCTGTTGGTCTGGAAGCTCTCGACCTCGGCGCCGAGTTCCTTGCCGAGTGTTTGCAATTGCGCGTCGATCTCGGCCAGCGTCATCGTGCCGTATTGCTTCGGGTCGCGCTTGCCGAACATGTTGTGGTTGATGCCATGCAGCATGAGGATCTTCATGGGGGTGCCTGCGTCTCGTTGCGTCAGACCAAAGGGATGGTCATGCGGTCGATGAGGCTGCGCGTGTCGGGCCGCACGCCGCGCCACCACACGAAGGCCTCCGCGGCCTGCTCCACGAGCATGCCGACGCCGTCGGCCAGCTTGGGCACGCCGGCGTTCTGCGCCAGGCGCAGGAAGGGCGTCAGGCCCTTGCCATAGGCGAGCTCGTAGGCCAGTTGTGCACCCTGCAGCGCCTCCGCGGGCAGGGGCGGCAATTCGCCCCTGAGGCTAGCCGAGGTGCCGTTGATGACGATGTCGAATTGCCCTCCTTCCAGGTCGTCGTAGCCGCAGCCTTGCACATGGCCATGCCCGGCAAACCGCCTTGCAAGGTCGATGGCCTTCGTTTCCGTTCGGTTCGCCAGCACCACCATGGCCGGTTGTTGCGCGAGAAAGGGCAGCAGTGCGCCACGCACCGCACCGCCAGCGCCGACCACCAGCATGCGCGCACCCTTGAGCGAGAAGCCCAGGTTGCGCTGGATGTCGTTGGTCAGGCCCACGCCGTCGAAGTTGTCGGCAATGATGCGGTCGCCCTCGAACTTGAGCGCATTGGTGGCGCCAGCAAGTTCGGCACGTTCGAACCGTTCGGTGGCCAGCGCGTAGGCCTGCAGCTTGAAGGGGGCCGTGACGTTCATTCCCCGCCCGCCTGCCTTCCGAAATGCGTGCACGTCGTCGGCGAAACGGTCGAGCGAGCCTTCGATCGCCCGGTAGTCGATGTCCTGGCCGGTCGCTTCGGCGAAGCTGCCGTGGATCATCGGCGACTTGGTGTGTCCTATCGGGTTGCCGATCACGGCGTACTTGTCGGTCATTGCTGTCTCCTCACTTGCTGTAGAGCACGCCATCGGCCTGCATGTCGGCGATCTGTGTCGCGTCGAAACCGAGGCTGGCCGCGATTTCCGCGTTGTGCTCGCCCAGTTCAGGCGCTACCTGCGTGATGGAGGTGTCGCACGCCGACATGCGGAAGGGGAGGTTCGGCAGGCGGATCCTGCCGAGCGCCGGGTGGTCCTGCTCGACCACCATGCCGCGCGCACGGATCTGCGGATCGGCCAGCACTTCGTCGATGCGTTGAACCTTGGCCGCCGGCACATCGATGCCGTCCAGCATCTTCAGCACCTGAGCGACAGGTTGCGCCGCGACCCACGGCTTCACCACTTCGAGGATCTCCGTGCGATGGGCATTGCGCCCGGCTGAAGCGTGCAGCCGTGTGTCGCTGCCGAACCCCACAGGGCCGCTGTCCTCTTCGACCAGTGTGGCAAAGCGCTTCCACGCGTCGTCCACCTGCGCGGCGATCACGAGGTCACCGTCCTGTGCGCGGAACACGCCGTAGAGCGTGGAGTTGGGCATGTCGTGCCCGGTCTGAACCGGCACTTCCTGTCCGTTGGAGAGCGTGTAGCACTGCACTGCGTACTCGTGCATGGACACCAGCGTGTCGTACAGCGCCATGTCGATGTGCTGTCCGCGGCCGGACTTCACGCGCCCCAGCAGCGCGGCGTTGATCGCGGCGACCGCATGGATGCCGGTGTACATGTCGCCAAGCGAGATGCGCAACAGCGGCGGGGCCTCGCCCGGATTGCCGACCATCTGCATGATGCCGCTCTTGGCTTCGGCGATAAGGCCGAAGCCGGCCCGGTGCGAGTCGGGACCGGTGTGGCCGTAGGCCGAGATCGAGCAGTACACGAGGCCGGGGTTGGTTTGAGCGAGTTCGGCATAGCCTAGGCCGAGCTTGTCGAGCGCACCGGGGCGGTAGTTCTCGACGAACACGTCGGCACTGTCGACCAGCTTCTTCATCAATGCCCGGCCGCGTGGATCCTTCGTGTTCACGCTGAGCCCTTTCTTGCCCATGTTCTGCTGCAGAAAGTAGCCGCTGTGGTCGCCGACGAACCACGCATGCTGACGCCCGGCATCGCCCGTGCCGGGGCGCTCGACCTTGATGACTTCCGCACCGAGCGCGGCGAGGCAGCGCCCAACATAGGGGCCAGCCAGGAAGTGGCTGTAGTCGATCACGCGGAAGCCGACCAGCGGCAGCGCTTGTTGTGGCGCGGCGCTCATGCCGGCTTCCTCGGTACCATCACGCGGTGCTCGCCCTTTTGCACGACTTCGTCGCGCTGGTTGATGAGTTCGGACGGCAGCACGAGGATGCCCCAGCCCGGCTTGCTCTTCGATTCGCGCTTACTGCCGACGTGGAATTTCACGCGCACCGTGTCGCCGAGCTTGATCGGTCCGACAAAGCGCCATTCCCAGCCGAGGGACATGCCCGGCATGAAGCGCATGTCGCTCTTTGTCTTGAGCCCGTCAGCCACTGACAGGCCGAACAGTCCGTGCGCCACGCGTGTGCCGAACGGTGTAGTACGCGCATAGGCTTCGTCGGTGTGAACGGGGGTGTGGTCGCCGGTGAGGTCTGCATACGCCATCACGCGGGCTTCTGTCACTTCGTAGGGCGGGCTGATGCACTCCTGGCCGACAACGGCGTCGTCCCAGTATTTGTCTTCAATGGTCAAGGCGGTCATGGCGTGTGTCTCTCTATGCATTGGGTGACGGTTCTTCAGGCGCGGGGATCGATGGCAAGAGCGCACGCCACGGCGCCAGCGCTGGCCTGGATGAATTCGACGGCCAGGCCGTCCGGCAGGCGCAGCCAGTTGCGGCCTTGCGGCATCTCGGTCACGCCGAAGGCCTGCGCAGCGGTGAGTGCGGCTTCGAGGTCTTCGCACATCACGCCGAGATGGCCGAGGCGGCCTTCAGGCCCTGCGTAGTCCGGCTTGGCCATGAACTGCATGCCGCCGAGGGTCCAGTACTGAACGGGCTCTTCGAGCGTGCCCTGTACTTCGCGCATCGTCATGCCGCAGACGTCGTGGAAGAACTTGATATGCCAGTGGATGTCTTTCACCCAGATGGCGACGTGCTCCACATAAGCACGCGGCGTGCTCATTTCGCCTCCAGCCGGCGTTCGATGCCCTTGATGGCGGCAACCAGCGTCTGGTTCACCGGCGTCGGCACGTTGTGCCTGAGCCCGGCGCGCACCACCGAGCCGTTGATGAAGTCGATCTCGGTGATGGAGCCTTTCTCCAGGCTCTGCAGCATGGAGGTCTTGAATTCGTAGGGCAGGCCTTCGGCGGCCATCACCCATGCATCGCGCGGGGCCTTGATCGACAGCTTCACGCCGATGGCCTGCGCGACGGCCATCGCCTCGGTCACGGCCGCGATGGCCGTGGCTTCGATCTCGGGCACCGCGTAGAGGCTGCCGTACACCTGGCCTGTGATGCCGCTCAGTGCCCCGGTCGAGACGTTGATGAGCAGCTTGTCCCACATCACGCCCATGATGTTGTCGCTGACCTCGCAACGCAGCCCGGCGCGCTCGAACTCGGCTGCGATGGCCCTGGCGCGTTCGCTCACGTAGCCGTCAAGCTCGCCGATCACCGTGCGCTTGCCACGCGTGCCGGCAATGACGTGGCCCGGGCCGAGCAGAACGCCGCCAACGTAGGTCTTGCCGGCCAGCACATGCGCGCGGCCGGCGACGTCGGCCAGGATCTCCTCATGGCCCATGCCGTTCTGCAGCGACATCAGCGCGGTATCGGGTCCGATGATCGACAGCGCGCCTTCGATGGCGGAGCGCGTGTGGAAGGACTTGACCAGCACGATCACCAGATCGGCTGGCGCCAGACCCTCGAGGCTTGTCGATGCGCGGACCTTGACGCGGCGTTCCGAGTCGCCGTCCTTCATGAGGAGGCCGTCGCGATGGATGGCGTCGACGTGCGCCTGGAATGGATCGATGAGCGTGACGTCCGAGCCGCCGGCGGCAAGCGTGCCGCCGATGGCACAGCCGAGGGCGCCAGCGCCCAGGAAGTAGATTTTCATGCGTGTCTCTCGAAGAGCTGTCTCGAAGCAATGCCTTGAAAGATAGGTTTCGACGAACATTTCGTCCATGACATGAATCGAATGGTCTACATTTCATTTTGAAATGAATGCAGACGACGACAACCTCGACACGAGCGCGGGCTTGCTGAGCCTCAAGCTGCTGCACTTGTTCGATCTGATTTACACCACGAAGAGCGTGACGCGCGCAGCCGACCAGCTCGGCCAAAGCCAGCCGACGGTGAGCAACTGGCTGGGCCGGCTGCGCAGGCATCTGGGCGACGAGCTGTTCGTGCGCACCGCGGCGGGCATGCAGCCGACGCCGCGCGCGGAAGAGCTGATCGTTCCGGCGCGCGAGGCACTGGCGGCGCTGCGCCGTGTGGCCGCGCCGCCCGAAGCGTTCGACCCGTCGAGCGCGACGCGGCGCTTCCGGATCTGCATGACGGATGCCAGCCACATCACGCTGCTGCCGCAACTGCTGGCGCACGTGCGCGCCGTGGGCCCCGGCATCCGACTGGAGGCTGCGCGCATCGACGAGCAGACCGGCCAGGCGCTGCAGTCCGGCCAAGCCGACCTTGCGATCGGACTGGTGCCGTGGCTCGAGTCAGGCTTCTATCAACAGGTGCTGTATCCGCAAGACTGGGTGTGCCTGGTCAATGCCCGGCACCCGCGGGTCGCGGCAAAAGGCATGGGCTTGCGGGACTTCAAGGCCGAAGCGCATATCGGTATCGTCGGCGGCACGGGCGTTCAACTGTTGGAGGCGGCGCTGCTGCGGCACCGCGTCGAACGACGCATATTGCTGGAGTTACCCGGCTTCCTGGGACTGGCCGCCATCGTGTCGACCACGGACCTTGTGGCCACGGTGCCCCGCCAGATCGGCGAGACGCTGGCTCGCACCAACGGGCTCGCTGTCTTTGATTGCCCGGTCCCTGTGCCGCCGTTCACCGTCAAGCAGCACTGGCATGCACGCTATAACCAGGACCCCGCGAATCGCTGGTTGCGCGGCTTGTGCGAGCGGCTTTTTGCCAAGAAATCGAACGCGCGTAAATAGAGGATCGAGCTTGTCGCCCGAGAGGGTCGCCGTACCCTACGGCGGCCGCTTCTTCAACGCAAAGCGGACTTTCGGGGACGAGAGGCAGAAGTCAACAACGGGCCCATTGCTGGCAATCAGCAACTCAGCGCGAAGGACCGCAACTTGCTCGAAGCAGTCATCAGAAGGTTGCAAGAAAAGCTCGAACTTGCATGCACGAAGTCTTTTATGCGCCAGATGCATCAATCGTTCTAAATCTTGCAATTCACTTTGTTCTGCCAAGGCGCGAGACTCGTTCGCAAGGGTCCTCAGAAGCAGGAGCCGCAACCGGAGACAAGTGAGTGGCCCTACAAGCTGAAGAACTTCGCGCCTGGATCGGGCGCAGCGAGACCATCCGGGACGCCATCAACCCGACGCCCGTCATCGCGCTGACGGCTACGCTGGATCACCCTTCGACGCCCGTCGAGACTGGTAGCGCCTTGCCGTACCTTTGGCATTGGTTGTATTTCCTGCCGATGCATCGACAATCTGACATCGGCGCCGATGGGCACGCCAAGCGCGGCGGCTTCCTTCCTCCGGTGCCGCTGCCTCGCCGCATGTGGGCCGGCAGCCAGTTCGAGTTTCGCTCGCCCATACGAGTCGGTGACCGGGTCGCGCGAACCTCGACCATCGACGACGTGACCGTCAAAGAGGGCCGCACCGGCACGCTTGTGTTCGTCAAGGTCAGGCACGAGGTGCGCTGCAACGACAGCAGCGATCCGGCGCTCGTCGAGTTCCACGACATCGTCTACCGCGAGGCGCAGGGCCCGAACGATGTTGCGTCACCGCCTCAAGCCGCTCCTGCGGAAGCCCAGTGGAAACGCTCCATCGTGCCGGATGACGTGCTGCTGTTTCGCTATTCAGCACTTACCTTCAACGGCCACCGCATCCACTACGACAGGCAGTACGTCACCCAGGTCGAGGGGTATCCCGGCCTGATCGTGCACGGACCGTTGATTGCAACGCTGCTGATGGACCTCCTTCGGCGCCAGATGCCGCAAGCCGATGTGGCCAGCTTCCGATTCAAGGCGGTGCGCCCGACATTTGACCTGCATCCTTTCCACCTTCAGGGACAACTCGAGGCCGACGGCAAGACCATCCGGCTCTGGGCCTCCGATCACGAAGGCTGGCTGACCATGGACGCGACAGCGGTCCTGCGCTGATCTTCATCAACCCACCCACCCTCAGATAGAGCAACACATGCAGCCACTCAAAGGCCTCACGGTCGTCACGCTGGAGCATGCGATCGCGGCGCCTTTCGCCACGCGCCAACTCGCTGACCTCGGCGCACGCGTCATCAAGATCGAACGACCGGGCTCGGGCGATTTCGCCCGAGGCTATGACGAGCGCGTGCACGGGCTGGCGTCGCACTTTGTCTGGACCAACCGCTCCAAGGAGAGCCTGACGCTCGACGTCAAGCATCCCGAGGCGGCCACGATTCTGGAACGCCTGGTGGTGGAGAAGGCAGATGTCGTCGTACAGAACCTCGCTCCCGGCGCCGCTGCGCGCCTTGGCCTCGGCTATGAAAAGATGTCCGCCGCAAAGCCGGGGTTGATCGTGTGCGACATCTCAGGCTATGGCGACGACCCGATCAACCCCGGCCCGTATCGTGACAAGAAGGCCTACGACCTTCTCATTCAGAGCGAAGCGGGGTTCGTCTCGGTCACCGGCACGCCCGATGAGCCGTGCAAGGCTGGTCCGTCGATCGCCGACATCGCCGCAGGCATGTACGCGTACAGCAGCATTCTCGCGGCGCTGTTGCAGCGCGGCCAGACCGGCAAGGGCCAGCGCATCGACATCTCGATGCTGGAGTCGCTCGCCGAGTGGACCAGCTACCCGCTCTATTACGCCTTCGAAGGTGCGGCACCACCTCCGCGAACAGGCGCCAGTCATGCAACGATCTACCCCTATGGCCCGTTTCCCACAGGAGACGGCAACATGGTGATGCTGGGCCTTCAGAATGAGCGCGAGTGGGCCAGTTTCTGCGAGAAGGTGCTGCAACGACCGGCGCTGACTACCGATCCCCGCTTCACAGCCAATTTCAAGAGGGTGGCCGAGCGCGACGCGCTGCGCGGGATCATCGTGGAGGCCTTCTCGTCCCTGACCAGGGCGCAAGTGGTCGAGCGGCTCGAGCTGGCGCAGATCGCCAATGCCCAAGTCAACACCATGAATGATGTCTGGGCCCACCCGCAACTGAAGGCGCGCGGGCGTTGGACCGAAGTCGGCTCGCCGAACGGCCCGTTGCCTGCCATGCTGCCGCCCGGCACCTGGGATGTGGGCCCGCGCATGGACCCCGTGCCGGCACTCGGTCAGCATACGGAGGCGATCCTGGCCGAGCTGGGCTACGGCGCGGCCGAGATCGATGCGCTGCGCGCATCCAAGGCTGTCTGAGGTGGGCATCATGTCCGTTCCTTCCAACATCCCTCGCACCTACCTCTTCGTTCCTGGCACGCGGCCGGAACGCTTCGGCAAGGCGCTGGCGAGCGGCGCGGATGCCGTCATCCTGGACCTTGAAGACGCAGTCGCAGCGGACGACAAGGCGCTCGCCCGCCACGCGATCGCAGATTGGTTCCGTACCGCATCCGCGGACGATCAGTCGCGCACCGTGGTGCGCATCAACGACGCCGCATCGCCGTGGTTCGCTGACGATCTGTCGGCGCTGCGCGAGGTCGGGGCCAGCTGCGTTCTGCTGCCCAAGGCCGAGTCTGCGCGGCAGGTCGCGGCCACGCTTGCCGCGCTGTCTGGGGCCAGCGTCCTCGCATTGATCGAAAGCGCGCGCGGGGTGGCCGGAGTCGACACCGTCGCCGCGGCGGGCGTGTCGCGCCTGGTGTTCGGCACATTGGACTTCGCATTGGACCTGGACATCGAAATTGAAGACGACGTCTCGGGTCTCGCCTATGCGGCCAGCCGCATCGCGATTGCCTCGCGCGTGGCAGGCCTGCCGGCGCCGGTCGCCGGGGTCACGCCCCAGCTGAACGATCGCAAGCGCCTTCTGGCCGACCTGGCTTCTGCGCGTGCTCTTGGCTTTGGCGCCAAACTGTGCATTCATCCGAGCCAGGTGGAGCCTATTCACACCGCGCTAAGACCCCCCGCAGAAGCACTGGAGTGGGCGCGGCGAGTGCTGGCAGCCGATGCCGCGTCCCCGGGCGCTGCGCGGCTCGATGGCCGCATGGTCGATCGACCTGTGGTCCTGCAGGCACAACGCACGCTGGCCCTGGCCCGCGACTGAACCTACCCTCAACATCCAGCCCAGAAAGATCCAAACCCCATGGCCTCCACCATCATCGACTCGCGCATCTTTGGCGACATGTTCAGCGACGCCCGCATGCGCGACGTGTGGTCTGACGAGAACCGTACCGCGAAGTACCTCGACATCGAACGGGCGCTGGCCAAGGTGCAGGGCGAACTCGGCATCATCCCCAAGGATGCGGCGGACGAGATCGTCCGCAACTGCGAGCTATCTCAGATCGACTGGGCGAAGCTCAAGGCCAGGACCGAGCAAATCGGCTACCCGATCATTGCTGTCGTCAACCAGATCAACGCCAACTGCCGCGACAAGCTGGGGGAGTATTGCCACTGGGGAGCTACCACGCAGGACATCACCGATACGGCCGCGGTGCTTCAGATGCGCGAGGGCCTCGCTTTGGTCGAGCAGGATCTGGACGAGATCGGCGACGCGCTGGCCACGCTGGCAAAGAAGCACCGCGATACGCCCGTGATCGGCCGTTCCAATCTGCAGCAGGCCACACCGATCACCTTTGGCTACAAGATGGCAAGCATCCTGGCCGGTATCGACCGTCACCGCGAGCGCCTGCAGCAGCTCAAGCCACGGGTGCTGATGGGGGAGTTCGGCGGCGCGTCGGGCACGCTGTCTTCGCTGGAGAAGGGCGCGATGGAAACACAGGCCGGCTTGATGAAGGAACTCGGCCTTGCCCAGCCGCTGATCTCCTGGCACACGGTGCGCGACACCATCGCGGAGGTGGGCGCCTTCCTAGGACTGGTGGGCGGCTCGCTCGGCAAGATCGCGATGGACGTCAAGCTGATGATGCAGACCGAGGTGGCCGAGGTGTTCGAGCCTTTTGCACCCGGCCGCGGTTCGTCGTCGACCATGCCGCAGAAGCGCAACCCGATCTCGTGCCTGTACATCCATGCCAACATTTCCGTGGCGCGCCAGCATGTCGCTGCGCTGATGGATGCGATGGTGGCTGACCACGAGCGCTCGACCGGCCCCTGGGAGATCGAGTGGGTGTCCTTGCCGGAGATCTTCTGCCTGATGTCCGGTGCGCTGAAGCAGACCAAGTTCATCCTCAAGGGCCTGGAAGTCGACGCCACGCGCATGCGCGAGAACATCGACCTCACCAACGGCCTGGTGATGTCCGAAGCCGTGATGATGGGACTGGGCCCCTACATCGGCCGCGAGTACGCACACGACCTTGTGTATGACCTGTGCCGCGAAGCGATCAGCAAGAATCGCCCGCTGATCGAGATCCTCTCTGCGCATCCGGAGATCAGCAAGCACGTCACGCGCGCCCAGCTCGACGCGATGTGTGACCCTGTCAACAACCTCGGCCAGGCCGGCGTGATGGTCGATCGGGTACTGACGGCGCGTCGCTGAGCCTTCAGGCCGACGCGCGCTTTCTCCCGGCCTGGACGCGCTTGCCCTTCATTTCCGAGAAGAACTCGAAGAACTGCATGGCCGCCGGAGAGAGGGTGCGGCCTTTGCGCCGGATCAGGCCCACCCTGCGACTGACGACCGGCTCGACCAACGGCACGCTGACCAGCAGCGGATGATCGGGGCCAGGCATGGCGATCGACGGAACTGCTGCGACCCCGAGCCCGGCTTCGACCAGGCCCAGCATCGTCGTGACGTGCTGCGCCTCGTAGATCGCCTGCGGGCGCCCTGGCAGACCTGATAGCGCCTGGTCCAGCAGCAGCCGGTTTCCGGATGCCTTGCTCACCGAGATGTAGTCGTACTGCGCCAGTTCCGTCCAGCTCACCTTCCGCTTGCCCGCAAGAGCATGGTCGCGCCGACATGCGGCGACGAAGCGCTCCTCCATCAGCGGCTTGAACTCGATGTCGGGTTCCTGGCCCCCAATGAAGTTCAGTCCGAAATCCGCCTCGCCGCGCGACACGGCGGCCAGCACCTCGTTGGCGCTCGCATCGAAGACTTTGACCCGAACCTTCGGATAGCGCTCGTGATAGCGCGAGATCACCTGCGACACGAAGTAGTAGACCGTCGATGGCACGCACGCAATGGTGACCTCGCCCATGCGTGTTACCGCCACGCCGCGGATGCCCAGCAGCGTGAGGTCCAGATCGTCGAGCAGTTGCTGCACCTTCCGGTCGAAGTCGCGCCCGACCGCGGTCAAGCTCACCCGCCGCGTGGTCCGCTCCAGCAGCCGCACCCCGAGCGCTTCTTCCAGCTTCTCGATGCGCCTGCTGAACGCAGGCTGCGATACATGCAGCGCTTCGGCCGCCTTGCGAAAGCTGCTCAGTTCGGCGACGGCGCGGAACGCCTGCAGGTCGTTGAGGTTGAAGTTGATCGCCATCGTCTCGTACCGCAAACATGTTTGACTGATCGACAGTGTGCATCAATCGATCCTAAACATGCAATTCACAGCAAGCATTGAACCGAAGACCATAGGTCCACGGTCAAGGAAGCGACCTTGAGCCAATCTTTCAACTATCGGAGACATCAATGCAATCTCGTAACGCACCCGTCCTGTGTGCCCTGGCTTCGGCGGCCGCGCTCTTCTGCAGCAGCGCGCTCGCCGCCTATCCCGAAAAATCGATCACCATCGTCGTTCCGACCGCCGCCGGCGGCGCCAACGACGCCATGGCGCGAGTCATCGGCCAGGCGATGTCGGCTGCGCTCAAGCAACCGGTCGTCGTCGACAACAAGGCGGGTGCGAATGGCGCAATCGCCAGCGAGTTCGTGATGCGCGCCGCGCCGGACGGCTATACGCTGATGCTGGGCTATGTCGCAACCCATGCGATGAACCCCGCGCTGCAGAAGTTGCGCTACGACCCGGTGAAGGATTTCGAGCCCGTGGGCATGGTCGGAACGTCCGCAACGCTGATGGTCGTCAACCCTTCCGTGAAGGCGAACGACGCCAAGGAGCTCGTCGCAGCGCTGAAGGCCGCGCCCGACAAGACAAGCTACGCGTCTGCCGGCAACGGGACCGCACCTCATTTCGCCGCCGAGATGTTCAAGCTCTCGACCGGCACCAGCATGCTTCACGTGCCGTACAAGGGATCGGCGCCTGCGATCACCGACACCATCGGTGGGCAGACACAGGTGATGTTCCCGAGCCTCTTCACTGCCATGCCTTACGTGAAGGCCGGCAAGCTCAAGGCGATCGGCGTGGCGGGCAGCAAGCGCTCGCCGCAGATGGCGGACGTGCCGACGCTCAAGGAGCAGGGCGTCGACAACGTGGATGTCTCGCAGTGGTACGGCATCTTCGCGCCGGCCAAGACTCCGAAGCCCGTGATCGAGCAACTCAACAAGGTGCTCAACGCGGCATTGGCCGACAAGAGTGTCGTCAAGAAGCTGGAGGACCACGGCGCCGAGGTTGAAACCATGACTTCCGAGCAGATGCGCACCTATGTGCAGCAGGAGCAGGTCAAGTGGAAGAAGGTGGTCCAGGCCGCAAAGCTTTCGGCCGACTGAGATGAGCAGGACCATTCCCTGCGTGCTGATGCGTGCGGGTACTTCGCGCGGCCCCTTCTTCCTGCGGGAGTGGCTGCCTGACGACGACGAGGAGCGCGACCAGGCGCTGATCGGCGCGATCGGTGCCTCCGATCCGCTGCAGCTCGATGGCGTGGGCGGCGGCAGCACCCTCAACAGCAAGGTCGCCATCGTTTCCCGTTCAAAGGAACCGGGCTGCGATCTGGATTACCTGTTCGCGCAGGTGGGGGTCGGACACCGTTCCGTCGACACCCGGCCGAACTGCGGCAACATGCTGTCGGGCGTCGCGCCCTTCGGGATCGAGCAGGGGCTGGTCGAGGCGCAGGACGGAGTCACGCGAGTACGCGTCTTCAACGTCAATACGCGATCGCGCATCGACGTCACGGTCAGAACACCCGGCAAGCGCGTCACCTACGAGGGAGACGCGCGCATCGATGGCGTGGCCGGTACCGCTGCACCGATCCTCCTGAACTTCCTGGACGCTTGGGGCGCCGTGACGGGCAAGGTCTTTCCGACCGGTCGGCGCATCGACACGATCGACGGCTTCGAGGTGACGTGCATCGATGCGGCGATGCCGCTGATGATCGTGCGCGCTCGTGACCTCGGTGTCACCGGTGGCGAAAAGCCCGCCGCGCTCGATTCGAATTCGGCGCTGCTGGAGCGGCTCGAGAAGCTGCGTCTTCAGGCCGGCCTGTTGATGGGGCTCGGGGATGTCTCGGGCAGCGTCATTCCCAAGCCGGTGCTGGTCAGCGCGGGAGACTCGCCGGACAGCATCACTTCGCGCTACTTCACGCCGCGCCGCTGCCATGCGTCGCACGCCGTGACGGGTGCGATCGGCGTTCTCAGCGCCTTCGCGCTCCCGGGCACAGTCGCAAGCGGCGCTGCTCGCGAGCCAGGTCGTCACAACCTGGTTCTCCTGCACCCGGCAGGACAGATCGACGTGGAAGTGGAACTCGAGGGTCGGGCGGAGGATGCAACAGTGAAAGCGGCGGCGCTGGTGCGTACCGCCAGAAAGATCATGCAGGGTGAGATGCAGTTGCCCGACTATGTCTTTACGCGGCCCGAGGCCATTGCGCGTCAGTCGGCCGCGTTCCCGCGCAAACCGATCACCATCATCGTGCCCACCCGTGCGGGCGGCGGCAACGACACGATGGCCAGGATCATCGCGGCCGAACTGAAGCCGCTGCTCGGCCAAGAAGTGCTCGTAGACAACCGAGCCGGCGCAAACGGTGCCATCGCGAGCGAGTATGTGGCCAGGGCGGAACCGGACGGCCACACCCTCATGTTCGGCTACGTGGGCACCCACGCCATGAACCCCGCACTCCAGAAGCTGGGTTATCACCCGGTCAAGGACTTCGAGCCGGTCGGGCTGATCGGATCGTCGCCGACCCTGATGGTGGCCAACCGGCACGCCGGCTTCGACACCGTTCGCAGCCTCCTGCAGCGTCTGCGCAGCGGGCCGGGCAGCATCAGATACGCGTCGGCCGGTGACGGTACGCCGCCACACTTCGCGGCGGAGCTGTTCCAACTCAACACGGGCACGAGGATGGAAGGCAGAACCCATGAGGGTGCAGCGCCTGCGATCGTGGACACACTCGATGGACGCTCGCAGGTCATGTTTCCGAGCCTGTTCACCGCGCATCCCTTCATCCTCGACGGCCGGCTGCGCGCCCTCGCCGTTGCGGCCCCGGCGCGTCTCGAAGCGTTGCCTGCGGTGCCTACGCTCTCGGAATCAGGCATCGAAGGGGTCGATGTCTCGCAGTGGTATGGGCTGTTTGCCCCTGCACGCACCTCGCCCGCGGTGGTCGCGCAGATCAACCGCGCCCTCAACGAGGTTCTCGCCAATCCGCAAGTGGTTGCCCGATTCGAACGCCAAGGCGCCAGGGTCGAGGCCGGTGCGCCCTCTGCACTGCGAGAACGCGTTCGGCACGAGTTCGGTCGTTGGCAGGACGTGGTGGACGAGGGCGGCCTCGCGCCGCAAGACGTCCGCCTGCTTGCGGCGGACTGATCGGCCGAATCACCCAGACCCGGCACTCGTTGCCGAACCATCTTGCGGCACGTTGCCGCATCCACCGCCGGCGTTGCGAGGCGCCGGTAATCCTTGTCCGTCCCTTGGAGACACTTGCTATGCGTAAGTCCTTGATCACCTTTGCGGCGCTGGCTGCTTCGGGCGCTGCTTCGGCGCAGTCGTCCTTGACGCTTTTCGGCGTCGCAGATTCAGCAATCAGTCACTACAGCGTGAAGAGTTCCTTCTACAACAACACCGGGACGCTCCCGTCGCCATCAGCTCTCGCCGTGGCAGAAGCAACGCGCTCCCAAACCGTCCTGTCGAGCGGCGCCAACTCGTCGAGTCGTGTCGGCTTCCGTGGCACCGAAGACCTGGGCGGCGGACTCGCGGCAGGGTTCTGGCTCGAGTCAGGCATCACCCAGGACAGCGGCGCAACCGCTTTGACGTCCTTCAGCCGTCGCTCAACGGTGAGCCTGTCCGGCGGATTCGGTGAACTCAGGCTTGGCCGAGACTATGTTCCGACCTACTGGAACGAGAGCGTGTTCGATCCGATGGGCGCAGTCGGCGTCGGCGAAAACCTCATCAAGAGCATCAGCGGCAACATCGCCACTGCGCGCGGCCCGGGCTCCACCATTGCCGCGAATGACAATGCGATCCGGGCGTCCAACAGCGTGGGTTACTTCCTGCCGCGCGACCTCGGCGGCTTCTACGGTCAGGTCATGTACGCCCTTCCTGAGAACGTGAAGTACAGCTACCTGTCCGATAGCCCGTCGCAACGTGGCCGCTACTACGGCGCGCGGTTCGGCTATGCAAGCGGCCCGCTCGATGTGGCGGTTGCCTACGGACAGAGCACGGCAGCCGACACCTTGTTGATCAGCGAGACCGGGGTCGTGGCGGGCACCCGGCTTTCCGAGAAGCTGCGCACGATCAACTTGGGCGCGTCCTACGATTTTGGTGTCCTCAAGCTGATGGGCGAGTTGTCGCAGGTCAAGGACAAGGCTGAGAGCACCACCGCTCCCTTGAGTGCCGGCAGACTCACCTTCAAAGACAATGACGAATACAACGGCGCCATGATCGGCATGACGGTCCCCGTCGGTGCTGGCGTTCTGAAGGCGTCGTACGCTCGCGTCAAGTTCAAGAACGACCCGGGTTCTGCCGCGCCGACGTTGTTGGCACTGGACCGCGACGCGTCGGTGAACAAGCTCGCGCTCGGCTACGTGCACAACCTGTCGAAGCGGACCGCGCTCTACGCAACGGTGGCTCGCGCCCGGATCAAGAACGGACAGAACAATCCTGCAATCATGGGCGTCGGGCTCGGCGGCCCAGCCTTCTTGTCTACGGGTTCTGGGGTGGCGGGTTTGGCGCCGCGCACCGCAACGGGCTACGACTTCGGGCTGCGTCACGCATTCTGAAGTCGAGCGGCAGCGAATATGGGGCTCTGGCTTGAGCCCCATCGCATCGATCGATACCAGAAGAATGACGTTGGCAGGCACCTGGAGGATGTCTGCCATACAACCCCAAGCAGCCATTGAAGAATGAACAGCGAATGCCCGCAACTGGCCGTTACCGGATTCGCAAGAAGCGACACCGATCTGATCGACCTGGCTAGCCATGCAGACTACGGACTGCACCCAACATTTCGTGGGTGTCATGAGCCATGACTGCGAGAAACGCCAACAGGCCCAGGTAGTAGACGCAGTAGGTCAAACGGGTCTCGGCCGTAACCGTGTAGTACGCCTGGTTGGCAGGATCCTCCGGATCGTATTTCCATGCGCGGATCACCTGGGGCGCCGCGAGCACGGCGACGAGAATGAGCAGCGGACTCGGCCGCCAGAGAAAGACCGCTACCAGGACGGGAACTCCAACTAGCCACACGCGCGGCGTAAGAACTGCGGTGATCCGACCGCCATCCAGCGGAGAGATGGGAATCAGGTTGAAGAGGTTGATGAAGAACCCCGCGTATGCCAGCGCAAGCAACAAGGTGCTGCCCGCCTCGCGTGCAGCGAAATAACAGCCGAGCGCGGCCAGGCTACCCAACAGAGGCCCGGCAAAACCGACCCATGCCTCCGTTTCGACGTCGTGCGGCTGATCCTTCAGCTCGATCCAGGCCCCCACGAACGGGATGAAGGTTGGCAGCCCAACATCGAGTCCGCGCTGGCGCGCGGCAAGGTAGTGGCCCATCTCGTGGACGAAGATGAGTCCCACGAAGCCAACAGCGTACCGCCAGCCGAGGATGAGCGCGTATGCCACGACCGACAGCAGCATCGAGCCGCCGGTGAGCAGCATCTTGCTGAACTTGCCCGCCGTCAGCAGCAGGAGAACCAGCTTCATTGCCCGGGGGGCCTAGCTCTTGGGAGATGCCGGGTTGTCACTGATGGGAGCAGCCGCATCCTCAGGGAGCTGTGCCGTCGTGACAGGAGCTTTTGCCTTCTTCTTGAAAATCTTTGTCGCGCCCCACGCAGCAGCAGCAACTGCAAGAACGCCTACCTTTGCAAACTTCGCGATGAAAGCAAGCAGCACTGCGAAAAGGCCAAACTTCTTCGCCGCCGCCCCAGCCACCAGCGCCGCGAGACCGTAGGCCGCGACCTTGTCTGTTGAGCTGTTGAAGTCCGCATACTTCTTGCCGTCGTTGTACTCGAGCGCTGAAAGCAGCCTGAGTGCGTCTGGCTTGTATGTCTCGATGGCCTTCGCGTCGGTCACCAGGTTCAGGCTGATGTATCCGTCGCGCCCCAGCGCGTACGTGTTGTAGTTGACGCCTTGCTCGCCTGCCGGAGCGCCCTTGTCGATCGTGAGAGCGGACCACACGAGGCGATGGCTCGACGCGTCGTAGTGCGGCTTCTGCGCCCAGCCAACCACGTCCATAGCCGGTATGCCGCGCTTAGTGCGTTCTTCGTTGGCTGCCTCAGTTCCCTCCTTCAGGCTCTTCAGCAGATCGTCGGCATTCCAATCCTTGGCGTCGTCGTCCTTTATGTAGCCCTCCTTGACGACGCTCACGACAGCGAACCAAGGCGCATCGTTCGCGGGAACGATCGCCCCAACGAACCCGTCGCCAACGCGATTTCCCATCGCTGCCAACAACTGTGTCGCAGCAGGATTCGGGATCCAGACATACCCGACCGGCAACCTCAGATGTGCTTGGTCTCGTACGGGGACATCAACCGGCCCGAGCTGCTTGCCGGCCTGCGCGGCCGCGAAAGCAGCTTGGCGCTCGGCTTCGAGTGAATTGGCCGAAGTGGTGTTGGGTGAAGCGCCGGCAACGGCGGACCACGCGATCAGGAATCCCGTAGCGACGCGGGTAATACGACGAATCATGCTCACTCCTCAGTTTTTTTGATTTTTCCCATCTGAGAGTCTACCGAGCGGCCGCAGGTGGAGAATGTGAATTTCTAGGCGGATTTGGACACGTTTTCGCGGCACCAATGGGATGGCAGGGGCGCTATAGCGGCGTATGCGCTGCGCACCTACAAATTCCGGGTGCCTGCGAAGTGTCCGCATTTGGGAGAAATTCGTGGGTATGGCGAGCGCTCGAGCCAGTGCTCGGACGTGACCTCGGATCAGGATGCATCACCCATGCCACGCCACTGTCTCACCCGCTCAGCAACACGCAGGTGCCGCCATGAACCACCGCCCATCGATTCGTTGATCAAAAAGGCTTGACGGACGAGTCCTCATAGAAGCGGTCGTTAAGCGCTAGTGCTTGTTGTATTCAATACTGGCTTTCAGGGGAGGCCCCGATTAGCTTACGCATCTTGCTCATCCTCACTTCCGTTATTTCGTCCTCGGTCGGCATGAATTCAATGAAGGGCGGCTGAAATGACTTGTTTTCAACTTCCCCCTTAAACCATTGTTCAAACAAGTGCGTCGGCGCCTCGACAACTGCTTTTGTCTGGCCTGGGTAGCTGGTTCGAATTTTCATGTGAGGTCCTTTGGCTAGGAAGCCCCGATGCTTTTCGAATGTCCAAGCAAAGGAAAGACCGGTTGTGGCCGTGATGAGTCGGCGAGGCGGCCGGGCGGGCCAAATGAGGTTCAGGGTGCAGCCGTGCAACCTTCGGGCTTGAACACCCGCGTGGTCGAACCCGGGTACTTCTCAAGCTTGGCCGGCGACCGCGAAGGACGCGGGAGCAATTCACCGCCGCAGTTTGGGCACGTCCCGGCGAGGCGCCGATTTGAGCAATCGCTGCAAAACGTGCACTCGAAGGAACAGATGCGGGCATCGGCTGAATCCGGCGGCAGATCTCGGTCGCAGCACTCACACCCTGGGCGCATTTGAAGCATGGCAGAACGTCAGAAAGCTAGGTCAGTGGAGCTTAAACGAAGGCGAACTGGGCGACGCCATCGAGCGTCAGGACCTGGCCGGATTCTGACATCACGCACTAGGCGAGGTACCACCGCATGAATGCGAAAAAGCTCGGCCAGTTCGGCGCCGTACCGTCCGCGAAATCGCCGCTACTGGCGAGGCTGAAGTCCCAGACCGCCTCGCTTTGAATCGAGTAAAGGTAGGCGCCTTCGCCCTCTACCGAAGAGAAGCAAACTAACTCCTGCTGGACGCTCCAGACTTCATGAACGAACCGCGTTGCCCGTGCCACCTGTGCGCTGGGCTCGGCGACATCCAGGAGTTCACTGACGAAACAGAGCTTCCAAGCGGAGATGCTTGGTAGCTCCGATAGAAGCTACCAAACTCGCAATCAGAAGCGATGCCGAGCGCCGTGAGTTCGGCCTCCACACCCTCAGCTTGGGTCCGCAGAACGTCACCCTTTTGCCGCCGAACCAGGTCGTCAAGGTCTGATGGAATCAACAACATCTCCTCATTGGACGACGACTGGCAACGTCCGGTGTTGGCCGGATTCTGCCCCACACCACCTGGCCGGCAGGTGCCTGATCGGACATTTAAAGAAGTGAGCTAGTTCCGCAAGATCTTTTCGATCGACTTCCCTTTCGCAAGCTCGTCGACCAGCTTGTCCAGGTAGCGGATCTTTTGCATCAGCGGGTCATCGATCTCTTCGACGCGAACACCGCAGACGACTCCCTTGATCAGAGAACCGTTTGGATGCATGGCCGGGGCATGAAGGAAGAACGTCTCGAAATCGTTCTCCTGTTCGATCTGCAGCTGAAGTCCCGCCTGGTCATAGCCCGTCAGCCAACAAATGACCTGGTCGACTTCTTCCTTCGTACGATTCTTGCGCTCCGCTTTCTGGACGTACAACGGATACACCTTCGCGAACGGTGTCGCGAAAATTCGATGCTTTGGCATCGTCATTTCTCCTGCGTGCCGGCCGGAATGCCCGATTCTGGCCGTTAGGCCCCGTGAGTCTCGATTCCCAGCGCCAACCCCTTCATCACAAATTCAGACCCTGAGCGAGGCTCTGAATTCTCGCGCCGCATAGTAGGACTGAGCGCCGTTGTGATACACGAAGACCTTGCCGTAGCGCCTATCGCCAAACAGAGCCCCACCGAGTTTTCTAACGTCGGGTGGCGTTACCACCCAACTGGACGTCTTCATGTCGAACTCCCCGAACTGTTGAAGTTTGCGGTACTGCGCCTCCGTCAATAGCGAGACACCCATGGCCTTGGCCATGTCGACAACGTTGTTCTCCGGCTTGTTCTCTTTTCGGGATTTCAGAGCTTCTGCGTCGTAGCACAGGCTCCTGCGCCCCTGCGGACTTTCAGTGGCGCAATCGCAGAAAAGATAGGCGCCGTCGTCATCGTCCGCGGCCCCGATGACATCGGGTTCCCCACCCGTTCTCTCCATCTCATGAAGCGACATCAGTTTTTCGGGACTGCGTTGCAAGCGAGCATGGACGTCGGCCCAGTCCACTCCTGCGTGCCGATTCATGTTCTGCTCGAACCGCAACTTCAATGTGTTGAGGAGGGCTTCGCGCTGTTCTGCCTTCATGTCCCTTGCTCCTGTTCCTCTACGCCAAACGGTGTGTGCGTACCGCGAATGTCGACTATGGTGCAAATTGAGCCGGGTCGCCGATGGACGGGTTCTGGCCCGACTGTAGCCGTTCTTGCGACTGGAGCAGCGGGAACGAAGGAGGCCTTGGGCGCTGTCGTAACCGGACCTCCATCACCGCGTGTCATCGAGGTCAACTGACGGCATGGGTCTGAATTCACTATGAATTACGGCGGCCATGCGATCCCATTCATCAAACAATGAAAGGTTGCCCCGCGGTACGCCATTGTTGTTCAGGCACCCGACAGATCATCGGCGCTCTTCGCACCTTTACTCCGCAGCACCGATGCAAGCTCTTTATGGCGATGAGTGTGTGCGACGTCTAGCGGCGTGCGGCCGCCATCGACCCATGCTTCTGCTGCAGCAACCAGACTTGCTCCATGCTCGATGAGCATAACGGCGATGGGAATGGCATTCGCGGCACAAGCCCTATGAAGGGCTGTGAAGTCTGGAAACCCCCTGGCCTCAGCATCTGCACCACGCAACAGTAGAAGCTCAAAGAGCGAAAGAGAGACTTTTGGTGAGCTTTCGAATAGCTCTATGGCGGTGTGAAGTGCTAATCGACCTTGATCGTTTAACTGGTTCGGATCCGCGCCTAGATCAAGCAGCAACTTGGCTAAGTCGCACATCTCATAAAAGATTGCTTGCTCAAGCGCGTACTCGGATGACGCGGTGTCTGCGACGTTCACCAGTTCAGGATTTTGTCGAACGAACGAGATCACCTCTGCCTCGGGACGCTCCCGCAGCATGTTTGCCCAAGATTCGATGGTTTTCATAAGACGCCTGAAGTGAGGTGGGTCCAGCCTCTCGAAGGCCACGCTCGAGCAGTTCTTCTTGACGGAAGGATCGGAGAGCGGCCGAATCGTCCACGAGCCGAAGAGACCATTGTTGATGCACAGGATGTCAGTGCGCACACGCTTGTGGGAGCGCCCCACGCAATCTCGATCCAAGGTGGCCGCGCCCCCAACCACGCAAGCCGAGGGCCGCGCCGGATGTCCAAAACCAAAGAAGCGCGCTCAGACCCGCGTGAACGAGCCAAACGCACACAACGGCTGCGCGCCAGTTGTTCATTGGAACGGACTTTCGATTGAGGTGAACGGTTGCGCGGACGTCCGCAGTTGGCCGACTTTAGCCGGTCGCGGAGGTCCTTTGGGCCCAAACGCGACTTCGCGCTTTCTACAAAGCGGACCTTCGGGGGCTCACGTCTTCTCGTCGTCCGTGAGCGTCCGGCGCACCCACCTTGAAATGCACGCCTGCGGCGGCCGGGGCGACGGCTGTGCGTCGCTTCGTCCGCGCCGGCAGCTGCGCCCTGTCAGCCCGCCGGTAAAGGGGCGGCGTTGATCGCCAGTTGCGCGGCGAACGCCCGCTGGTAGGCCGGCCGCGCTTCGCCGCGAGCGACATAGGCGGCCAGGCTGGGAAACTCGTTCAGCAGGCCGGACGGTCTCAGCCGGAGCAGCACTGACACCATCAGCAGGTCGCCCGCGCTGAAGCCGCCGTCCAGCCAGTCTCCATCGCCCAAGCGGGCGGCCAGCTGGTTCAATCGGGCACGCACCCGGTCCTCGACGAGGGGCAGGCGCTCGGCCTTCCAGGGCCTGTCGCCTTCCGCCAGCTTGACGGTGACGAGTTCGAGGATGGGAAGCTCGACCGTATTGAGCGCCGCGAACATCCACGTGATGGCGCGCGCCCTTGCATTGGCATCGGCGGGGAACAGGCCCGGGTGGCGCTCGGCGACGTGCAGCACGATGGAGCCGGTCTCGAACAGCGCGAGGTCGCCTTCCTCGTAGGTGGGGATCTGGCCGAAGGGATGCAGCGCCAGATGCGCGGCCTCCTTCATCGCGCGGAAGGACACCAGGCGCACCTCGTAGGGCAGGCCGGCTTCCTCGAGCGCCCAGCGGACGCGTGTGTCGCGCGCCAGACCCTTGCCGCCGTCGGGCGACCGTTCAAAGGCGGTGATGGTGATGGTCATCGTGAGTGTCCTTTCGCCTTTCGAAGTGCGGTAATTTGTCATGAGCGTTGAAATTGACGGGACACGGTGAAGGTCGGCTTCTATGAGGACTTGTTTGTCAAGCCGTTGTGATCAACGATTCGATGGGTCGTAGTTCATGGCGGCACCTGTGTGTTGTTGGGCGAATGAGACGACGTGGGCATTGGTGACCGGCGCGCCCCTTCTTTTGGGTCGGTCACTGCGCAGTGACCCGCCGACCTTGCGGGCGCGTCGACCTTCGATCATGATGATGCGTTCCTTGGCCGCGTACTTCAAGCGCCTGTTCGCCGACCTGGATGCCGTGGTTGATCCATAGCTCGTGGAACTTGCGCCGCGCGTGAGCCATGCACCCAACCTCGATCACTCTCAGCTCGAAGCAGGCCTTGTAGCCGCTGAAGTCGTCTGTGACGAGCTTGCCCTGCCAGCCAGGCTTGGCGGTGGTTCCGCTCAGCTTGAGGAAGTCACGCACGTGCTGGCCACCCCGGCTGTCGGCGAAGTCGAACACGACGCCCCGGATCGGGTTGAACTGCGTCGTGCAGTAGCTCCACAGGTATGCCCGGTGCGTCTTGCCCGCTCCGAGCTTGAGCATTGCCACCGGCGTCTCATCGGCGTGCAGGACGTCGTGTCACGCAGCTCTGCTGCCAGCGCGTCCACCAGCGGTTGCAGTTGCATGCCGCACTCACCCACCCACTGTGCCAGCGTCGAGCGGGCGATGACGTGGCCCGCACGCTCGAAGATCGCTTCCTGCCGGTATAGCGGCAGATGGTCCAGGTACTTGGCGAGGACCGGCGCCCCGCCGACCACAACCTCCAGCGACGCATCGGGCTGCTTGCGATCTAAAGCTCGAGGCTCGGGAAAGCCCATCGCGAGTTGCGCTTCGTACATCGCCTGCGCGGCAATGTGCTCATCGGAATCGGACGCAATATCATCGGCCGGCGGCGTTGCCTCTTCGACTTCGAGGAGCCTCACGCGAATCTCGTCGCCAAAGTCGAGGGGCAGTTCCTGAATCCACTCGACGTGGGATGGGCGGTGGTTGCCAAGGTCTCTCATGCCTCGCATATCGAGCTCGTTATTGACGTGCACGCTAATGGAAAGGGAGAGGAGCGCCGCGTCCTCTATGCCCCCCACCACTAGGCGCCGTCCGTTGCGCAGAATTTCGAAGGCTCGCACGGGTCGGTCAACTTGTTGAATACTGGTCAAGCGGACGCCACCGTCGCCATTCCGCTTCTGGCCGGGACCGGCCTGCTCACACATACTCGAAGAGGATCTTCACAAGCGCTTCTGGAGCCAGCCGCGGAATATCGTGCGCGCATTCGACGCGGTGCGTGGCCCATCCAGGATCCAGCCGCAGACGCTCGTACAGGTCGATGAACGGACTTCCTTCCCAGCCGAACGCGGCGATGAAGGCTTTGCTATGGACGTTGCGCCAGTCGCCGTTCAACTGAATCGCCTGCAGGAAGGTGGCTATGGGATGGGGCCTGCATCGCTTGTCGAGGTGGGCCGCCGGTGCGCAGTTCAAACCATCCGCCGCCACCCCCGCTATGAAGCGCTCCCGATAGTTCGGTGTAGTTAGCGACCAGACCGATGCGCCGTTGTCCGGTACGTAGGCATCGGCGTAGACGAGCGCCCTGACGCGCGAGGGGTCCTTATCTGCTGCGCCCGTGATGACCATTCCTCCATACGAATGACCGACAAGAACGGCACCGGTATCGCGCGCCCGAATCGCTTGAACCACCTCATCGATATGGCGTTCGAGGTTGGCGCCATTCGCAGGACTGTCACCTAACCCCGAGAGAGTGAGGGCCTGGACCTCGTGGCCCACGCTCGATAGCGCATTGCTGACAGTTTCGAATACCCAGCCTCCATGCCAACCACCCGGTACCAAGACGAATCTTGCCATCTGATTTGCCCTCTCATAGCCACGGTGGCCGATTGAAAAAGTTCTGCCCGCGAACTTACATCGCCGCCGCTGCCAACGGCCGCTTCGGGCCGGACTATGCGAACATCCCGAATGTCGGGTCGTAGCCATCCGACGACGCTCCGGCTGCTGCCGTCCATCTATGTGCCGGCGTCCAGTTCGAGCCAGTCTTCCGTAAAGCGGTGGCGCCACAGCCCGACTGCCTGAAACTCATCTGACTGTGTGAGACGCTCAATCCCAAGAAGCTGCAGCGCCTCGTTGATTGGCCCGATTTCGCCGCGCCTAGGGCCATAGGCAACCTGGCCGCCCCTCAACACCACGGAACCTTGATCGCCAGTACCGCCGTGGTACTCGGTTTCGAAATACGCCATGCACCGAGAGGCGTCGCAGGAACTCCATAACCTGTGGCGACAAGTAGGTGAACTCTGCCGGCCCGCGGTCCTGAGAGGGTGGAAAGATTTCATCGATGAGGTCATCGGATAGCGGAAACAGTACCGTGCCTTGCTCCAAGCTGACCCCTCGGAGGCGTGGCTCAGCAACCAAGAGCACGAGCCGCCGTTTCCGAGGGCGTGATGAAGCCGGTGACGGAGTGACCCATAGAAGTGGCTTGGTTAAATGGATTGGGAGCTCGCCTCGAACGTCTGGATCTGGCCGCATTCTGCCTTCTGCGCCGGACTTCCGTTCGCAGGCGGTCAGCGTCTCGGGCGCTCCATGGCGGTCGTTTGTGGCAGGGGGCGTAGCTCAGACAGTAGAGCCTCGGGATCCAGGAAATTTCCTCCACTCGAGGAGCTTGGGGTCGATCTTGAGCTTCTCGAGATTCGTGTATGCCACCGGGTTGCGGCTTCCTTCCCATGCGTTCGGGATGGCCAAGAGTGCGTACTCGCCAAACGCAATGACGTGCCGGTCGCCCGATTCCAGAATCTCGGAGATCTTGCCGATCATGAACGCCGTGCGGTGGCCGACACCTCCGCGGTCCCCCGCGCCGTTCAGGTTCCGAACTGCAACAACATAGGGACAGGCCGACGCACGGTCCTGGTTCAATTTCCAGGGGCCACTGCCGCCCTCGCTGAGGATGGTTTCAAGCGACTTGTCCGTCAATACTTTGATGACGCTTTCCACAAAGTCCGATCAGAGTCTGGGGCTTCACGTTAGCGCTTACGAAACTGGCTGCCATCCGACGTTTGGGGGAGACATCGGCATCGCGGTGATCGCACCGTCGAGCGTCGGACCGCATGCGCTTGGGCGCGAGCCGGCGCAGCCACTCCATGTTCGGATCCAGGACCACGCTGGACCACCCGGACAGTGGAGGGCCATCGTGCAAGCCTCGGGCGGCAATCGGACAAGTGCCCATGTCCCAGAATGGCGTCTCCACAATAGGCCGCACCGACGGCACGGAGACAGCAATGGCACAGCGCAAGAATCGAACCGCCACCTTTATGCTTAAGACGACCGCCCTCGCAGTGGTTGTCGCCCTGGCGCAGGGCTGCGCGCAGACCCCAGCCCAGCGACAGGCGCCTTCGGACGCCACGGTCGCCGCACATGTTGCGGCCGCCACGCGCGCCGCCGGAGCCGATCTGACGGCGCTGTTGACTCTCTGCAAACCTGCCCCCGCCACGCGGCCGCCCCAGGCCGAGCTGGACAAGGGCCTTGCCGCCTTCATCGCCAGGCCCGCACCGCCGCCCGGCCAGGCTTTCGACAACCTGTACTTCGTGGGCGCCGACTGGGTCAGCGCCTGGGCGATCAAGACCTCGGACGGCATCATCCTCATCGATGCGCTCAACACCCAGGCGGAGGCCGCGGCACTGATCGAAGGCGGCATGCGCCAGCTGGGCCTCGATCCGGCGCAGATCAAGTACGTGATCGTCACGCACGGCCACGGCGACCACTACGGCGGTGCGCCATACCTCGCGCAGAAGTATCGTGCGCGCGTGGTGATGAGCGACACCGACTGGACCATGACCGAAACCAGGCTCGAATTCGCCACGCCGATCTGGGGCGCGCCGCCGAAGCGAGACGTCTCCGTGAAGGACGGTGAGCGCATCACGCTCGGAGATACCACCGTCGCGCTGTACATCACGGCGGGCCACACCATGGGCACGATCTCGCCAGTGTTCGACGTGACGACCGGCGGCAGGAAGCACCGCGCCATGCTCTGGGGCGGCACGGGCTTCAACTTCGGCAAGGACGTGCCGCGGCTGGACAGCTACATCGATTCAACGCGGCGCATGAGCACCGTGGCTCAGGCTCAGCGCATCGACGTGCTGCTGTCGAACCACTCGGGCATCGACGGCTCGCAGGCCAAGCTGGCTGCGCTGCGCCAGCAGCCGGCCGGCGCGGCCAACCCGTTCGTGACCGGCACGCCCGCCGTGGAGCGCGCATTGAACGTGATGGGCGAGTGCGCCCAGGCGCAGCGCGACAGGTTCGCGCTGCAGTAGGGCCGGCTCAATCCGGCGTGAACTTCCTGTTGAAGATGTCCACGTCCGATGCCAACTCGAACGTCGCCACCTGCCCCATCTTCCCGTCGCTGAGGCGGCAGGCGGAAAACAGGCTGTAGCGCCCCTTGAAGTAGAACTCGTCCATCACGATCAGTGCGTACGGATACGGCACGAAGACCTGGTGCTCGAAGACGACGCGGTGAACGTTCCTGGGCGAAGGAAAGAGCTTGTAGTCGCCGGTGTCGATCGACTTTGCAGTGGCCATCGTGTGCTCGCTGCTTCTGTGTTCAGGCAGCGTCGCGCACGTCGGCCACGGGGTTGTCGCCGAAGTCCTCGCGCGCCAGACACTTGGGCACCTTGGCTGGCGAGAGCGCGAGCCGCGTTCCCCGGTAATGCCGCGTCGCCAGAGGCTCGATGGACAGGTTCATCTGATAGGAGCCTGGACGTTCAGCTCTTGGGCAGACCCTGTCTGTCGCTCTCATTGGGAATGATCTCAGTCGTTGACACGTTGGTACTGCTCGATCTGGCAGGCATAGCTACCAGGCTGCGTCGAGCATATCGAATAGCCCGGCGGCGCGGTGCTTGCACAGCCGGCCAGGACGCATAGAAGTACTGCGCTCGCGACCTTGAACATGAAGCCTCCGAACGACTGACCTGACAGTGGCTCCCGGCTGCATTCTGCCCGGCAAGTTGCAGCGGCGGCGAGCGTCGGGTTCCGCACCGTATCACGTCATGCGGCCGAAACATCGTGCCAGAGATCCGATCTGTCGGCCCCACGACCCAAGGACGGATGGTGCGCCAAGCGCAGACCCTCGCTCGTTCTGCGAGCGCCCTACCCTTCGCATTTGCCGGTACTTCTCGGCTCGGCCGCGACGGCTGAACAGGCTGAACGGGCTGATGCTGCCGGTCGAGCAATTCACGCGATAGTGGCGGGCGCGCGCAGCTTGGGAACAGCGCTTCGGATTCCTTGCGGTTGTGCCGCTTGTGCGGGAACTCATGACCTAAAAAGCGCATCGCCCCCTGGCGCGTTGGGGATGGCGCTGCCCAACAGCAGACGACGGGACGCAGCATGGCCGCAATGGCCGCGTGTTGCTCGCGAACGATCCTCCTCCCATGCCACAAGATGGCCACCGGCAAGCACGGCGCCGAGGCGCTGCCCCTTGCCGCTATCAGGTGTGCTGTCCCGCAAGCACGAAGCGACCCAGATGATTCGAGCCCTCCTCTGTCTACTGCTCGATCCCGGTCACAGCCCCTGCGCAGCCACGAAGCTCAGCGACGGCGACAGCTCGACGACCGGGCTCTCTTGGCTTTGTAGGTTGAGCCATGCTGGATCCCCTACAGATCCTCTCCGGTAAGAGGCCCTGCCTCGCTCGGAAGTAGGAAGAATTCCTACGTCGCCTACCGAAACGTCCAAGAAAACTCGCGCGCTCTGGAGGTCATGACGTGGTTGATTTCGAACGATATGCGGTACTCAGCGCGGCCGCGGTCAAGACGACCGACGCCCACCAGCGGGCCATTTGCGACGCGCTTGCGGACTTCGAGGCCTCCTGCAGAGAAGGCCGGGCCGATGCGGCCGCCGAAAGCAAGGAGCGAATCGCGAGGCTCGCAGAGGCAGATGCGCGGGCATGGGGCGAATACCTTGCGCAAGTCCACCAACTGAGCCAGTAGGCGATACAGCCGCCGGACTGTGAGCCCGAGCGGCTCATCCCACAGGATCCGAAAAAAGCCCCGGCCGTTGCCGGTCGGGGCAAGAAGGTCGGTGGTCGACCTTGGAGAACCACAGTAAGCGCTTAGGCAGTCCGAGTTGTGCCTGAGTTCCTTTCCAGAGTCCCACCGTCGCGGGCTGCGGTCGGGGCGCGACCCGGGCGTTGCGCGCGGCGACGCCTACGCCATCTCCGATCCGCCTCACGGCACGGCGCCGGGCGCCCCCCTGCGGTCGACGAGACGAAGGTTCTCGCCTCCCAGCCCAAGGCCGGTGCAGTTCGAATGCTCGTCCGCAACCGCCACAGGCACCCACTTGACGAGAAGTAGTCGCTGTGGAGCTTCATGGTGGAGGCTTGTTCAGGTCGGGCTCATGGGCTCATCGCCCGAGTCGGAATCCCAGAACTTCCACCAGGGCCGCCTGGTGTTCGCAACCAGCGGACCACGAAGTGTGATCATCTGGCTTGCGCGAATGCGCCCTCGCCTTTCGACTTCGAGCACGTGGGCGACTCCAAACGCGTCAGACTCACCTCGCGCAGCGCGAGCGCGCCAAGCGTGAGCCAACTCCTCGAGTTCGGCATCATCGAGCTGGGCCAGTTGCGATGGCGTTGGAATGGCGGTCATGACCTCTTGAAAACGAATTCGAGTGAATGCCGTACGGAACAGGATTCGGGCGCTAGCCGTTGGCGCTGTGCGCCCTGACTGGCCGGCATGTCCATTATCTCTATAATTAGTAATTATGATGTGACATCAGTCACGGCTCGTGCGCTGGGAAGCGGCCCTGCCTGGCAACGACGATGCTCAGGCGCTTCTGCCCTTGAGCATCGATTGCACGCACGTTCCACGCTGGCCGACAGATGGCCGCAATCGAACCGTTCGACTTCATGAGGCTGCCTATCGCTCAGCGAGAGATGCGGTTGACGAGGGGCGCCATCCAGGTCAGCGGGACCGGGGCATCAGCCGAGCGGAGGCCGCGAATCCGGATCGTCCGCCGTGTCCTTTGGTTCCGAGGGCTCAGGTGCGAAGGCGTCAGCGACGGCGGCAGCGACCCTGGCCCAGATCAAGTCGTTCTGCAAGGCGGGGAAACCGCTTCGCCAACTTGCCTGATCGCACGCCGTCGCGCTCGCGCGCCGAACGGGTGATCGCGTCCACATCAGCGGCCGGTCCCTCGATGATTTCCATTTACTGCCGCGCGCGCCTGCGGCCGTGTATTCGACGTGGCGGGTAAGGTCGAGAAACCGCCAAGCCGGCCGAGCATCTGCGTAAGCGTCGAACGGAAGTTCAACAGAACCCCGTCCGGTGGTTGCTCGGGCTCCCTTGTGAAGCTGTACCGGTCGGCATACCTCCTACCCAGAAAACGCTTAGTTTTCTCACGTCGCGCATAAAACGATCTGCCTCGAACGTCACGCGCTTTCACGTGCCCGATTAAAAGCTGGACAGTTTGGCCCGGTCCCACAGGTGTGCAGGCGCTCGCTGCATCTTGCCACGCTAGCCCGCGATGCTGGGATGAACGCGTTCCAACAGAAGGAGCGGATCTCCGAGGGACGCAAGTGTCGGGTAACAGTGCGAGATCTCGCGCTGCCCGCCGTCCCCACGGCGGGTTGGGGCCTATTGCGGGCTTCGTGCCGTCCCGCCTCCGCTTCCGCTTCCGCTTCCCAAGCAGAAGCGGTCGTGGGGAACGTGTGCTCAGGAATGAAACCTCCGAAAGCAGTCACCGGCGACGAACGCCTGTCTTTTGAGGTGGTGCATTGCCCTTGGGGCTTTTGTCGCGCTGACGGACCCACCCCGGTTCTGATAAATCTCGACGTCGGGGCCAAGCCAACCCCGGCGGGGCGTGGTGGTGCCCTGCCGGAGAGCGCGCGTTCCAAACTGCAATTGCAGGTAAGTTGAGAATGGCAGAACGAAATGGTCGGCGCGCGAAAGGATGAGGCCGCCCAACACGTCCGACGAGGAGCCGGAAATTCCGTGAAACATTGACCTCCCGATTTGCGCGACCGCAGGAAATGATTTTTTCCAACTGTGACAACAACTTATGAGGGAGTCTTCACTGGAGCAAGAAATTGTTTCACGGAAATCGCGCCCAAGAAGGCACTTTGGCGATAGCGGGCTGATAATTCGGTTATTCAGTAACCAAATCCTTCAGGCGTGGCGCATTTGTCTTCCTTACCCATGGATCGTGCTTCAGAACAGGATGTGGATCTCGGGGAATTCCGCGATGCCGCATGGCCGGAAATCAGCAGCGTCGCGGACCTCGGCCGCATCCTGGTCATCCTGCATGGCGCCAGCGCGCCCTCGGAAGCGATGCTCAAGAAATGGAGCGCAAGCGGCGAATTCAGGGAATGTCTCATCGCCTCGCGCGGGGAGGCTGACCCGGCCGGCCAGGAGGGCGCGAGCGTCAAGGGCACCGTGCTGCCAGGCAAACCAGGGCGGCCAGGACTGCGCCTGGCCACGGACAAGGCAATCGCACGGGTCTACGAATTGTGGCCGCAGCTTGCGGACTCGGATCCGAAAGCCGTGTTCGAAGAAGCCGTGGCGCGCACGGCCCGCCAGCTGTCTGCCGTGCTGCGCCCTTTGATGCATGACCAGGCGACGCCTGTCGCGCCCGCTCAGCGGCCTTTTGAGGCGGCGCCCTCGGCCGCGCCGCCCTCGGAGGAACTCGGGGAGTGGCAACGGCGTATCGAGCAGGTGCTCGTGACGCTGGGTGACGACGTGCGAGAAATGCGCCGCGAAATGGCCCAGTTCGCTGCGCTGCGCAACAACCTCATCACTCGCCTTGACGAGGTGGTGGCGCGTTCCAGAGAGACGTTGCTTGCCACCGCACGAGCGGACGGGGGCGGTGCCAACCCCATTGTCGAGGCCCGGCGCGACAGGGACATGGGGGTTCTGAAATCGACGATCGACCAGATCCTGTCGTCACTCGAGCGGCTCGAGGCGTCTCGAGGCTCGCAATCCTGAGGGACGGCGGAATGCCGTCGCCCGTTCCGGGGGGTGTAGTACGGTACTACACCGCGATCTACACCGCGATTCAGGTCGACGACTTCCCTAGCGAGGTCGCTTCGATCCGGGGTGTAGTACGGTACTACACCCTTCCGACTCGGGAGATTCGAGCAAACAAAAAAGGCGCCCCAGGCGCCTTTTGCTTGTCCGCGGCTTCGCTCTCATCCTTCCGCGACAAATTGCTTGAGCAAACGGGCGAGCTCCAGCTGACGCGCCGCGGTCAAGCCGACATGGATGCGGATGGAGGGTTTGGCTTGCCCGTCGACCTTCATCGTCGCGATCGTCGTGCCCGCCTTCTCGAAGGTCTGGATCGACGGATGGGACGGGGCGCGCATGGCCGCCGCCTGCGGCGAGGTCAGCCGGGCGAAGATCTCCTTTGCACTCAGGGTGCCGCGGTCCGCCGCGATCTCGGCCGCCCGGGCTTCCAGTCCCACGGGGTCGCTCTCCAACGCGGCCTTGAACGCCGTCGACCAGCGAAACTGCAAATCCAGCGGTGACGCGAAGGCCTGCAGCACCGTTTGCGGCAGCCGCGCCAGCACCAACGCCTTCGAGAGATTGGTCGGATCCACGCCGATCGCGGTGGCCATCTGACGCAGGGAAGGATAGAGGCCGCGGTCCAGCGCACGCGCGTACATCACGCCCTGCTCCCACGCCGACAGATCGGCACGCTCGCGATTCTCGCGCTCCATCTCCTCGAACAGCGCGCGATCGTCCAGGTTGTCCACGAACGCCAGAACCTGCAAGCCCAGTTGCAGGCACGCCTCGTGGCGGCGATGACCGAACACGATCTCGTACTTCGGCCCTTCGCCAGGGCTCGCGATCGGTCGCACCTTGATGGGCTGGATGTTGCCTCCGGCTTCCTTGATCTCGCGCTTGAGATCCTCGAAGCCCTCGAGTCGGAAACTCGACTCGTGGCGGTTGGCGTAGTCGCTGCGCTTGATCTCGCGTGGATCGAGCAGCCGCGTCGCCTTGGCACCGTCCCAGGTCTGGAGCTCGGTCACAGCGTCGTTCAGCCGCCCCTCGAGTTCCGCCGCGCGCGCGGCCTGCCCACGCAGCAGGTCGTTCTCGCGCAGGAGCTCGGAGCGCTGGTCGTTGGCCAGCGCCATCATGGCGCCAGGCGCCGTCTTCGGCTTGGTGACGTCGGGCGTCGGCGCCGCCACCGGCATCAGCGATGCGAAGTCGATCTTGGAGGCCTTGTCTTTCAGTCCCATGTCAAACCACCGTTTCCAGAACCTGCCGCTGCGCCACCTGATGCGCCCACACCGCCTCGATCTGCTGCTCGATCAGCTCGCACATCCGATCGTAGGCAACCCGCGCCCGGGAAAACGTCTTGGAGTTCACCGAGCCGCGCGGCAGGTCATAGACGGTTCCGAACTCCGCGCTCGCGGTGGCCGCCACCGCGGTCTTCGGAATCTCGATCGGCAGCACCTTGTCGCCGTAGCCCTCCAGCACCCACTGGCGCACCACGGAGCTGGCCGTGTCCGAGGCCTCGACCCGCGACAACAGCACATCGATGAATTCGAAGCTCTTGTCCTGGCCGCGGCTTCGAACCAGCTGATTGCACAGGTCTGAGAACAGGTCCCAGAACTGGGCCGAGCTCGCGAAGTCGAGCGCGGAAGGCGGCAAGGGCATGATGACGCCGTCGGCCGCCATCAGCGCATTGATCGTCACGTAGCTCAGGGACGGCGGCGTGTCGATCACCACGACGTCGTAGGCCTCGCGCGTCAGGTCCAGGCCGCGGTCGAGCACGCGCCAAAATTCGAAGCCCGCGTCCCGCGCCTGCCGCGCCGGCAGGTGGAACTCCGCGCCATAAAGAAGCGGCGCCGCGCAGACCAGGTCGATGTTCGGCCAGTAGGTCGGGCGGATCGCATACTGCAGGTTGTCCTGCTCGCCGGTGAAGAGCGACATCGCCGTGTGCTCGGTCTCGACCTCGGCGTCCGGGAGCACCCCGAACAAGGTAGTCGCGGAGCCTTGCGGATCCAGGTCCAGCAGCAGCACCTTGTGCCCGCGCATCGACAGCCCCTGGGCGAGCGTGACCGCCGAGGTGGTCTTCGCCACGCCGCCCTTGAAATTGGCGACAGTGATGGTGATGCCCGCGGCGCCTTCCGGGCGCAGATGGTCGGCGCGCAGCTCGCGGGCCCAGACCTGCGCCTCCGCCATCGTCCATTCACGACTGTTGCCATGGATCTCGCCACTGGGGAGGTCGCCGCGCGTGAGCCGGTAGGCTATCTTCGACTTGTCGACCCCGCACAGCTCGGCCAACTGCACGGCCTTGAGGGTCGGCGCCGTCTTGATGGCGGTCGGCGCCAGCATCGCCGCCCGAATACGCCCCATCATGCCCGCGACCTTGTGCGCCTGGTGCTCGATGTCCTCGAGGTTCTGGCGCCGGATAGTTTGCTTGATGTCCACGAAGTCTGCCCCGGAAGTTAAAGAGTGCTGCGATTATGCCCATCACCTTCGCAAAAACGAAGAATCTTCAGCAATCGTTCGGCACGCGCGCCGCTCTATGGGGCCTTCCTGTTTTTCTCCTTTTTCACCCTCTCCGAGATTAAAAAGTATTCAATACCTTAAAGAGATTAAGCCATCCGCAAACTCATTTTTCTCTTTTAAAATCAACGAGTTACGGCCGTCTATTCGCGTTTTGCGTCCAAGTTCCCATCGCTTGCGTCCAGCTTCTAATCGCATCCGTCCAGGTTCTGATCGCCAAATGTCCAGCCGGTGTCGCGATGCCGCGCAGCTTATCCACAGCTGTGTAGAACGCCCAGAATGTGCCCGTTTTCCGTCACAAGAGGGCATCGTCCAGGTTTTAATCGCCTGATTCAGCCCCGTCAGAAGGTGCTTCGAGGCGAACTGTCCGGGTTCTGATCGGGTCGGCTGAAGCGCTGGAAGCCATGAAGTTGGCTAAGTGTCCACCTTTTAATCGGGGCCTCGCGCGATTGTCGATCCTGCGCGCAGCGCGCTGAGAGAGGCGCCCGCTGGACGGATGGTTCTGCTTGTGTCCAATCGGAGTTGGACATACGATCAGGTCCTCATGAACAGTCAGAAGAACGTCGCGGCGCCAGATGCCGACGAAGCGCTTGAGTTGCGCAAGCCGCACGAGATGATCGTGATGATGCCGCGCTCGGCGCGCGTGACGCTGACTGGCCGCCGCATCTACACGGCACTGCTGCAGATCTCCCAGACGCGGCTCGTGGCCATGCCGGCCATGCCCTCGGCCGACTTCATGTTCGAGGCACCCCTGGCGGCGGTGCTGCGCACCACCGGCTCCAGCGGCAGCGAGCGCACCGCGGCGAAGCGCTATCTGCTGGAGATGCGCAGCCTCGAGGTCGACTGGGAGTCGACAGCGCCCGGGGACGGCGTGAAGTGGCGCGGTTTCTCCATGCTCTCGGAAGTCGCGCTCGAAGTGCGCCGCGGCGAGAACTGGGTCAGCTGGTCGTATCCGCCCACCATCATGTCGGCCCTGCGCGAGCCGCAGCGCTGGGCCACCATCGACCTGGAGGTTCTGGGCAAGCTCGGCTCCTATACGGCCGTTGCGCTCTACGAGATCTGCATTCGCTATCGGGACAATCCGAGCGGCGTCACCAGTCGCAAGCCCGTGGCGTGGTGGGTCGACGCATTGAGCAACGGGCCAGGCCCGGAGCGGCGCGAGTGGCGCAAGTTCAAGAACGAGCGCGTGAAGGATGCGGTGGCCGAGATCAACAGCGACACGGACCTCGAGATCGAGCTCATCGAACACAAGCAGGGCAGGCTCATCCACGAGGTCCAGTTCGCCGTGCGGAAGAAGCGCCAGGCGTCGCTGCCGCGGCCCGCCTCGACGCAGCCCGTGGATGCCAACCTGATCCTGCGGGCCGAAACACTTGGCATCCGGGAGATCAAGCTCGAGGGCCTGATCAAGGAGTTCGGCGACGACCGTGTCCGCGATCAGATCGCCGTGCTGGAACGACGCGCCGGCAACAAGAGCCTGCGCGCCGTCGACAACGCCTTCTCCTACCTGCGCTCGCTGCTGCGCAACGAGGCGGAGCCCGATGCACCGTCGGGGCCGGTCGCCGCCGCCCCTTCGCTGCGCGCGGCCCCGCCGGCGCCTCCCTCGCCCGCGCAGCCCGCAGCCTCCGACGGTTCGACCTGGTTGCGCGAGCAGATCGAGGCCATGAAGAAAGAGGTCGCCGCACTCGAGCCGGCGCAGCTCAACCGCTGGGTCAATCGGGCCCTGCAGGATCTGGCGCGCAAGGGCGCACTGAATGCGGTCATCAGTCGCAGGGCTGCGCAGGGAGACGTCCTTCACGGCCTCCTCGGATCGGCGGTGGTCTACGCCTACGCCGATGCGACCTACGGCCCGGACTGGAAGGTCGATCGGCAGCTGTTCGACGCACCGGCCGGCAAATAGGCTCAGTCCACCTCGGCTCAGCCGCCTGACGTCAGGGCAGGGCGGTTTAGGTGTGTGCGCTCACTCACGGATGAATGCCCGTAAGAGAAGAGTGCATGATCCCAGGTGTCGCGTCCCGCGGCGCGCGCAGCCCTTGACGCCTGAGCTAGTCGCCGATGAGGTGGAGCACGATTTCGCGCCGATGGGGCCGCAGGCGGTGCTCCCACAGATAGATCCCTTGCCACGTGCCAAGCGCCAGTCGGCCACCCTGGACAGGCAGGCTGAGCTGGACCGCGGTGAGTGCCGAACGAATGTGCGCCGGCATGTCGTCCGGCCCTTCTTCGGTGTGGCGAAAAAGAGGATCGCCGTCAGGGACCAGGCGCGCGAAAAAGCGCTCCAGGTCCGCGCGCACCTCGGGGTCTGCGTTTTCCTGCACGAGCAGGCTGGCCGAGGTGTGGCGAACGAAGAGGGTGAGCAGACCGCTCTCGATCCCGCAACCATCGACCCAGCGGACCACTTGCTGCGTGACTTCCACAAGCCCTCGGGCGGCGGTCTCGATCTTCAGCGTCGTGCTGTTCTGGCGAAGCATGCCGCAGCATAAGGCGCTGGCGCGATCGTGTGCACCACGCCGGCGTGCCGCTGCGGCACGGCGAGGGGAGGGCGCGCGTCGGCCGGCATTCGCGCCGGGCGGTCACACTGGAACTTGCCGCGCACAACAAGGCACGAACCTGGTTGCCAGCGACGACGGAACCCACAAGATGCCGGAACTCCTCATCACGTCGGCGAAGGACGACGAGACAGGTCGACCTCAAGTCCCCGCCATCGCGGTCGTGGCGCGCTGCTGCAGATGAAAAGCAAGCGTCGCATGGGTGATGGCCCAATCCCAGGGAATTCCCAGGGGAATCCCGAGGGAGTCCCGAACCTACACGGACGCCCCGATTTGCCAGGCAGTCGGTTGATGATGGTCCGAAGGGTTCGCACCCGGATTGATGTTTGGCGCGGGCAAAGGTTGAAATCCCGCTGCCCTCGCAGGCAGATCAAGCGTCCAGTGGCACCCCTCTTCCAAAGTTGGCCGGGCCGAGCAGCCTTGCCGATCGGCCTGTCGTCGGCGCCGCGCGTTGGGTGAAGTGAAAAACTTCTACTCAAGGGGCGGGTCGTCGCCCAGGGATTTCAGCTCGGCTTCGAGTTCCGCGATCTTCGCCTCGGTGAGCTTCTTGTCTCCGACCGCCTTTGAGGGCGGATGGCCGCCCTTTCTGGACTCCGGTGATGAGGCCTCGCTCGCCTTTTCAAGGCTTGCCAACTGCTCGCGCATTTCAGCAAGCTCTTTCTCGATCACAGGTGCTGGCCGCTTCGTTGCCATCATGGTCACCTTGGGGCAGTGGGCTTGCACCTTTATACGCCGGGCGATCTGCCCGCGCCACATTCGGCCGGCTCGGCTGTCCGCGCATCCCGTCCCCCGTGGGTCCTCTCGCCTGGCGTCGCGCCAGCGGGACTTTCGGCGCGTGCCCAGGCGACTCGCGCCCATAACGGGCGCCGCAGTTGTCTACTCTACGTTAGGTGGCCCATTCACGAAGGTCCAGCTTCGCTCCGCACCACCGACAGCTTGGCGCCGCGCAACACGGCCACACGGGTGAGCGACCTACAGCGCTGTGGCGTGTACTCTTAGGGTCCCCCGCGGCTGGTGAACCATATTTCAGTTCGACAGTCCGCCGGCGCTGGTAGAGGATGGTCGCGGATTCATCGCAGCCCGCCAGATCTGGTGGTTCCTCGATGCCGGCGGGCTGTCCTTTCCCCGCGGCTGGGCCCTTCGCTGTGGTTGAACAGGTTGCCGTCCACGGCATCGCTCAGCGGTAGCAGCCGACCGTCCCGGCTTCGGAACACCCCGGATTTTTTCAGCAATGGAATGGACGCCCCCGGCCGCCTTCAGCAGCGCTGTGTCAGAGTGGAAGCGTTAGCCACCGATCCGAAGTCGCTGCTGCCGGAGTTCGCGGGCGGCGCCAGCCAACAGATCACAGGGCCGCAGGTCCAGCGTCACATATCCCCGCCGGGGCGGCGGCCGCCGCTGAGCATCGGGCAGGCCTCGCGGCCGAGCCAGCCAGCCTCCCGTACGACTGCTATGGGTAAAGCTAACGGCTCGTCGTCGCACCCCCGAAGCTGTCAGCAGCCAGGGCGCCATCGCGTCCCGCAATGAATTGTTCACGGGCAACCGCTACTGGATTGCGGTGCCCATCGGTCTCCAACCTCTTCATTGCGCATTTGGCGACATCGTCGGCATCAACTCGATCATCTGCCAGCCGATGAAACTCATCAGAGAAGGCAAGCAGCCATTTCTCCTCTGGTGTAAGGGTTCGCGGGTCCCAGACGAGCTCCTGGGGAGCATCGGGGTTAGTGCTTCGTTGAGGGCCTTTTGCTGGGCTGCGGGCCTCGATAGAAGAAGACCGTATCGATGCGGCGAACTGCCACGCCTGCCTATGATCTTCATCGAACTGCGTTTCAGAAGGGGCTGATCGTTGACTGGCCGCAATGACCTCCAGATCCGCCTGTGTGATAGGCCCCGCTCCTTTTGCGCGGGACGTGAGCGCCAAGTCCAGGGAAAACGCCCAATTGGTCGGAACATGCGGGTCCTTGCTGAGCATTCGTGCGGCAAGCTTCGCCGCTTTCGGCGTCAACAGCTGCACGCTCTGGTAACAATCCTTCCATAGCTCGGCGTCGTCAGGCATGGCGTTCTCCCAGTGGCTCGGCCCCAACGACACGCCGCGTGGAGCCTACGACGTGTAGGCACCCGGCGCTACATCGCGTGGGCTTCCTCGGATTGCGCCCCCGCAGCATCTCTAGCGACGGCTCTTGCCAAGACCCCACGCGCTGGTCCTGTCCTCTTTCCTGAGTTGCTGGCTACCTCGTCACCGATGCGACCGGCACGCTCCGATTGTTCGCCTCTTAACGTCGCGCGCCGGGACAGTGCCCCGGCGTGGGGTGCGCGGGTCCTCCACACTCAATGGCGGCGCGAGTTCCAACTTCTCAGAGATGCGCTCGCGGTACTCACGGGCACTGCCGTTCGTTGCCGTAAACCCGACAACTGCGGTTTTGACAGCAATGAACAGCGATGACCACCTTCGACGACCTGCAGTTTCGCCGGCCCGCGCTCGCGAAAAGTTATCTCGTGCTGCTTGATGCCCAACCCCGTCGTTCCTGGCCATGTTTGCGTCGGTTTGTCACCCCCCGAAACTCGAGGACGCTGGCCCGAGGCTCTTGGTCCAGGCGCGCTACCAGGCGATCGGCGCCGCTCCGTAGGCGACGAGCTTCGCGTTGACCGCTTCGAACGGATTCGGCCCGTTGATGAAGCCGGGGGCCACCGGGTGCGGCAGCGCGACCTCGCCGGCCCGCGTTTCCCAGGTGCCCGCCTGGGTGGCCGCGAGCTTTACGCCTTCGTTGGCGAGCAGGTTTTGCGCAAGTTGGCCGAGGCAGAGGAAAACCACCTGTCCGCTCGTTCGCGTCGCCATCGATCGCAGCACCTGGCCGACCACCGGCCGCCAGAAGGGGATGTGGCCGCGCGTCTGCTCCGGCGCGCCGCCGGACTGGTAGCGCGTGATGGTGAGCCCGGCATTGAGGAAGAGCACGCCCTGCGTCCGCTGCAGCCTGTCGAAGAGGGCGCGCGGCGATTCGAGCGCGACGGCGGGCGTCGCGATGTGGCGAACGAAGGTGGTCCAGCTCATCTTCAGCACGGCCGGATCGTTGGTGCGCGCCGCGACCATCATGCGCAGCAGCACGCGCAGGCTGCTCGCGACCGACGCCGCAGGCAGACCCCAGGCGTTGATGTCGCCCTGCTCGAAGGAGCGACCGGTCGCGCGGCTCAGCGCGGGGTAGGGGTCCTGGCCGATCAGGACGCAGCGCACCTTCGCGGGCGTGAGGCCGTCGAAAGCGCGGAACACGTGGGCATCGGCGCGCGCGCCGGGCAGAGGCTTGTCGCGCCGCGACGGGTAGATGGGCTGCAGGTCGTCGTAGGTGAGCGCGCTGCCAACGGCAGTCGGGTTGGGGCTGGCGCCGGCGAGCACCGAGCGCCAGGCGGGCGCGAGGTCGTTGCGCCAGTTGATGGTGAAGTCGTTCAATGCGTCGCGCAGGAGGGCCATGGTGCAGCTGCGTTCACGACCAGAGGTCGCGCAGCCCCTCCTTGATCGTGTCGGGGACGTTCTTCTGCGTGTCCAGCGCGTCAAGGTAGCCGGGATCGTCGACGACGCTCAGCGCATCGATGGCGAGCGGCATGACGGTGGCCGAGAGCTTCTTCGTTTCCGCGAACACCGGCCGCATCGCCGCGGCCCGCAGCGTGCGCCCGCCGGGCACGCGCACTGGCAGGTTGGCGCGCAGTTCGACGCCGGTGTCGAGGATCTCGTCGAGCGCCAGCCGCCAGGTGTTGGCGCCGGCGCGCGCCATCGCCACAGGCGAGATCGGTTGCGGGCGCTCGGCCCTGCGCGCGAGCGCGGGCAGACCACGCAGTGCGCGGGTCAGGCGATCGCCCGCGGCGGAGAGCGTGAGGTTGCGCGTCAGCGGATCTTCGGCCGGGTGCGCGAGGAACAGCATGCGGTTGGCGCCACCGACCTTGAGCGTCTCGCCGGCAAAGCCCAGCTTGCGCATCAGCGCCGCCTCGCCGATGCGGCCGACGCCGTTGATCATCACGAGCGCGAGGTCCGACTCCTTGGCGCGGACAAGTTGTTGGTAGGGGTCGCCCGCCGCGCCCTCGACCACGACGAGATCGGCGCGCTTGCCCACCTCGATGGTGCCGACCACGCGGTCCCAGTCGAGCAACCCAGCCGCCTCGCGCGTGACCATCGCGACCAGCTCGCGCGCCGTGAAGATCCCGCCGTTGGCCTCGCTGAAAATGTGCGCGACCTTGAGCTCGTTCAGGAGGTTGCGGCTGCCCGAGGGCGCCCAGTCGCAGCCGAGCGAGATCGGCACGCCCGCCGCCTTGGCCGCGGCGATGTCGGCGGTGCCGCCGTACAGCAGCATGTTGCTGAAGGGCGACCACACCATGCTGCCGCCGTTGGCTGCGAGGATCTCGAAGTCCGGCGCCTGCAGCGCCGCCGCGTGGATGCCGCAGAGCGCGGGCGTGATCGCCCAGCTGGCGCCGCCGATCTGTAGTGACTGGAAGGCGCGGCGCGCGGTCGCGTCGGTGCCTTCGGAGAGGTGCAACAGGTAGCAGCTCTTCTCCTTCTTCAGCCGCGTGAGAAAGGTCTGCGCGTCCTTGGCCGCCACGTCGGGCACGCGCGTCGAGGCCGCGGGCAGCGATGCTTCGTCGTCGGTGGCCTCGACGTTGCGCACCACGCCGCGGAAGTAGCGCCGGATGCCCGATTGGTTCGCCAGCGTGATGCCCTGGCCCGTGGTGGTGCCGCCGATCAGCGCCTTGGCCTCGACGTAGCGGCAGATGGACGCGAGCAGCTCGGGCGTGGCCGCGAGCGTCTGCATGGGCGCGGAGATCTTGCTGTGATACTCGGCGTGGCGGCCCCACTGGCCGCGGTTGCTGAACTTCTTCGGCACCTGCCACAGCGGCAGCACGTTGTAGGGCATGTGGTTGTGCAGGTCGATGAAGCCGGGGTAGATCGTGCCGCCCGTGTCGGTCACCGCCGTGTTGCCGAAGCCCGTGGGCGCCGGCGCCTGCGCCTCCTGCACCGCGACGATGTCGCCGTTGTGCGTGTAGACGCGGCCGTTCGCAATCACCTTGGCGTTACCGTTCATCGTGACGACGCGGCCTTCGAGCACGATCCTCGGGCTGTCCGCGGGATCGATGGGTTTCCTGGTGGCCATCGTTCAGTCGTCCCTGCCCACGGGCCGGATGTTGATGCCGTGCGAGCGGTCGAGCCGCCTCGCTCCTGAGCCGATGGTGGCGCGCGCGCCGCCTTGCGGGCTCGACGACGGCCCCTCGGTCTGCGCCCAGTTCGCGATGCCGTTCTGCAGTTGCAGCGAGTAGTCGAGCGCGAGCGCGTTCGAATCGAAGGGCGTGCCCGACTTGATGTTGCGGAAGTACAGGCGCAGCGTCGCCGCGGTTGCGCCAGCCGGCGGTATCGCCGCGCGCGTCGGCCGCGAGAGGTCGGTCTGCACCTGTGCCGTCGAATGGCACGACAGGCAGGACGAGCGCGGGTTGTCCACGGGCCCGTTGAGCCGCTTCTCGAAGCCCAGGTGCTGCGGAATCTGCAGTCCAGCATTGATCTTGGTCTGCTGCAGGGCCTGGCTCGTGCCTACGCGCGTCGGATCGTTGCCCCACATCAGGCCGACCGGCACCAGCCGGTCCCACGGCGTCGCGCCCGGTGCATTCCCGTCGTAGACGAAGGTGCCGAAGACCCAGCCGGTAGTCGAGGCCGCGCGGCTATCGCGCACCGCCACGTCGACCTG
The DNA here is from genome assembly GCF_057656935.1 of Variovorax sp. Soil_C_33. Taxonomy (NCBI): domain Bacteria; kingdom Pseudomonadati; phylum Pseudomonadota; class Betaproteobacteria; order Burkholderiales; family Comamonadaceae; genus Variovorax; species Variovorax sp. Soil_C_33. The sequence goes on from NZ_JBDGJK010000012.1 coordinate 119,113, forward strand.
CAGCAGGCGCAGCGTGGGCCGCGGGTTTGTGTTGCGGCTACGGTTGATGTCGGCCTGCCATTCCACCGAGCCTGCGAGGTACGGCACCTGACTCACCGGCGCCTCGGTGAAGATCAGCTTGACGCTGACGGCGCCCACCGGAAACTTCGCGACACTCGGGTTCGGTGCGTCGGGGTCCTTCCACACGCGCCCCAGCGTGTAGCCACCGCGCGGGTTGTAGACGCTGACGGCCCAGTTCTCGAAGGTGCCCGTCTGGGTCGGGGCCAGTTCGCCGGGTCGCGAACTGCGCTCACGCGTGAGCCCCCGCACGAACTCGCGGCCGGCCGCGCCGATGTGCATCCACGGAGCGTGGTACCAGCCGCGCGTCGTGTTGTCCTGCACGACGAAGTCGACTTGCTTGTTGCCCTCCAGCGCGTAGTCGAGCACCGCCTTGATGTATTCGTTGGGCTGGGTGCGGAAGTCGAAGCTCATCCACGGGCGCGAGCCGACGGCGGGCAGCGTCTGCGGGTAGTCCTGCTTCAGCTTGAAGACCGGCCCGGCCCAGCCCGCTGGCGGCGTGTCGCGGGCGTCGGGAAACTGGGCCGACGCTGTCGCGCAGCAGAACGACGAGACCGCGACGAGTGCGGCCCAGGAGATGCGGAATGTCATGAGCGTGCTCCTTGTTGTCGTGTGAGTCGTGTCAGCGGCGGGCGTCCACGCGCCGCTTCTGCAGCAGTTCCTCGCCGCCGAAGCCGAACAGTTCGACCACCTTGGTGCCGGCCGGGTACGGCACGACCACCGGCGCTCGCGCGCGCAGGGCAAGGCTGGTGCCCGGACGACCGTCGAAGAGCAGGTCCAGCCGCGTCAGCCCGGCGTGGCGCACGGTGATCTCGCGCGCAGTCTTGCTCACCTCGACGATCAGGCTGCTTCGGCGCTGCTGCTTGAGGAGCTCGAAGCAATGGGCCAGCAGGTCCGCGTTGCCTGCAAGCAGGTCGTCGCGCGTCATCGCGTACGGCGTGCCGGCGATGCCGACGTCCTCGATCGGCAGGCCTTCCGACGGGCCCGCGCGTGTGGCGCGACGGAACGCGAAGGACATGCCGATGCCGTCCGGCAGCGTCGGCAGCTCGAAGTCGGTGCCGGCCATCAGCGGGCGCAGGTCCTCGTAGTCCCAGACGTTCGCGCCGCCGGCACCGGTGGCCTCGCCGACGCAGACGAAGGGGCCGATGGCGTTGTCCACGAAGCCGGCGCTGAACAGATCACCGGAGGAGTAGGTGGTTGAGTCAGCCACAAGAACGACCGGCCCGCCGTATTGCTGGCCGATCGCGTTGCACTCAGCGAAGCTCGTGATGGGCAGCGGCTGCGAATACAGCTCGCCATTGCGCACCGCCGCTTCGAGCGACTCCTTCCACGGCCCGAGCTCTTCTTCCATGCCCGGCAGTGCGGCGAGCGTGCGTGTGAAGGCAGTGCACAGGATCGAGAAGCGCGTCGGATGGATCGGTTTGGGCGTGAAGAGCTGCAGCGCCGATTCCGCCGCCAGGATGTAGCCGCCCGGGTTGCCGCGCACGTCGATGATGAGCCCGTTGTCCGGCAGCAGAGGGATGAGCCGCTGCAGCTCGGGGATGAAATCCTCCGGCGGGACGTCGAAGCCGTAGATGCGCAAGTAGGCGATGGCTCCCCCCGGCTGGGCCAGCGACACGGCCTTGAGCGTGCCCGTGAGCTCGGTGGCAACCACCTTGGCGGCCGGCGCCTTGCGACCGGACGACGACTTCGGCGCCGGCTGTGCACTGGCCTGCTCGCCGGTCAGCGCACCGGGCGCGAAGAGCAGCATCTTGGCGCGGCGCGCGATCGCTGCCGCCGGATCGACCGCGCGCGTGCGACGCAGGCGCGCGGCCGCACGGCCGGTAGGGTCGCCCGGCAGCATCTCGTCGATCTCGCCCGGGTCGACGACGCGCCAGGGAATCTTGATCTCCCGGGGCGAACCCGTCGGAGTGCCGTCGGCCGCGGTGCCGCGGTAGCCGACCACGACCCAGTATTCGTCCGGTGGCGGGCCGTACTGCAGCGAGCGCAGCGTCAGGCTCTGGACCGACCACGCGCGTTGGCTGTCGGTCCGTCCGCCGACCTCCTCGTCAGCGTGCCTGCGCACGGCCTTGTCGATCGGCACGCCGTTCCAGAACTCCAGCACCACGCCTGGCCTGAAGGCCGCGTCCAGGCCGGCGGCGACGCGGGTGACGACGTAGGTCGGCGAGGCGGCAGGGCCGAACATCTCGACCAGGAAGGGCAGGGCCGCAACCTTGGTCGACAGGCTCGCCGGGCCGGCGTAGCGCGTGTGCGCATCGCGCAGCCGCGTCACCACGCCCGCCAGCTCGATGTGGAATTCGTCACTCGACAACCGGTCGATCTGCGTGCGCAGGATACGCAGCCGCTGCACCGGGTCGACGCCGTAGCGCGCGCGCTTGAGCGGCAGGTGCGCGAACACACCTTCGATGACGCGCTCGACACCGTCGACGAGCCTCAACCGCTCGGCCTTCGTCAAAGAGGACGGTGAGAGAAACGGCCCGGTGAACGCGCCGGCAGCGCCCCCTGAAGGCGCTCGCCCGGCCCGTGTGGGCGCCGGCCCGCCGACAGCACCCGCCGCCTTTGCGGCGCGCGCAACGCGTTTGCCGCTTGCAGGCGCGATGGGCGCAGAGTCGACGATCTCGGCGAGCGCGATGCCCCGCTGCGCAGCAGCCAGCCGGTCTCGGACCATGATCACTCCTCCAGTTCGCAGGTTGGCGATTTGCGCCGAGGGACGCCCACGCCACCTCAAGCTCCCCGACGCGCATCGTGACGTGCCGCGGACCGTGGCGCATCAGACAAAGGGGGTATGTCCGAAGCACAATCGCCCAACTGCAGCCGGCTGCATAGCTTCGCGATGAAGAAGCAAGCCAGTGGAGGAATGCGTGACGGGGGGTCGCTCGGCACGCGGTCCGCAGACAAGGTGATGCCTCCCAAGAATTCCGAAGGGCTGCGCTGAAGGCACGGAATGCGTGACTCCCAGTGAGGGCGAAGATGCGCGCCGCACACTTCCCGAACTCGCGCGGCTGCCACGCAGCGCACCGCACTCATGAACCGTATCGACTCGTTGCTGATGCTGCACCACCTGCAACCGAGCGTGGCCATCCCGCGAGAGCAACGGGGCAGGTTGGTGGTGGCACCGTGCCCCACCCTCTGATCACGATCCATCACCCATGCCACGTCACTGGAAAACCGCGCATCGACATATTGACCGACAACGCTTGACATGCTGCACCGACAATGCACCTGCCGACCACGCGGGGTCCGGTCGAAGCCGTGGCGAGGACGGCGGCCAGAAGCCTGACCCTTCATTGCGTATGATCTCAGGCACTTCTGCGCCTGCGTACTGGCCGAACAAATGAAGCTGGATCCGTTCATCCGCGTCGATGAAGTACCGTTCTCGGCCACGAGAGAAGAGATCGTGAAGATGCGGGGCAATCCCGCGAGAACGCACCGAAACCTGGTCGGCCTCAATGAACTCGACTACGAAGCGGTCGTCTTTCGTTTCCAGGACTGCGGCAGGCTGGAAGAGATCACCATGCAAGCTCCTGTGGTCCATATCGGCAATCTGTCCGTGCCATTCGCTGCGCTTGCATCCTTCGTCCGAACCAACGATCCGTCGGCGTTCGGGAAGGCAGGCTTTCTCATTTCCCCCAAGTTCGGGTTTGCCTTCGATGCAGACGAGCCATACTGGGTCACCGCGCTTGCCGCGCACTGCCTCGACGCGTGGCGCGCCATATGAAGGCGGTGGCGGTCTGAGCGCGGTATCGCACCGCCCGGCTTGAAGCCTTTCGGACCGTCCGGGGTGCGGCGGTAGCCGCCTACCGGAGCGAATACTGCAGACTACTTCAGCAGCCGGCGGCCAGAAGCAACCAGTCTCGACGGCGCCCAGAGTCGACTGGAGAGGTCGCCAATCACGCTCTCCCGGCCAAGGCGCGCATTCGATCCGATGCGGTCAGCCCTTGATCAAGGTCAAGGTCGAGCCGCCGAACACGCCCAGAATGAGACCGGCCCTTTTATGACGATTGTGGAGGAGCTTCATGGACGACGAGATCAGACGCAAGATCCTGGCGCTGCTGGATCAACATCGAATCATGACGGTCGCGACGCTGCGCCCGGATGGCTGGCCGCAGGCAACGACTGTCGGCTACGTGAACGAAGGCCTGACCCTGTACTTTCTCTGCGGACTGGACAGCCAGAAGGCGAAAAACCTGGCGCGAGATGATCGGCTCTCGCTGACGATCGACCACGACACGTCGGATCTGATGGCGATCACCGGCCTGTCGATGGGTGCACGTGCGCATGCGGTGGATGATCGGGCCGAAGCGGAGAAAGTCTTGCGCCTGCTACCTCTGAAATACCCCGAGGCGGGGCCGCTGCCGATGAAGATGCCGACCCCGGACGAGGTTCGCCTGTTCCGCGTCACGCCCTCGGTCATCTCCGTGCTCGACTATTCCAAGGGCTTCGGGCATACAGAGCTCATCACCTGCTGATTGCGTCACGCCTCGGCGCGCAAGGCGTGATGAACCTCTTCCTCGCCGACGTCACGCGCCGCTGCGAACCCTGAGATCTGGCGGGCGCGGTGGACATGGATTGCGACAAACCGGAAATCACTCAGCTGCGTCATGGGCTCTGCCTCAGGAAAGCGCGCCAAGTATGCGGCTCGGCACGGCCCCCACTCCGGGCTGTGGCTCTCCAGCACATCGGCGTCGCCCGCCAGAGTCGCGCGTGGAAGCGCATGCACCGGCTCGCCAGGCAACTCCTGCTGCATGACAAGCACAGATACCTTGGGCCGGTCTCGAAGGTGACGCGTATGGGCGGCCAAGTCGCTGACATGAATGACCAGGCATCCAAGAGATGGCTCCACCGCGAACGGGGTCATGGAGACAAACGGCGCTCCGTCATCACCCACAGTGCCTAAGGCGGCCGTGCGGCGCGAATGCAATAGCATCCGCAGCTCGTCGGTCAAACTGGATTCACGAGGCATAGATCCCCCCTTAACATTCGCGGCAAGCGCAATGATTTCTGACCGAAGCTTAGCGAATCAGGTAGTGGCAAGGCGACGAGCTTGACCTGGAAGCCGCGTGGCGTGTTCAGTTCTCGTTCGCGAGAGTCGCCATCGGAAGGATGAAGGCCAGTGGGTTGGCGCTGAATGCAGTGAATCCGTAATGCTCGTAGAACGCGGCTGCAACCTCACCCTTGGCATCGACAATCAACGCGAAGACGCCCATGCCCGACTGCATTGCGCGCAGCCCCTGCATCCCACAGCAGTGCCGTTCCAAGCTGCCTCTTCTGAAACGCCACACTCACTGTAAGACGGCCAGTGCGTACCAAAGGAACGAGGGGATAGCGCGGCAGTCTCTTCGCCAAGGCTGCGCCGCCGTGGGCGGCTTCGCGAGGGCTTGCATGTGAGTGGCCGCTGGAGCGCGACCCCTTGACCCTCGTGAACGAGCTTTTCTTTCTCTAGCGTGTGCGCCTGCGCGCAGAGGCGCTACGGCCGCGGCCTGCTGGCCGCCGAGGCGCCGACGGGTCGCGGATGCGCCGTGCTGGTGGGGTGAGCCGCGGGGCATCTGCCTTCGAAGCCGCCTCTTGACCGACGCATAGCTCGCCCCGGGCCGCTGTCCAGGGCTTCGGGCAACGCCTCCGTCCTCACCCGGTCCTCTCTTCGATCGGCTGCGGCCTCCGGGCGGCCCCTGGACATCGGCCCCTGCGCTCGCTTTTCATGCGCCGAGGCGGCTCCGAAAGCAGATGTTCAACCACCGCGGCACACCCCGCAGAAAGGCTCAGCCATGCATGCAAGCTCTTCCACCCGTCAGCGCAATGCGGACAACCGAACAGCCACGGGCGTTCCCCCCGTACCCCCCGAGGGCTCACCCAAAGCAGGCGCTGATGACGACAGGAAGTCAGTGAGTGGCAGCGGCGGGCGGATGGACGTGCGGCAGATCGTCACCGACCGCATCGTGGCCATGCTCGAGAGGGGTGGCAACGTATTCCGCGAACGCTGCACAAGGGCGGCCTCGCGCGGCATGCCGCGCAATGGCAAGACCAGGGAGCCCTATCGCGGCGCCAATGTGCTGCTGCTCTGGGATGCAGCGATCGAGCACGGGTATGCGTCGAATGTCTGGCTGACCTACAGGCAGGCATCGGCCTTGGGCGCGCAGGTTCGCAAGGGCGAGCGCGCGGTGATGTGTGCGCACTTCGAACGCAAGGCACGGAGGAGCCGCGAAGGGCCGGATGCCGATGGCGCTGCGTCGATTCAGGATGGCGAGGAAGAGGGCAGCGCGGAGGGCTCGTCGCGCGGTGGCGTGATGCTGGCCAGGCCGTTCTGGGTTTTCAACATCGCGCAGATCGACGCGCTGCCCACAGACGTCGTTGAGCTCTGCGTCGATCCCGTCAAATCCCCGCAGGGGCCGGTGGAGCGTGCGTTGCGCCTCCTTGGCGGTTGCGATGCGACGATCCGGCATGGCTTCGAGCGCGCGATGTACCTGCCGCAGCTCGACGAGATCCGCCTGCCATGGCCGAGCCGCTTCACCAGCGCCGAAGCTTGCTGCGCCACCTCGCTGCACGAACTGGTGCATTGGACCGGTCATCCGAGCCGGCTGAATCGACAGTTCGGAAAACGCTTCGGCGATGCGGCCTATGCGTTCGAAGAGCTGGTGGCCGAGCTCGGCTCGGCGTTCGTCATGGGGCACTGCGGCCTGGTCGACGCCTCCATCGAGGGGCATGCGGCCTATCTGGACAGCTGGCTGCAGGTGCTGAAGAACGATCGCACGGCGATCTTCACGGCGGCGCGGCATGCCGGCGCGGCCTACGAATTCATCGTGGGGAGGGAGATGCCGCCCCTCGGCCCGGCCCCCTTGTCGCGCTAGGATTCGCCGTGCAGCACCTCATCCACATCACCGAAGAAGCCCGGGGTCGAGGAGCGAAGGGGAAGCGCCGGCCGTTGCAGGGACACGCCAGGAAACGGCGACCGCGCCGGCATGACACGTGCCCTTGCACGCATGGACACAAAGGCGCTGCAGTGCCGCGGTTCCGGCCCTCTTCGAACTGTGGGCGATTCGTCATCCCGGTTCTCCTGCAAGGGGCGAGCTGAGGATGATCCTCCTGGCCAAGGTCCGCGGATTGACGGTCACGACCCAACAGCCCTTGAAGTCGCCGACGTTTCGCGTCGCGAGCCTGGCGCCGTGGCTATCAGCCTGTGCTCGCTTGGATTTTCAGCTTGGATTCTTCTGCACCTGATTGAACTGCGCCGCGGCGTTGGGGCCGTCAACCTGGAGGCGGCAGCCGACAAGGTGCGAACCCTTCCACACCGTCCGCGCCGACCCAACGAGATGATCCATGTCGGCGATCGGCCCCGCTGCTGTCAATCCCACCACGGCAGCGTCTTCAGATCCCTGCAAGCGGTAGACCGACGTCACATCCACTCAGAGCGCGATGTGAGGATCTACATCGAAGGTCGCGACGCCGGAAGGGGGAAGCAATTTGCGTCTCGAATTCTGAGGTTTGCGATGTTCGCGACTGCCTCTACAACAACCCTTCGGGTTGGCCCACGTGCGCCAAGCGTGCTGCCCGGTCGGCAAACTGGGGGGCATTCAGATAGCGCAGAGTCCCGCGGGCTGGGGTCTCTTCAAGCTCCAGTCGCTGCACCGCCTCACGAAGTTGAAGAACATCAGCATCGTGATCTCCATATCGAGCCTGCATGCGCACAAAGAGGTGCTGCAAGCGAGCGTGATCCTTGCTCATCGATCGTCCTTATAGGATGGGAAAGTTGCTGGCGGGATTCACCTACCTCTCACGCCTGCTCGGTAGGATCGACTCTATGCGTCAACAGCTGACAGGGCGCTGACGCTTTGCGGCCCTGTCCGTGCGGCTCAATGGGGCCCAGTCGGCATGGCCGGGCAGATGGGTACCACACCGCACGATGCCGGATGTTGCCGCATTGGAAGTCCGACCTTTCGCGGCAGTTGATCGAAGCGAGCAGGACGACGAAACGGATTGAGATCACACGACGATGGTCCTTCCGAAGCCGGCAGTGATCCTGCGGTTCTTTTTATTGCCCTCGACTGTCTGTTGTTCGGCACGCCGAACGTTCGGCTCGCTGTGCGGTTCTCGCAGCAAAGTGTTCGGCATGCCAAACAATCAGGGACGACCGTGGGGTGTCGGTATTGCGGTGATCCGTAGCTCGCGCTGCGCGATGATGAGAGGGGTGTTAGGCCTGCCGAACGCTGAGTCCTTGCGCCGCTTTGAGGGCAGGATAGACTGCCGTCAGACTTTGTTAACAGCCATGGCGTTGCGATGACCAAGACCTCTCGATCGAGCGTGATTGGGACCCGGCTGTCGTCCGATACGAGATCGCGGTTTGCAGCGCTGGCCGCGCGCCATCAGCTCAGCGAGTCGGGTCTGCTCGCCAAACTGGTCGACGAAGTGCTGAAGACCGACCGCGCTTTGGCGCGCGAATCGGGCGAGCAACGGATCGCGCGCGATTCGACTGTCGACGGTGTTGCAGAGGATCGCATCACGCTGCGGCTTCGCAACGGCGATCGAACGCTGGCGGCAGAGCGGGCTGGTGCCCGTGGCATGAGGACCGGGAGTTACCTCGCCATGCTGATCCACAACCATGTTCGCGGCACGGCGGTGCTGCCGCCGAACGAGCTGGATCTGATCAAGGCGACCGGCGCGCAGCTGGCTGCGCTCGGGCGGCAGCTTCGGATGCTCGGCATGCCGAACACTTTGGCGGAGCCGGCGGCGTCGGAATTGCGCGATGCGATCGCATTGGCCCGGCGGGAGGTCGAGGCAGCACGCGAGGCAACGGCCGCCGTGGTGCGCCGGAACCTGATCAGCTGGGAGACCGGCAGCGAGGTTGGCAATGCCTAAGCAGACCGTGAGGTTGGGGCGAAGCGGACGCGGGCCGATTGGCGGCTCCCGCGACATGGCGCTGGACATCGTGAGCTACGGACGGCGTGGACCGAGCGGCACGCTGCGCTTCGGAGCCGACCAGATCGCGCAGATCCAGCGCACGGTGGGCCGCACGCCCGAGGTGATGGTGAAGGTCTCCGGCGGCGGGCGGGACGTCGGTGGCGTGGACGCGCATCTGCGCTACATCGGCCGGCACGGCAAGCTGCCGATGGAAACCGACGGGGGGCTGAGAATGCAGGGGCGAGGCGCAGCCAAGGAGATCGTGGCCGACTGGCAGCTGGACCTTTGCAGAAGCCAGTACAAGCCCAAGCCGGCCGATGCTCAGAAGGACACCCGTGCGAAGCTCGTCCACAACATCGTCCTGTCGATGCCGGCGGGGACCCCTGCGGAGAAGGTGCTGGCTGCGGCGCGCGTGTTCGCGCGCGAGAACTTCGCGCTGCAGTACCGCTACGCGATGGTGCTGCACACCGACCAGCCGCACCCGCACGTGCACCTGGTCGTCAAGTGCGAGCACGAGTTCGAGCCCGGCAAGCGCCTCTACATCCGCAAGGCCACGCTACGGCAATGGCGAGAACAGTTCGCCGCGCTGATGCGCGAACAGGGGGTGGCGGCCAATGCGACGCCGAGGCAGGTACGAGGCCAGATCCGCAAGCCGTATCGGGACGCGATTCATCATCGGCTCCGCGCACTTCGCACGTTCGCGCAGTGGCCGACCGGCGAGCGGGCCAAGCGTCGGCCGCCCAAGACCTCGACTTTCATGCGCGCCAAGCTGGACAGCGTGCTCCAGGTCCTCCGGTCGGGCCGGGGCACCTTGGATGCCGGCAAGGAGGCAATGCAGGGCACCCGGAGAGACGTGGAGGCGGACTGGCGCGCAACGGCGGATGCGCTTCGAAGGCAGGGCGAAGCGGAACTGGCCGCACGGGTGGATCGCTTCGTCGCGCGGATGCCGGCCGTGCAGACCGATGCGCAGCGGATGGCTGCGCGCTGGAAAGAGCAGGCCAGAAGCCGAGGATTGGAGCGCTAACCGGCATCAGGGAGAAATTGAGGTCATCGACAGAGGTGTCGTTCTGAGCGGAACCAGGAACCGATCGATTGCTGCGTTTGCGGGACAATTCCAAAGATGGAGCATGCCATTCACTACAACATCGTTTCTGCGCTACGTGGCCCAGATGAATTCAGTGCCGACACTCTGGCTACCGAGAGACAGGCAGAGGGCCTACGCGATGGGCTCTGGGCCGCACGCCAGCCAGCATGATTGCCCGCAAACCAGCCGGCAAATCGCAAGCTGTGTCCCCCAGGGAGGTGGGGCGCGCAAACCTGGAGGCATCGTTTGCCGAGGTGGTGAGTTTCATCGAACAGGCTCGGCAGCGCGTCTACCAGGCGGTGAACACGGAGCTTGTCGGCCTGTATTGGCAGATTGGCGAGTACATCAGCAGCAAGCTGGCCGCGGCCGAATGGGGCGAAGGGGTCGTTGAGAGCTTGGCGCAGTACCTGGCTCGGACCGTGCCCGGCGTGCGCGGGTTCTCGGCGCAAAACCTGTGGCGTATGCGGCAGCTCTACGACACCTACCGCGGGGACGAGAAACTCTCGTCACTGGTGAGAGTTTTGCCGTGGACGCACAACCTCATCATCCTGGCTCAGTCCAAGCGGCCTGAGGAACGCGAGTTCTATCTGCGCATGGCCGTGCAGCAGCGCTGGGGCAAGCGCGAGCTGGAGCGCCAGTTTCGTCTGGCGGCGTTCGAAAACGCCGTGCTGAGGCCGCCGAAACTCTCACCAGCGGTGAGAGAAATTCATGGCACAGCAGCTTCTGATGCCTTCAAGGATGCCTACGCGCTGGAGTTCCTGGATCTGCCCGCCGGCCATACCGAGGCTGACCTGCACCACGGCTTGCTGACTCAGCTTCGCACCTTCCTCATCGAGCTTGGACGTGACTTCTGCTTTGTCGGCTCGGAATTTCCGCTGCAGGTGGGCGGGCGCGATTTCGCGCTGGACCTGCTGTTCTTTCATCGAGGCCTGAACTGCCTGGTTGCCATCGAACTGAAGGTGGAGCGCTTCGAGCCCGAGCACCTGGGCAAACTGAACTTCTACCTGGAGGCACTGGACCGCGACGTTAGAAAGCGGCACGAGAATCCGGCCATCGGGCTGCTGTTGTGCGCAAGCAAGGACAGCGAGGTGGTGGAGTACGCGCTGAGCCGTACGCTTTCGCCCGCCCTGGTGGCCCAGTACCAGACGCAGTTGCCGGACAAGCGGCTGCTGGCGGCCAAGCTGCATGAGTTTTATGCGCTCAATGCGCCCGAAGCCGGCCCCTCAAGCCCGGCCCCGAAGGGGCGGAAGAAGCGAGGAAGTGCAGCGTGATGGTGCAACTCCGGCACCTCACACTCCGGACTGACAGAAGCTGCGAATCGCACAGCAGTATGGAGGAACACGGAGCGACAGCCCGTTCTTGATCTTGCCCCCGTATTTCAGGACACGGGCTATTCGCAATGTAGCGTCTGCTCGATCTGAGCAAGGCGCTGGTGGGCAGCGCGATGCTGCCTGAACTCCCTGAGTGATTTCTTCAATGCCGTGTGCGGATGCACCTCATTGAGGTGCTCGAAGGCTGCGGCCATCTGCGCCATCACCGTTCTCGCATCGGCAAGGTCCATGCGGCTGACGTAGTCGCGCTTGAACGTGTTCACGAAGCTCTCGGCCATGCCGTTGCTCTGGGGGCTGCACACGGGCGTGTTGACCGGGCTCAGGCCCAGTTGTCGAGCGATCTGTCGAGTCTCGGCCGCGATGTAGGCGCCCCCGTGGTCCGAGAGGAACTCCAAGGCGTGGGTACTGGGAACACCCTCGACGCCGCCGAAGCGCTTCTCCACGGCCTCGATGAGCATCTCGCGCACTGGCTCGCCCGGCAGCCCTTTGCCCTCCCATGCCCGATAGGCCAGGATCTCGCGGTCCCTTCGGTAGCAGCAACGCATGGGCCGCCATCACGCGGTAGATGCGCTTGGCATTGACCCGTGAGCACCAGTGTTGGCCCTATGTCGGTTCACCAATGCGCAGGCACGCCGGTAGCCATAGGTCGGCAACTCGGTAATCTGGGCCTTGATCTCGTCGAGCAAGGTCACGTCGCTTGCAGACGCCGTGCGTCGTGTCCGGGCGTCGGTCGGCGCTTGCTCGTCGCAAGCGGGCACTGGCGTCTGCGCAACCGTAACGCTCGATGGCAGCCTCAATCCAAGCAAGGAACTTGCGTGCCCGTTTAAGCTGTCCAGCGCTCAACATTTCAAGGTATGCCGAAGAACATTTTTGCTGATGGCACAGGCCAGGCGGGTGGATGCGGCCGGATCTACAGGATCCGCGTATCTTCCAGCTGGAAGTGAGAAGTCACCTGCGCGTCAGAGTGCAATGCGAGGATATGCAGTGACGGTCGTGGACGCTGGTAGGGAAATGCAACTTGCGCTTCGAATCCCGAGGTTCCCGATGTCCGCGACCGTCTCTACAACAGGCCTCGGTTCTGGCTTCCGTGCGCCAGGCGTGCTGCCCGGTTGCAAAACAACGGTGTATCGGAATAGCGCAGGGTTCCGCGTACGCGGGACTCGTCGCGCTCCAGTCGCTGCACCGCGTCGCGAAGCTGAAGAACATCGGGATCGTGCTCTCCGTACCGGGCCTGCATTCGCACGAGGAGGTGCTGCAGGCGAGCTTGATCCTTACTCATCGCATCGTCCTTATAGGGTGGAGAAGCTGCCGGCGGGATTGGGATTGAACTGCCACACCTAGTCGCTAAGCTCGACTCTATATCTCAACAGCTGCCAGGGTCGGGGTGGTTTTTGTTTCGAAACGCAACTCGCTGCGAAGCGTTCTTGCACATGCATGTCTCGAACACATAGGCGGTGACCGCTATGCGGCCCTGTCGTGCGGCTCTCCGAGGCACCTCGCCAGCGAAATTCATCCGGCGGCGCTCGGCGCGCTGGCGAGCGCCCGGATGCGGCCGCCTCTCGGCGTTCCGACAAGTTGGGACAGGTTGAAGGAACGGGGTGCCGGAAGAGCCTCGTTCATCATCACGCTGGACGATGAGACCATCGGGACCCAGCCGGCATGGCCGGGGCAACCGGATACCGCGTTGTGGTCGATGCCGGACGTTGCCGCATTAGAAGATCCGGAGAAGACGGCCTACGGGGCAATCCAAGTCCTCTACGCGCTGCGCCGCAGACTCGAGTTGTTCGTCAACCTGCCACTGGCCAAAGGCGACCGGGCGTCCCTCCGAGCCGATGTCCGGGACTTGGCGACCATGAGATAGCACAGCCGCGGCAGCCCCGCCTGCTCTCAAGGAGCAAACGCAGGCTATGCACAGCAGGGTTGCCAGTTGCTGCTCTACAGGCAAAATGGCTTCGGGCCGGTCACACTTGGGTCATATCGGCTTACCAAGCTTGAGTCTCGATTCAACACGAGTTGGCAGAGGCTCATCGCTCCATCCCCTTTGCCTGCCGTATCGGCGCGAGTGCCTGCGCTTGGCGCTTGCGACGTCCGGTCGCGTAGCGCTCGGCAGCTTCACGGCGACGTGTGCCGGCGGAGGGGACGCGGACTCGCCGGCGGCGCTCGGACCTGGGTCCGCAGGTCGAACTCATCCTGCCCTCACCGGCGCGCTGCTGACGCGAGCGATTGGCTCACACGCATGTCAACGGCTTGACACAACACATGGCCAGCATCGCGCGCATTCCATCACTCGATCGAGGAATGACATGCGTTCGATCCCATCCGCCGTGCGGCGCGCTCTCACGCCGCTCACCGCGTCCTTGCTGCTGAGCGCCGGTGCCGCTCATGCGCAGATGCTGATCGGCTGGGCCCAGATGCCGGCCGCCACCTTCGCGGACGGGCCGACGTCCGGGCAGTTCACCGCGCCCAACACCTACGGCACGAATGTGCCGCCATACGTCGGCAAGCAGCCCGTTCAGGGCTTCTCGGGCGTGCTCGACGGGCCGCGCAAGGACGTGTTCCAGTTCTTGGTCGACAACGGCTTCGGCTCGCAGGCGAACTCGGCCGACGCGCTGCTGCGCAGCTATGCGCTGCGCATCCTCTGGCGCACGCCCAAGGGCGGCCGAGGCACGATCGAGCCGGCCGACCTGGGCAGCGGCAAGGTCCGCCCAGGGTTCGACGCGCGCACCCGACTGCAGTTGAACGATGCACACCGCAAGCTGACGATCCCGATCCAGGCCGACTACGCGAACTACTACAACAATCCAGCCAAGGCGCCGGTCGACCCCGGCATCCGTGCCGCCCGCCTGCTCACCGGCGCCGACTTCGACGTCGAGTCGTTCCGCCGCGACCGCGAGGGCAACTACTGGTTCGGCGACGAGTTCGGCCCATACCTGATCAAGACCGACGCGAACGGCACCGTGCTGCGCAGCGAGATCCCGCTGCCGGGCGTCTACGCGCCGCAGCACAAGGACGTGATCGCGGGCAAGGTGACGGCAAACCTGCCGAGCTCGGGCGGCTTCGAAGGCATGGCGATCAACAAGAGCGAGACCAAACTCTACACGCTGCTCGAAGGCCAGGTGGCTGGCGATCCCGACAAGACGCGCCGCATCAACGAGTTCGATCTCGCGCGAGAACACTACACCGGTCGCAGCTACGCCTACCCGCTCGATCCGAACGGCACCAACATCGGCGACATGGTCGCGGTCGACGATCGCCGCTTCATCGTGCTTGAGCGCAACGGCAGCACGGCCACCTCGCCGAATCCGACCCCATTCAAGAAGGTGTTCCTGATCGACCTGCAGGGCGTGCCCGACGGCGGCACGGTGCGCAAGACCGAGCTCGTCGACCTGATGAACCTCGCCGATCCGTTCGACCTGAACGCCGACGGCCAGAGGACCTTCACGTTCCCGTACACGACGATCGAAGACGTGCTGATGCTTGACCCCCGCACGCTACTTGTCGTCAACGACAACAATTTCCCGTATGGCGGTGGACGCGAACTGGCGTCCGACAACACGGAACTCCTGAAGATCCGTCTGCCGTTCTCGCTGGCGAACGACGACGGTGATCAGGGTCATGACCACGGCCACGGCCACGGCCACGGCGGTCGCGATCGCGACCATCGCGGAGGAGGCTACGACTGGGACGACGACTGAGCACAGCCACGAGCGGCGCATCGTCAGTGCGTCGCAATCCGTTCCAATGATGCGTGCCCCACAACAGCGACGGAGGAGGATTTTTCGATGAAGGTACGTATCGCCACGTATAACCTGGAGAACCTGTTCACGCGCCCGTCGGCGATGCTAGAGGATTCCGAGGCCGGCCAACAAGCGATCGAGGATCACGCGCTGTTGAACGGCATCGTCCAGAAGGACAGCTACACGGCCGAAGACAAGGAGGAGTTGCTGCGCCTGGACAAGCGCTACCGGTTCTCCGCCCTGAATCCTCCAAAGAACGCGTTGTTGCAGTTGCAGCAGATCCGAGGCCCTCTCTTCAGCCGCCAGGGCGGCAGCCTGCACGTGAAGCCGAACGGCAAGCATGATTGGACCGGCTGGTTCGAACTGCTGCGCAAGGATGTGACCTGGCTGGCCGTGTGCAACACCGGGCGGGTCATTGCGGAGAGCAGTCCCGACATCCTCCTGTGCGTGGAGGTCGAGAACCGGCCCTCGTTGGAGAGGTTCAACGATCAGGTGCTGGGCGGGATGTACAAGCGCGCATTCCCTCATGTAATGGTGATCGACGGGAACGACGCGCGCGGGATCGACGTCGGGATCATGAGCCGCTACCCGATCAACGTGATGCGCTCGCACGTGGATGTTGCGGTAGACGGTTCCCGGGTGTTCTCGCGTGACTGTCCCGAGTACGTGATCGAGCTGCCAAATCAGGAGCGCCTGGTGCTGTGCCCCAATCACTTCAAGTCCAAGCGGGGCGGCAACGACGACGACGCCCAGGCGCTGCGCACGCTGCAAGCCACGACGGCTGCGCAAATCGTGCGCAATGCCGAAGCGACGATCAGCCAGTACGTGGTGCTGGGCGGTGATCTCAACGACACCCCCGACAGCGCGCCGTTGAAGCCGCTGTTCACGGATGGGTGGAAGGATGTGATGCAGCACGCCTCATATCCGACAGATCGCCCGGGAACGTACAACACTGGGACGAAGAATAACAAGATCGATTACCTGATCTTCTCTTCTGCACTGTGGCCGAGTGTCTCCAGCACGGGGATCGAACGGCGCGGCTCCTACCATCCGAATACTTGGGCGCCATTTGACACGGTGAAGAAGAAAGCCGACGAGGCATCCGATCACCATCTTGTATGGGCCGACATCGAGATCGGCGGCGCAGCCTAGCGAGTTCCTCTGGTGAGCAGGATTGCCTCGGGGTAGATTTCGAGGGATATTGGAGGGCGATCCTGTGTCGATCTTCGACGCGGTCTCTGACTGAAGAACGCGCTCGACTAGAGCCTACGTGCTGTCGGCGATGGCTGCTGTCGGCCGACCACGGACCGAGCTGTCGAACGGCTGCTACCGCTGCACAACCGCCGTTGATCGGTCGATGACGAGGGGCAGCAATAGGCCCATTCCAGAAGTGTGTAGCGCTAGATTCGATGCCCCAAACAGAGATCAGATCTGCCTCGAAGACCTTGCCCCTGAACGTAGCCGTTCATGAGCTGGCGACCTGCATACGACATGGGTGACAGCGACAAGGGGGCTGAGAACGGCCTGCCCTGAAAAGCTCAACGGAGATCGATGGCGGGCAGTATGAACTCAGCGCTTCTCGTCCTCCCAGTCCACCCAGTCCACCGGATGGGTCTCGAGATATCGGCTGACGGTGGCGCCGATGGTCGGAAAGAACGCCGCTTCCCCAAGCCGTGCGAAAAGCCCGAAGCGCTTCAGCTTGTCCTTGACGGGGTCCTTCATCTCGGCAAAGCACAAATGAATGCCTGCCGCGCTCAAGGTTTCGATCAACTCGGCCAGCATGTCTGCGGAGGTCACGTCCACGCTCGTGACCGGTTCCGCCGCAACGACCAGCCAGCGCACTGGCGTAGGCGATGAAGCCACGGCGTTGAGCACCCGGTCGTGGAACAGCTCGGCGTTGGCGAAGAACAGCGGCGCATCCCAGCGAAATAGGACCAGGCCGGGGATGAGACGCGCGTCGGGATAGCGCGTGATGTCGTGGTAGCCCTTGACGCCGTCGGCGCGTCCCAGAACCGCGGAGTAGGGGCGCCAGGCATCCCACAGGAATTCGATGATCGCAATCACGATGGCCAGGCCGATGCCCTCGATCGCGCCCAGCACGGCCACGCCGACGGTACAGGCGATCGAAAGCCAGAACTCCCAGCGCTGGATGCGATAGATTCGTCGCAGGTCGGTGACCTCGATCAGGCCGATAGCCGATGCGATCACGACTGCAGCCAGTGCGCTGGTGGGCAAGTTTTTCAGCAAGTCCGAGGCCACGACCAGCAGCAAGGCAACGGAAAGTGCTCCCACGACGCCGGTCAGCTGCGTCTTGGCGCCTGCCGCCTCGGCCACGGGGGTGCGTGACGAACTGCTGCTGATAGGAAAGCCCTGAAAAAATCCGGCCGCCAGATTGGCCGCGCCGAGCGCCACCATCTCCTGGTTCGGGTCGACATAGGTACGCGTGCGCGCCGCATAGACACGAGAGAGCACGCTGGTGTCGGCAAACGAGACAAGAGCGACCGCGCAACCGCCGATCAGGACGGGAACCATGTCGGCGGTAGTGATCCACGGGATGGCGAACGCGGGCAGGCCTTGTGGAAGGGCGCCGAGGACCGACACCCCAGCGCGTGCCGCAAGGTCCAGCACGCCAACGACAACGGTCGCTCCCACCACGGCGATCAGGATGCCCGGCAAGCGCTTGCTGCCCTTGAGCAGCAGGATGACCGCCAGGGTGCCTGCGCCGACCATGAACGTGGTCCAGTTGGTCTTACCCTCCAACACCGCCGTAGCGATAGCCCTTAGGTTTCCCAGCGGTCCGTCGCCCTCGATCGAAAAGCCGAAAAGCTTGGGCAGTTGGCTGATCAATACCGTCAGCGCGATGCCGTTCATGTAGCCGTAGCGAATCGGCTTGGAGAGAAGCTCGGTGACGAAGCCCAGGCGCGCGACTCCAGCGAGGATGCATACCGTCCCCGACACGATCGCCATCAGGCCGGCAAGTGCGACCGCGCGATGCGGGTCGCCGCCGGACAGCGGAAGGACGACGGCGAGAATGACGGCGGCCAACGAGGAGTCCGGGCCCAGCACCAGAATCCGACTGGGTCCGAACACGGCGTACGCGAGCAACGGAACGATGGTCGCGTAGAGGCCATAGATGCCGGGTACGCCCGACGCCTGCGCGTAGGCGATGCCGACGGGCACCAGCATCGTGGTCAGCACCAATCCTGCAACGATGTCGTGCCGCAACCAGGCCACTTGATACCCGCGCAGCGTGCGGAGTCCCGGCAGCCAACGGCTCCACCCGGTCTGATCGGCGGCCTTCGCCCGCCGCGCAATCCGGCCCGGTTCCGGGAGGGGGGACGAAGGATCCAAATTGCTCATACGCCGTTGGCCACTTGGTGGACAGTGCAGAGGCGCGTAAAGAAAGGCAAGGGGGAAGATACCGGGCGCTGACGGTTGCTTTAAAATTATGGTGTAAATCATTTACACCATATTGGCAAATTCTCAATGACTGACTTTGGCCCGACCAACAACGAAATGACTTCCACGCCCAATGACGCAACCGACCCGGCAGTGGTCGGCTCCGCGGACCAGCCACCGGCAGAGTCGACAACTCCTGCCGCAACGGCGCTGCCTTCGAATCCGCCAACCGCGGTGTCGGTGGCACGCAAAAGGCCGGCGGTCAAGAAGGCGCCAGTGCGCAAGCCCAAAGCAGCCGCGACGAAGAAGGCGGCCGCCAAGAAGGAGGCGTCGGTCAAAGTCGGCGTCGAGGCCGTCGCACCCAAAGAGACGACGTCGGCGAAGAAAGCAGCATCGAAGAAGGCAGTTGCGAAGAAGACGCGGCCACTGAAGGCCGTCGTCGCGCCGCCTCAGGTTACACGGCGTGCTGCTCCCCGTAGGGGGTTGACGACGTCTTTCCAGGCCACTTCCTCCGAGTCCGTGCGCGACGCAGCCAAAACCAAAGGCAAGCTCGTGCGAGACAGCTTCACGATGCCCCAGCAGGACTTCGGTCTGATTGCCATCCTCAAGGACCGCGCGCTAGGCTTCAAACGCCCCGCCAAGAAGAGCGAGCTTCTGCGAGCCGGGCTGTATGCGCTTCAGCAGCTCACCGACGCCCAACTGCGCGGCGCGCTTGATTCGCTGGTACCGCTGAAGGCTGGGCGTCCGAAGAAGTAAGCCATCCGAAGCCCGCGCCGCATGGTTCGGAATTTCGTTGGGGTGACCTCAGGAGGTTGCCGAAAGCAGAACAATCCGAGCTTCGACACGAGGCCACCCGATGAGGGATGAGCGGACGCATGGGTAGACAATGTTTCCATGGCGCACAAAGGACCTCCCGCTTTCCAGCCCTTGACCGGCATCTATGAGCCGTCGGCGATCCAGCAGTTGCCGGACGGGCGCTTCCTTGTGGTAGAGGACGAAAAGCGCCATCCCTTCAGTTTGGTGGTGATCGGCGCCGATGGAAGTGTCGACTGTACCGAACTGACTGCTGGACTGTTTCAGATCTTCAGCGACTTCTGGAAACTGGATGATCTCGAAGGACTTGCTTTGGACCGAGCAGGTTTCGTCTACGCCATCACATCGCATTCCCGAGATGACGAAGGCGACGAAAAGAAGTCTCGTGAACGACTGGTTCGGTTCCGGGTCGAGGGGAGTCGGGTTGCGGACCCCAAAGTCGTCGACGGATTGAAGCGCGCCCTGACGGCGAAGCATCCTGAACTGGCCACGGCAGCGAAGATCCGGGATGTCAAAGCCGGTGGCGGGCTCAATATTGAAGCGTTGGAGATCAGCCCGGACCAGCAACGACTGCTGATCGGCTTTCGCAGCCCATTGCACGACGGCCGCGCGATCATCGCCAGCGTCGAGAATCCACGTGGCCTCTTCGAGGCGGATGAGGTACCTCGGCTGGCGGCTGATCTCGATGAGCTGGATCTGGGCGGCCACGGAATTCGCGGGTTGTCTTACGTCCCCTCCATCGGCGAGTACCTGGTCATCAGTGGGCCGGTTTCGCGCGAGCCGGGCCAGTTCGCCCTCTGGCTCTGGAATGGGTCAGGTGGTGCAGCGCAACGTGTCGCGGTTCCAGGTCTTCAGGGTCTGGAGCGCGCGGAAGGGGTGAGCCCGGCCGTCATCGACGGGGTGGTCCGAATCATCATCGTCAGCGACGACGGGAATCGAGAGGCAGGGCGATCAGCGAGCTATCTGCTGTTGGACCTCGATCAACTGCAAACTACTCCTTGAATGCTTTGGCTCCGGTAGCTTGCCCCCAGGTCAAGGGGCCTCAGCAGATATGGATCGTCGTCCGGAGACAGCGTGATCGGCGAATGCGGCGAACGTACTGAACGGAACGGACTTGCCGTCATGTCGGTTCCTTGCGACCCTCGAAATAAGCAGCCAGGCGCATCCGTTCCTGCACGAACGCGGACATGCCGTCGAGAGCCGCCTTCCAGTCGCCGATGCGGCTGGCGCGCTCGATGTGCTCGCACGCGGCTGCGAACGCGGGCGCACCGACCATCTTGCCGGCGCCCGCCATGCGGTGGGCGAATTGGGTGACTTGCGCGAGGTCGCCGGCGCCCACCGCCTGCCCGAGTTCGGCCGAGTCGTCCTCGCAGGTTCGCTGGAAGGCTGCAAGAACCTCGGCCACCACCGACGTGTCGCCGCCGCATGTCGCCGTCAGGAGCGGCTGGTCGATCCAGCTACATGCCGGTCGCGAGCCGCGCAGCCTGCAGATCTGGTGGGGTGCTTGGCGATCGAGGATCCAGGGTTCAGCGTCTTGACCTACGACTCCTCGATCGCTTTGATGTAGTTCATGATGTCGATCGCCGGCATTTGCAATGCCTTCTGACGATCTCGCTCGGGCAAGGTATCGCGCACGAAGTCGATCTGCTTCCAGTTGGGAAACGGCGTCTCCTTTCCTGGCGTTGGTATGAACGGCGAACCTGAGACTCGCCGAAACTTGGGGATGTACCGAGGACAGTTCAGGAAGATCTCGCTGACGGCGACCCGGACCACGAACTGGGCTTCGGGGTACTCGGAGATCAGCGGGTCATCCTTCGTCACGGACGCCTCACCGCTGATCCTCAGGCGGTTGGGCTTCTCGAAATCGATGAACAGGATGCCGACCTTCGGATTCGCCAACACGTTGCCCATGGACAGGTACATGCCGTTGCCGTCATAGCACGGGAAGGCCAGCGTGCGCTCGTCTACGATCTTGACGAAGCCCACCGGACCCGCCTTGAAGGAGCAGCTTGGCTTGCCCGAGCCATCGGACGTCGCGAGAAAGAAGAAGTCCTTCGTTGCGATGAACGCGGTGTCCAGAGGGTTGAAGGTATCGTGGAGGTTATGGGCCTCGATGACATCCGCCAGCCGGCGCGTGTCGAATGCGTCCTGCAACTGGCGCTGACTGTCGTGATAGATGCTCATGCGGTCCTCCGCTCAGGCAGACATGGCCTGCGCCGCGGCGGGATCCGCCACAGGGGTGACCTCCACCATGTCAGCCGCCGGAGATGTTTGGACGACGACAGCTTCCCGCCGGGTCTTGTTCAAGAGCAACTGCGTCACGTCGGGCCGCGAATAGTGGCCGCTCGGATCGGCGGCCGCCTTGGCCAGTGAGATCAGCCCGAGGTCGATGTCCGCGACGACGAAGCCCTCTTCGGTCTCGGCCAGGTTCGTCCCGAGCGGAGAGCCGTCTGGCCCAAAGATGCGTGCAAAGCCGCCACCGGCGAGTAGCAGCTGTTTCTTCGTCTCATCGGTGCATAGCACGTCGACCATGGGGCTCGATACCGTCGCGCACGGCGCGATCACGAAGCATTGGCCCTCGGCGGCATAGAGCTGGCTGGCGCCATTGTTCACCTCCGGGCCGAGCGCGTAGGCGCCACCCCGGTAAAGGGAGAAGCTCGGCCAGGCGGCGCAGTGGATCTGCTCGTTCTGCGAATACATGGCGTACTTGGAGAGCGGCTGCAGATGCTCCCAGCAGCACAGCGAGCCGATGTTGCCGATCTCTGTTTCGCACACGCTGAGGTCGGAGCCGTCGCCCTCGCCGAAGACGGTGCGCTCGACGTGGGTGGGCTTGAGCTTGCGGCGTGTCTGGACGACGTTGCCCTTGTCATCGATCAGGAACTGGGCGATGTAGAGGCTTCCTCCTGCCTTCTCGCTGAAGCCCGATGAGATCCAGATGCGGTGCTTGCGCGCGGCATCCTTGATGCGCTCGAACTCAGGCGATCCGATCACCAGCGAGTTGTCGTGGTAGCGCTGCACGAACTGCATGCCCCAGGCCGGCGAATCCAGCCAGATCCACCAGGGGTAGCCTGGCAACCAGGTCTCGGGGAATGCCAGCAGCTGGATGCCTTCCTTCGCCGCGCGGCCCATCAGCTCGATGGTCTTGTCGATCGTGGCGTCGAGATCGAGGAACACGGGGGCGGCCTGAACCGCGGCGACGCGTAGCCGGGGGTGGGTCTTGCTTGCCATGATGGAGAACTCCGGTGGATTTCGAGCGTGATGCCCAAGAGGCTGAGGGGGTTGTCCCCGCCTCGTCAGCAGGGTGACCGAAGACTAGGGCGGCTTCGGCTTCGACGCTTGTCCGAGCGTTGCAGCGTTCTTGTCCAAAAGTCGCGCATCGTCGGATTTCGTTTCTGGCATGCATTCGGCACAAATGCCGCCGATCGACACCCCTCCGGCGTCGCCGTACCCGTCTTCAAGTTGAACGGTTTTCCTTCCTCCGCCGCTCTCAATCGCCAAGGCTGTTGATGGTGCCGATGGGGGCGGCAGCTTTGCGCAGCTTGCGACAATTCGTCAGAGTTGCGTGCCTTCACAGCGCGCTGGTCCGAGGTCACGGCCACGGGAGAATTGGCTCCACCCGGCTCGCGCAGAGCAACCTGCAATCGGGCTGATCGGTGCCAAGCAGGAATGATTGAGCTCGAGGCCTGCTTCGCTTGCTGGTGATGGCTCGACGACGCGGTCGAGGCGCTTGCGATTCAAGGTTTTTTTCTAGGACACAGGCGGAAGAGCAAGAACCCGAGCGCAGAAGACGCTGAGCCCTAGTCGGGCAATTGCTGGAGTTCGGTCATCGTCGCTCGCAGGGTGCCCAACGCTTTCACGGCGGCAGCGAACTCGCCCACTTCCACGCCCTCATCGCTCAGGCTCTGTAGTACGAACTTCTCAAAGGCGTCGCCGATCTTTCCCTCAAGCAGCTGGTGATCTTCGAGGATCAAATTTCCCAGCAGCAGCAGCTCCGCTAGCGCGCGGGCAGGCCGGCGATGAGAGCGTTCGAACTCGGCGCGCAGTGTGGCGATCTCATCACTGGTGGCCGTCATGAGCGTAGTTTGCTCCAGCCTTCAGCCATTCTCCAAACGAGATATTCCGCAAGCGGTTCGCAGCAGCTTGCTGGCAAAGGATGTACTGATCTAGGCCGGAAGTGCAGCGGACAAACACCATCGCTCGAAACATACTTTCCTATCCAAGTCTTGCTCGGGCCGACGGATGGAAACTAAAAAGCTGCTCGCGATTGTGGAGGTTGCACAAGCCAGACGGTTTGTATGTCAGGCTCCCGGCTGTGGCCGCACTGTTTTTCGGCAGCTTCATGTCGTCTTCCACAGCGGAGGAATCCTCGTACTGGGCGCAGGCTGCTACCGAAAGATGCTCGGCACCGAGGTCTCGGCTGGGCCGCTGCACAAGACTCCCGATATCCGCCGTCTCACCGAGCGAGAGTGCAGCTTGCTCGCAGAGAATCCGGCTCAGCTGATGGCGGAGTTTGACGCGGGACATGCCTCCGCCTTCGGCGCTCTATCGGCGCGTCCGGGCCCGCGCGACGCCAGCCGGCGCGCACGAATTCCTCACTTGCCCATTTGGACTCGACGTCAGTTTGGTGCGCAGGCGGAGAAAGAGGTTGAAGCGCAATACGGACGGAGCGCGGACCTCAAGGGCTGGCGTTCGCTGGTCGACCTCCGCATCAAGGAGCTTGCGGACAGGGTGACCGCGTCGAAGGCTTAGCGGCCCGGCAGGTGCTTGGGTGCAGATCTGACTCAGGATAGCGGGTCCGCAACCTGCCATGACTCAAGCAATTGTTGGGCTGCTGCCGTTTCAAAGACACCTTGTTAAGGTGGAAGCGTCCCTGCCGCATGACGGCTTGTCCTCCGGCACGCCTACCTGCAGTGCGCGCGCAGACACCTTGCGTGCGATCTTTTAGCCGGCGTGCAGGTCCATCGGATAGTGAATGCCGGCGTACACGCGCGAGTCGCCGGTCTGGCGGCCCATCTTCTCGTACATGCCATCGGTGCTTCGAAGCAGCGCGTCCATCGTGCGGCCGACGGCGCCGGAGATGCATGCGTGGTTGCTTGGGTACGACGGGAAGTTCGGCACACTGATCGGCAGCGTGATCTTCGAGTCGGCCTGCGTCGGTCGCCCTGCCGGGCCGCTACCGCTCGGCGCCACCCAGCGCTAGTATTGCCGTATGCAACGCTTGCTCATTGCGCTGGGCGTGCTCCTTGTCGTCGCGGGCCTTGCCTGGCCCTGGCTCTCGCGGCTGCCGTGGGGGCGCCTGCCGGGGGATTTCTCGATCGAGCGTGAAGGCTTCAGCTTCCATTTTCCGCTGATGACCTCGCTGATCGTGTCGATCGTCCTGAGCCTTCTCCTCTGGTGGTGGTGGCGCAAGTAGGCCCTCGATCCCTCAGGGCGTGTTCTCCCCTGAAGGTCATCTGGCTACGCGTGCTCTCCACGCCGCCCAGCCCCTCGCGGGCGCGGTTGGCAAATCAACTGCTGTATTCCCGAGCTGCCAAATCGGCCTGAACCATAGAACCACTTCTCCACAACATCGGGTTAGCAAAGTCCGAGAGGCAGTGCGAATTCAATCGGTGGATGCAACGGTTTGGCTGAACATCTCAGCCGGCGTTTGGAAGCCGAGGGTCTTTATCGGCCTCTCGTTCAATTGTCTCGCCGTGGCGCGGAGCTTGATCGGTGAGTAGCTCGAGATGTCGATGCCCTTCGGCAGATATTGCCCGAGCAGCCGGTTCGCATCTTGTGACCAGCTATCTCCTTGCCTCGTCTAGCGCCAGGGTTCCAAGCGACATGCCGCACTCGACCCAGATAGCGGGGCGCCTTGCAGAAGTCGGCAAGCGCGCCATCGACTTCCCACACGTAGAAACAATCGCGGTCGAGAAGCTCTTCGTAAATGCTTTCGAGCTCGTCGAGCAACGTGGGCTCGTAGGTTTGGGAGGGCGCCACCTTCTCGTGCGTGTAGATTGAGTACACGCCCTCAATGTCTTGAGGCTTGGCGAGTCGGCATTTGCCGACCTATTCTGCGAGGCCCTCAACACTTACAAGGGGGGCCGAACTGCATTCGTCACGGATGGACCTGCGGCCTTGGTAGACAGGGCCGTTGTAGAAGCTCTCCCATGCAGCCACCGAGGGAAACTCGATGATGACCGTTCGGCGTGGCGACCAGTCTCCCTCGTAGACCTTGTGTGCGCCTCCGCGCGCCAGGTACCTTGCACCAGCTGCTTCGAGGGCCGGCTTAACCTGGCGCATGACGTCTTGGTATCGCTCAGATGCGAGGTTATGGTGAGCAGAATGCACGGGGGATCCTCCTCTGTTTTCAGCGATGCCTACAATTTCGACTTGGCGAAGTAAGCGCCGTTCTGGCGGTGGTCGCAGTAGCCGGCCAACTGGCTTGGATGGCTATGCGGCACTTTGAAATTCGTTCGTCGCGATGACGTAAGCCGACTAAAAGATGAAGCGCGGCGAGTCGATCCGAGGCGTGGTGCTCTTCTAAGCGATGAGTTTCAAGCTCATCTCGGAGCATGTCTGCTTCGGCGGCGTGCAGCGCTTCTACGAACACGCGTCAGAAGTTGTCGGCTTGCCGATGCGCTTCTCGAGCCGATGCACTCGGCGGGCGATTGCGTTTTCGGCCGATCGGCGCACACTCTTGCGACGATCCGGGCCACCTGGGCCTGGCGGCCCGAGCGCCCATTCACACACGGCTGATCCGCCATCCGGCAACCAAACCCCGGGAGAACGATCTTGGACATCCCCACTTGGCTGCGAGGGATCGGTTTGGGCCAGTATGCCGAGCTGTTCCGGTCCAACGACATCGACGACACGCTGATTCTCCAACTGAGTGGCGACGATCTCAAGGAGATGGGCGTCGTCTCGCTCGGTCATCGCAAGAGATTGCTGGAGGCCATTGCGGCCCTTGGCCGTGCGCCTGAATCGGCGACACCTGGAGCCGTCTCGCCCGGACGTGTCGCAGACGCCCCCGGCTCGGCCGCCGAGCGCCGCCACCTCACCGTGATGTTCGTAGACCTTGTCGGCTCCACCGCACTCTCGACCCAGCTCGATCCGGAAGACATGCGCGAGCTGATCCGCACGTATCAAAACACGGTCGCCGGGGAGATCTCTCGCTTCGAGGGCCACATCGCGCAATTCCTTGGCGACGGCGTGCTCGCCTATTTCGGCTGGCCGCGAGCGCATGAAGACGACGCCGAGCGTGCAGTGCGCGCCGGCTTGGCCGTCACGGCCGCGGCTTCGCAGCTGATAACGCCCGCCGCAAAGAACCTGCAGACGCGGATCGGCATCGCCACCGGCATGGTCGTCGTGGGCGATCTCATCGGCGAAGGATCGGGACAGCGCCACGCGGTCGTGGGCGAAACACCCAATTTCGCGGCCAGGCTGCAGGGAATTGCCGAGCCCGGTACGGTGGTCATCGCAGATTCAACGCGCCACCTCGCAGGTGATCTGTTCGTGCTGCGCGATATCGGGGCGCAGACCTTCAAGGGGATCTCCAAGCCGACGGCCGTCTTTGCGGTGGTCGGAGAGCGCACGCTCGAGAGCCGGTTCGCGGCGAGACACGAGGGCGAAGTGACAGCGATCGTCGGCCGCGATCAGGAACTCGCCTTGCTGGTCGAGCGCTGGCGACAGGCCAAGACAGGCGAAGGCCAGGTGGTATTGCTCAGCGGCGAGGCCGGCGTTGGCAAGTCGCGAATCGCGGAAGCCGTGATCGAAGCAGCGCTCGCCGAGCCGCACTTTCTACTGCGCTACCAATGTTCGCCATACCACGCGGACTCCGCGCTCTATCCGATAATCCAGCAACTCACTCACGCGGCCGGCTTCACCGAAGACGACAGTGCCGAACAACGCCTGGAGCGACTAGAGGGACTGCTGGCCATGGCCACCGACGAGGTCAGTGCGGTTGCGCCGCTGATCGCTACGTTGTTGGGGCTCGATCCGACCTCGCGTTACGGCGCGAGCACGCTGACACCACAGCAGCGCCGCAATCGCACACTCGCTGCCCTCATCGACCAACTCACCGGGCTGGCCAGTCGCAAGCCTGTGCTCTGGGTCGTTGAAGACGCGCACTGGATCGACCCGACGACGCTGGAGATGATCGAGCTGGCGCTCGATCGTGTACAGGGAGCTCGCGTGCTTACGCTGATCACGTCGCGCCCGACGTTCGTCGCATCCTTCGGAAGTCATCCGGTGGCGACGCGGCTGGCGCTGAACCGGCTCGGCCGCGCCGCAACGCAGGCAATCGTCACCCGCATCGCGCGTGGCAAGCGCCTTCCCGAGGTCCTGCTCGACGAGATTGCCGCCAAGACAGACGGCGTTCCGCTTTTCGTCGAGGAGATGACCAAGGCGGTCATCGAGTCGGGGGTGCTGCGAGAGGACGTGGATGCGTACCACCTGGACGGTCCGCTCAGCGCGCTCGCCATCCCCACCACGCTGCACGACTCGTTGATGGCGCGGCTCGATCGGCTGCAGCCGGTGAAGGAGGTGGCCCAAACCGCCGCGGTGATCGGCCGCAGCTTCGACCACCAAACCATCGCGGCACTTTCGGACAAGCCCGCGGACGAACTCGCCAGTGCAATGCATCAGCTGGTGGAAGCCGAGTTGATCTTTCGCCGTGGCACGCCGCCGGAGGCGACCTATCTTTTCAAGCACGCCTTGGTCCGCGATGCCGCCTACGAGAGCCTGCTCAAGGCCAGACGGTTCACGCTGCATGCGCGATTGCTCGACGTGCTGGAGCGTCGGGGCGACGCGGCAGCCGAGGTCATGGCACAGCATGCCGAGGCGGCCGGCCTCACAGAACGAGCCATCGGCTACTGGGGGCAGGCCGGCACGCAGGCACTGGCGCGGCCGGCCTACAAAGAGGCGATCGTCAGCCTGGAGAATGCCCTTCGCCTGTGCCGCACGATGGGCCACGGGCTGCCCTGGAAGCGCCGCGAGCAAGGCCTTCACCTGCAGATCGGGCAAGCGCTGATCGCGAACCAGGGGTACAACGCGCCGGCTACGCTGCATGCGTTCGAGCGTGCACTGGCGCTGGCCGAGGAGATCGGCGATGTGTCTTTGCAACTCCCTGCGCTATACGGCCAATGGATCGCCCGCTATGTGAGCGGTGGGACTGCGCAGGGCGCCGAGCGTTACGCCGCACTCGCCGCGGCGCAAGCCGAGAGCGGGCCGAAGCTCGTCGGGCTGCGCATGCTCGCAGTCGAGCGCTTCTTCGAGGGTCGATTCAAGCAGGCGCTGGTGCTGTCCCGCAAGGTGCTCGACAGCTACGATCCGATGGCGCATCGCGATCTCGGCCTTCGCTTCGGCCAGGACCCGCGCGCCGCGGCCGCAACCTGGGAAGGATGGAATCTTTGGCACCTGGGCTTCCCCGATCAGGCTGCGCTGACAATCCAGGACAATCTGAGTTGGAGCCGAGAGCTCAACCACGCCAACACGACTGCGTATGTCTTGTGCTTTGGCGTCGCGGTGACCAACATGCATCTGCGCCGGCCGGAGCGCGTCAAAAGCGCCGCGCGCGAAGCGCTGCGCCTGGCCGAAGAGATGTTGCTGCCACTTTGGCATGCCCTTGCTCGGACCTATCTCGGCAGCGCCCTGTCGCAACATGACGCTGCACGCGGACTGGAGGAAATCGAGGCTGGCTTGGGTGAGCTTCACCAGCTGGGGATCGGATGGATGCGGCCATTGCATCAGATCATTGGGGCGGACGCCTGTTCCCGCGCCGGCCGACACGAACAAGCCTGGGCGCACAACACAGCGGCCTTCGCAGCCTTGGCCGATAGTGGCGACTTGTCTTTCGCCGCCGAGCTGCATCGTACGCAGGCGGCGTTGCTGCTGCGCGCCGATCGCGGCGCGCACGAGGCCGCCGAGACAGAGCTCAAGCGCGCACTGGAGATTGCGTATCGGCAAGAGGCACTCATGCTGCAACTGCGTGCCGCGCGAGACCTTGCGCGGCTGCTGGCCGAGCGCGGCGAAAGACAGCAGGCCGCCGACCTGCTCGAACCCATCTACGGTGCCTTCACCGAGGGCTTCGATACACCGGACCTTGTCGAATCCAAGGCGCTGCTCGACGAATTGCGGAACTGATGCGCTGGACCGCTGCGGCGGCTGACCGCGCTGGTACCGCACGCACATTCGTTGCAAGCCGCCTGTTCTGCTGTTCATGGGTCGTAGCTCCTCTGGCAAGGCGCGCCGGCTCCCCTGAGGCCTGGTGCCGTCGCTCCAGCGACAGTACCTCCTTCGCCGAGCACATCCGTGTCGCGGCAAGGGCCGTCGCCTCGCATCCAGCAGGTCACGAGGTGCGTGACAAACACTGGGCAGGCGACATATTCCGATGGGCCTTGCCCCGCTGGAGCGCGCGCCACCATCGTGGAGGTTCGGCCTGACATGAATCTGGCTGACGGCATGACTTCTCGCGCTCGAGAGACATCAATGCGGGAGAACCGGGTTGCCGCTCAGGAGCTTTCGGCCCACGAGCGCCGGGTGGCGATGAATGTTGACAGCACCGTCTGGGAGTGTGGTCAGCTTGAATCGCTGATTGCCTCTCTCGATGCTGCTGCTCGCCAGCCACTTCCAGGTTACGAGCAAGACAGGCTGCGCGGCGAACGCAAGCGTGCAAGAGACCGTCAATTCGCGCTCCGTTGCGGATGAAGGACCGTGGTCAGCGCGCCTAGCTCGCGCATCAGTAGCGCGAAATGATGTTGTAGCGGCCTCCCGTCGACTCCACAAAGACGTGACCCGAGGTGCGCCACTTCACCTCCAGTGGTTCAGGCGCTCGCATCAGGAATGAAGCAGAGTTGCCCGCGTTGCGCGCAAGCGTTATATGCGGAAGGTACGGCCGAGAATCCACGGGCAGTCCGCTGCGAACGAGCGTTTCGCTCAGCGCCGCATGCAGGTCGAGGAGCGCTGCAGGCGTGTGACTCGCGGTGAGCGCCACGAGGCCTCGGCCCCAGAGCTCGATGCGGTCAAAGGTGAGCTGGACCGGTCGAGAGGCGACGGCAAACGCGCCGATGAGCTCCGGCAGTCGGCCTCGAGGCATCTGCCCGATGAAGTGCAGCGTGACGTGGATGTTCTCTCGCGGCGTTGGGCGCGCAGTAGCTGGCCAAGGCAGTGACTGCTGCACCTTCGCGACGGCGTCCAGTTCACCTCCACCTGGCCATAGCGCCAGGAATAGACGGCTCGCTGGCAATCTCAGAAATTTGGACGGCACGCCGGAGCCAAGGTTATCCGCCGGGCGGCCTGAGCAGTTGGAAGTACGAATCCGGGGGAACTGCATCCCGTCCCTCGCAGCATGCTGCCAGAGCAGCTTCTTCGGCCTCGTCAAAGAGGTGCGCCAGCCGGCCTTCCTCCTCCGAGAGGCAATCTTCGGCGTCGGACAGCGCAAGACATTCACCGGCTCGCCTGAAATGGGCCTTTGCAATGTCCCAGGGGTCTACGCCGGCGCGTTTGAACACTTCCTGGGCGGCCGCCACTCCGCGCGCCCGCTTTTCGGGGGTTGAACCTTCAACATGTACAACCATTTCGGTCATCACACACCTCCAGCGCGCGTTGGCCGCAGCTGCCTGCAGCAAGCGACACGCGAATCCACATCGCTGGGCATATAGCGGCATCCACACTGTACTGCGGTTCGGCCGAGCGGCTCTGACGCGCGGATCTGCGGACCGCTATCGCGGAAATAGCCCCCGAACTCACCTTCTGGGCGCGGGGCCGTGGCCAGCTTCACGGAATGCGCTTGATCGCGTCGGCATTCATCGGATTTTCGATGGTGACGTTGAAGGTCGGCGGATCGTCCTCGCCGGATGTCGAGCATCAGCAGTGTTTCTCGGAACTGCCCATTCGCATGTCGCCATAAACTGCCCGAGCGGCCGCCGACACCGAGACCCTTGGCATGCAGAGTTCGCCTCCGGGCGATCATGCAGGATGTGTTCGAACTGACAGGGCTTGATGCGCCTGTGGGTGCTCTTTGCCGGGGGATGCGCTGTCTTCAAACACGTTCCTCGCTTGCGGCGGAGCCAGTGTGATGCCGATCACGGTACAGTTGGAATCGGAGCGGGCCCAGGTTCGCCCGCCGTGCATGCGCGCAATGGCCGCGACGATGGCCAGGCCCAGGCCGAAGTTTGCGCCGTGGCGGGTGCGCGAAACGTCGGCGCGGTAAAGCCGGTCGAACAAGCGGGGAAGGTCTGCCGGGGCAACCTGCGGACCTACGTTGCGCACCCCGAGTTGCGGAACCTCATCCTGCGTTTCGAGAAGCACCGTCACCACGGTGCCCGGGCTCGCGTAGCGCATGGCATTGCCCAGCAGGTTCGCCAACGCCCGCAGCAACAGCGGTTCGTCCACTGCGAGCACCAAGTCACCCTGCACCTCGATCGTCAATTCACGCTCGCTGGCCACGGGTTCGTGGTAGTCGAGCATGTCCTGGATCAGCGCTCGAAGGCTCGTTGCTCGGCCAAGGCGTGCCGTGTCTCCCCCGTCGGCACGCGCAAGAAAAAGCATGTCGTTGATCAGCGTGCCGATGCGCCGCAGCGTTTCGAGATTCGAGACCAGCGTGCCAGTCAGTTCTTCCACGCCACGCGGCCGGGACAACGCCAGCTCCGTCTTGCCGATCAAGGTGGTCAGCGGCGTACGCAGCTCGTGCGCCACATCGGCATTGAAGGCCTCCAACTGCGCCCGGCTCGAACGCAGGCGGGACATCAGTTGGTTGAAGTTCGCCACCAGCGACGAGAGTTCGTTGCTGGATGGTTCCAGCGCCAGGTGGCCCGGCATGGCGCTCCTGCTCATTGCCTCCGTCTGGGCGGCCAAGCGGTCCAAAGGGCGGAGCCCATGGCGAACCGCAAGCATGGACAAGGCCCCCGCCAGGGCCGCACCGATGAGCGTGGCCAAGGCCAGCATTTCGCGCAGCGAGCGCGCCAACTGGATGTCCTGCGCCACATCGATCGTGAAGCTGCCGTGCAGCACGGGGGCGCCGGCCTGCGCCGAACGCAGGCTGAAGCTGCGCGTACGCTGGTGGACGGAGAGCTGGTGCGGCTCGGCTAGTGGGTCCGCATAGAAGACGTTGCCGTCGGCATCGAACAGTTCCAGGCGGGTGCCCGGGCGCCTGGCGGCGTTGTTCTGCAATAGCGTGGCAAAGCGGTCGTCACCCGGGCGCAGCAGGAGCAGCGAGGTTTCGGTGAGCTTGTTCACCTTGAGCGTCAACAGACGCTCCTGCGCTCTCACCTGATGCGCAGACATTGCGAAATAAACGCACACCGACATGAGGCCCAGCAACGCAGCTGTCAGCAGCACCAGCCGCAACGAGAGGGCAGAGACGATGGAGGAGGGTGCTGTCTTGCGCGCAAGTTCCGGCTCGGGCCGCTGCTCAACTGCGATCTTCGAGTACATAACCCACTCCCCGTACGGTATGGATCAGCCTCAGGGGAAAAGCATCGTCGATTTTTGCGCGCAAGCGCCGGACCATGACTTCCACCATGTTGGATTCCGTGTCGAAGTGGATATTCCAGACCCGCTCCGCCAGCGTGGTGCGCGTGACCACTTGCCCCCTGCGGCGGATCAGTAGCGAAAGAAGCTGGAACTCTTTGGGACTCAGTTCGATGCGTTTTCCTTCCCGTCGGACCGAATGTGCGACGAAGTCCAATTCGAGATCGGCCACGCTCAGCAGGTTCTGCTCGACCAAGGCGGAATTGCCCCGCCGGATCAGGGCGACCACGCGGGCTTGCAACTCCGAAAAGGCGAACGGCTTGACCAGGTAGTCGTCGGCACCCGCGCTAAGGCCTTTGACGCGGTCGTCCACGCGGTCGCGGGCCGTGAGCATGAGCACCGGCGTGTTGCCATGTTCGCGGATTCCCTTGAGCACCGCGAAGCCATCGAGCCCCGGAAGCATGAGATCGAGCAGCACCACGGCGTAGCTTGCCGCCAGCGCCATCGCGCGGCCCTCCGGACCGGTCTGCGCCACGTCGACGGCATAGCCGCTCTCAGTCAGGCTCTGGCGCAGGTAGTCCGCCACACCCGCGTCGTCTTCAATCACCAGCAGTCTGTGCATCGCGCATTTCCGTCGTAGCCGTGCATTGTCCGGCAGCCCTGCATGGCGCCGGATTACGAAACTGTAATCAAAGCGTGATGCGGCTGTTACCTGGAATTGAAAGTATCGCTCCAGGTTCAAGCCGGCGCGTGCTAGCGGTGTCGGTGCCGGTACACACGAAGGCTGCAGATCAATCCAATGTCAGAAGCATCCACTGTGCAACTTTCTTCGCCGATATCGCTTTCCTTCGGCCGTCGCCGCTTTCTCCGCCAGAGCATAGGCATTGGCGCGGCCGCCGGGCTGCCCTGGGGCCTCGCCGATGCCCAGCCGATGCCCGGCGGCACGGTGGTGCCACGCTTCACCACGGCCGCCCCCGGCATCCTGACCAAGCGCGTCGAGCGCACCGGGGACGTACTGCCGGCACTGGGGCTGGGCACGTTCCTCACCTTCGACCTTCTTCCCGGCGCGCCGCGCAGCCACCTGGCGGAGGTCGCACGGCGCTATTGGGACGCTGGTGTGCGTGTGCTCGACACATCTCCGCTCTACGGCAGTGCCGAGACGACGGTCGGTGATTTCGTCAACGCCACGGGCAACAGCGACCAACTCTTCATCGCCAACAAGCTCTGGGTCACCGGCGAATTCCTGGCGGACGAGGGCCATGCTTTGAAGAGCCTGCGCGAATCGCAGTTGCGGTTGTGGCGAAGCAGCTTCGATGTGATGCAGTGCCACAGCCTTGTCAATGTCGATGTGGCCGTTCCGCTCATGAATATCTGGAAGAAAGAAGGTTTCACTCGTCTGGTGGGAGTGACGCACCACGAGAACGACTACCACGAGGTACTGGCCAGGTGGGCTCAGCGAAACGTGGTCGACTTCGTGCAGGTCAACTATTCGATCGCCAACCGCAATGCGGAGCGCACCGTGCTCGCTGCCGCGCAGCAGCGCGGCGTGTCGGTTCTGGTGAACATGGCCATGGAAAAGGGGCGGTTGCACAAGGCGATCGGCCACCACCCGCTGCCGGACTTCGCACGCGAGCTTGGGATCCAGAGCTGGGCTCAGTACTTCCTGAAGTTCGTCATGTCGCACCCGGCAGTCACCTGCTGCCTGAGTTCCACCGCCAATCCGGCCCATGCACAGGACAACCTCGGCGCGCTGCAGGGCCCCATTCCGGACGCCGCCATGCGCGAACGCATGGCGCGCCACGTCGAAGGGCTGCCGGGCTTCAGCCAGGTCGCGTCCCTCCCGTGGTATCCGGACAAACAGCAGCAATACCAGGGCCTGATCCGGCGCGCGCAGGCCGCACAGCGCGCACGCACCTGAATACGGCCGGTCCTTCATTCATCCAAGTCCACAAGGAGCAACAAAAATGCAACGCAGAGACTTCCTGGTCGCCGGCAGCGGCGCCGCAGCCACCCTCGCCATTGGCCGCCTGGCCCAGGCCCAGCCCAGCGCTGCAGAGCTCCCCGCAGCCTTGACCGAACGCGGCTCCGTCATGCCTACGCGTGGCCGCATCGTGCGCAACAGCCTGCCGGTCAACGAGGGCGGGGGCGACCTGCGCTATCGCACGCCGTTTCGCTTCGGCATGGGAGGCACCCAGATAGGCAATATCTTCGAGGCCATCAGCGATGCGCAGGCGCAGTCCGTATTGCAGGCAGCCTGGGACGCCGGTGTGCGTTACTTCGATACCTCGCCCTTCTACGGCTACGGCCTGAGCGAGTACCGGCTTGGCCAATTTCTGCGCGGCAAGCCTGCGGACAGCTACATCGTTTCCACCAAAGTCGGCCGCGTGCTCAAGGCGTCGAAAGGTGCCTTACCGAATGCGGCGCTCTGGGCGTCTCCGGCACCTTTTGCGTACGCCTACGACTTCACCGCCGCGGGCGCGCGCCGCTCCGTCGAAGACAGTCTCCAGCGCTTGGGCATTCCCAAGATCGACATCGTGTTCATCCACGATCTTTCGCCGGACAATTCCGAACTCGACAAGCCTTGGCAGGCGTACTTCTCGATCGCGGCCAAAGGCGCGATGGCCGAGCTGACCCGCATGCGCGAAGAAGGCTCGATCCGCGCATGGGGCTTTGGCATTAACACGCCCAATGCGGCAGTGCTAGCCGCTGAATCGGATGTGCCGACGCCGGACATCGTGCTGCTCGCCTGCCAGTATTCGATACTCGATCACCAGGGCACGCTGGAGCGCACCTTCCCCGCGCTGCAGAAGAGGGGCATCTCGGTCGTGGTCGGCACGCCGCTGAACGACGGCTTTCTCGGTGGGCGCACCCGCTATCACTTCAGCGACCAGATCCCCGCCGGTGCGATGGAAAAACGGGCGCGCATCATGGCGGTGGCCGACCGCTTCGGCATCGACGTGCGCACCGCTGCGCTTCAGTTCGCGGCGGCGCCTTCCATCGTCTCCGCCGTGATACCGGGCGCGCGCGCGCCGGGCCAAGTGCACGCGAATGCCGATTCGATGAAGGTCGCGATTGACGCCGAATTCTGGGCCACGCTCCAGCGCGACGGTCTGATCGCGCGCTCGGCGCCGCTGCCGGCCTGAACTGGTGGGGATGTTTTGGCCCAATATGACAAGAGCTTCGATATGGACTCGCCGCTGACCTGGACTCTATGAAGAATGTCGCCGACGACTTCGTCAAACACGCAAGCGCGAGCAGACTGAGCGCGCACTCGCCTCTTCAAGTGATCTGGCAGATTTACCTAAGTCGTTGATGCGCAGCGCCTCGGGGTTGAGTCCTTGGCGCCGATCGACAGCGCGACGACGTGCGAGCCGCCGAACGCCCCCCCGCTGGATGAGCGCGCCTCTGGTGCCTCGCTTGGGGCCCAGGCACTAGCGGGCGTATGCTCGGCTGCCGAAAGGAGCAAGCCATGGGCACAAGCGCAGCACGCTTCATCCTCCTGCTACTTCTCTCATTGGTCATCGGGACCACATTCGGTGTCTGGGCGGGTTACAACCCGGTCAGCCTGTCGGCTACCGCATACGTGGAGCAGGAGCAGAACGCCATCCGCTCGCTCAATACCCTGCTGCCAGCCATGGGGCTGCCTGCATCGTGTTGGCTGCCTGGCTGGCATTCCAAGCGAAGGGGGATGCGCAAACGCGATACTTCTTGATCGGGGCGATTGTTTGCCTGGTGGCCGCTGCCTTGGTCACGCGCTTCGGCAACCAGCCGATCAACGCCGAGGTGATGACTTGGAGTCCGCAGAGTCCCCCCGCACACTGGGCGCAACTTCGGGATGCCTGGTGGCAGTGGCATGTCGTGCGAACGCTGGCCGGAATTCTTGGACTTGCCCTAACGCTGCTTGCGCTGCTTCCGCGCTGGGGCCTGCCGCGTGGCCATACCGCCTGACGGGCCGCTAGTAGACGCAACTGCATCTCGCTTGAGCGACCCTGTGTCAGTTCCGTTCAGCATGTCGCTGGCGACTAGGGCGGATTGCCTGCGCTGGGGAGCTCGAACGACTCTGAAGGTAGGCACTCAGCTGCTCGGCGGCTTCGGACAGCAGTGCAGACGGACGAAGCAGCCCCAGCGGTGCCAGCGGCCGTGCTGGCCCAATCGCGACTTCGTGCAGCTCGCCGGCTTCGAGCATGGGCCGCGCGAAGTTGACTGGCATGAATGCCAGCAGCTCTTCGTGCCGAAGTAGCCAAGAAACCATCGTTGGCGAGCGCGTGATCACCGAGTGCGTGCGTGGCGGATTGGGGAACGAGCGCGTCAGCTCGTCGAAGCGTTCTCGCGCTGGCGTGCCTGAAGGGAACAGTAGCCAGGTCTGTTCTGCGAGCACCTCAGCGCTAGCCCGCCGCCTACCTTCAAGCCGATGACCTGCACTACACAGCACCGCGAACCGGTCTTCGAGCAAAGGGACAAACAACCAGCCCTCGGGAATCACGGCCGGCCGTCGACAAGCAACCAAATCAGCCTCGCCGCGCGCAACCGCCAGCAGCTGATCGTCTCCCTCTGCCTCCGTCAGATGCACGGCGATATCGGGGTGGACCTTCCCGAACTCCGATAGGGTACCAACGAGCAGGCCATGGCTCGCCGAAACAGACGCGACGAGTCGAACCAGGCGCAGACCCTGACGCTGTCGGGCCGCAATGACTTCAGCGGTCTCGGACAGCGCGAGCAGCACGTTGCGCGCCACGGGCAAGAGACCCTCGCAGGCCGGCGTCGGCCGCACGCCCCGCGCATGCCTGTCGAAAAGATGCGTGTCGATCAAGCGTTCCAGGTATGCAAGGGTTTGAGTGACCGACGACTGGGTCAGCCCTATCGCATCGGCAGCTCGCTGGACGCTTCCCAGCTCCGCCACCTTCAGCAGCACTTGAAGATGTCGGAACTTCCCGCGCGCCATCAGGTGGTTGAGCAGGAGGGTGGCTGAGTGGTCCAAGATATCGAACAGTCTAATACATCACGCCAAATTTTAATTGGCGGCCGATAGCTCTTCGCAGCAAGATTCTTCCTACACGAGGTGCCACCGAGCCTTCGCGACCCGGAGACAACGTGCCATGAAGACCCTCTTGCGTCTTATCGCAACGGCTGCTTTTGCCAGCTTGGTTGGAGCAAGCGCCGTTCACGCGCAGTCGCATGACTGGCCCACGCGACCGGTGCGCATCATCGTTCCCGCACCTCCCGGCGGGGGTTACGACAACACCATCCGCCCGCTGGCCCAGGATCTGGCGCTGCAGCTCAAGCAGCCGGTTGTGATTGAGAACAAGCCGGGTGCGGGCAACATCATCGGCACCCAGGCCGGGGCCACCGCACTGCCCGACGGCTACACGCTGACGATGACCGGCATGCTCAACACGATCGCGCAAGGCATCTACGAGCGCGTCCCCTTCGACATCGTGAGCGACTTTGCTCACATCGCCGCCATAGGCGCCGGCGAGCAATGGCTCGTGGTCAACAGTCAAGCCGGGATTTCCTCGTTCACGGATCTGATCGCGCAAGCCAATCGCGAGCCCGGCAAGATCAGCTACGCGACCTCCGGGCAGGGCTCGACCGGGCACCTGCTCATGGAGTTGCTGCAGCGCTCCACCGGAACGACGCTGACCCACATCCCCTACAAGGGCGGTGCGCCTGCCTTGCAAGACGTGCTCGGGGGGATCGTCCCCATAACGGTCATCCCGCAGAGCGGTGCCTTGCAGCACGTCCAGTCCGGCAAGCTGAAGGTTCTAGCCGTGTCAAGTGCACACCGCAGCAAGGACCTTCCGCTGGTGCCGACGTTCGAGGAGCTGGGCCACAAGCAGCTCACCGTCACTTCGTGGGTCGGCCTGTCGGCACCGAAAGGCACGCCGCCGGAGATCGTCAGCAAACTCAGCGCCGCCCTCCGGTCCAGCTTGGCCAAGCCCGAGGTGGTGGCAAAGATAGAGGCGCAGGGCCTGACGCCCATGGTCTCGACGCCGGACCAATACAGCCAGCTCGTAAAAGGCGATACCGAACGCTGGGGCCAGCTCACGCGCAGCTTGAAACTCAAGGCCAACTAATTACCCAAGGTCGGCAGACACCGAACGACGACCATGCCTTTCCTGACGTCCGCAGGTCGGCGGATCTACTACGAGCGCCACGGCACCGGCCCAGCGATCCTTTTCCTGCACGGTGCCGGATCCAACGCCGCCACGTGGTGGCAGCAGCTGCCGGTCTTCTCGAGCCGCTACAGCTGCCTGACGATGGACATCCGGTGCTTCGGGCGGTCGGTTGCACCGACTAGTGAGTTCGACCTGGGCTTGATGGCCGACGACGTCCTGGCCCTATTCGACGCAGAACAAGTCCATCGCGCAGTCGTGATCGGCCAGTCTCTGGGCGGAATGATCGGCCTTCGGGTCGCCTTACGACACCCGAAGCGCGTCGCCGGCTTCGTCGCCTGCGACAGTTCGATGGCCATCGACCATCCGGCCCTGCTGGAGCTTGTCTCGAAGCGGCTGCATTCGGCGCGCGGCGTCAGCATCGAGCAGCGGTCGCTCGGTAAGTGGTTTGTCGAACAGCATCCGCCGCTCGCCGCGCTCTATGCCCAGATAAATCACTTCAATCCGAGCGCACAAGCGATTCCCGCCGAGCAGTGGCAGGATGCGCTGGCATCACTTCTCGCGCCAGCTGCTTTAACGCCGGTCGACGCCTTGCGCGAGCTTGCTTGCCCGACCTTGTTCTTGGTGGGCAGCGAAGATCCCCTCGTGCCCGCAAGCGTCATGCACGAATGCTCGGGCCTTGTGCCTGACAGCGCTGTTGTTGTTATCGAACAGGCCGGGCACTCCGCGTATTTCGAGAAGCCGCAGGAGTTCAATCGCCTCGTCATCGAGTTCATCGCTGGACGCGTCGAACTCGCCAGCGATCGCGCGCCGACTTTGTTTCAACCCGGCCTGACGGCCGCGGCGTCAGCCGCGCAGATCAGGGATCGAGTCCAGTAGCACGGCGTGCCGATCCTGCTCTCGCAGCCTTGCATTCCACATCAGGAGACATCATGACCCGGACCCACCGCCAGCTGCCACTGCTGGCCCTTGCTGCGGCGTGCGTGGCCATGACAGCCTGCGGAGGAGGCGGTGGCGAAACCACGACTGATCCAGCGGCGCCCCTTGACATCAAGGTGCTCTCCTCGAGGTCGGAACTCGTGAGTGGCGGAAGCGCACTTGTCGAAGTGCCTCTGCCATCCGGAGTCGCGGCGTCGCAAGTGAAGCTCATGCGAGGGTCGACCGACGTGACCAGCGTACTTAGCCCATCTGGCACCACGGCGCTGCGTGGCGTCGTCACCGGCTTGCCCGAAGGCTCCACGGAGCTTCGCGCCGTGGACGCAGCCGGCGCTGTCCTCGCCACGGTCACTGTCAAGAATGGACCGATCACGGGGCCCATCTTCTCCGGACCGCACCAGCGTCCGTGGATCTGTGAGACGGAGACATCCGGCCTGGGCCCAGCCCCGGCAACCGGGCCGTGCCAAGTCGCCTCGCGCACCGACTGGTATTACAAGAACACAGCCGGTAGCTTCCTTGTGCTGCCCGGCCTGACAGGCAGCTTGCCGACTGACCTCGCAAAGACGACCACCATCGACGGCATCTCTGTGGACTTCATCGTGCGCATCGAGTCCGGGACGATCAACGAATCCATTTACCGAATTGCGATCCTCGACGATCCGAAGAACCCCATAGCGAACCCGTGGTCGGCAGGCGGCAAGAAGCCCGGCGCTGGCTGGAACGGCAAGCTCTTCTATCACTACCTGGGCGGCGCAGCGCCAGGGTATCGGTCGGGGAGCAACTCGATCACTTCTGCCCTGCGCCAAGGTGACAGCATCATCACGACAGATGATCCACTGTCGCTCGGCTTTGCGGTGGCGTTCGGCACCCGCAATACCTTCGGTGTCGGCCAAGACGATGTGGTGTCCGCCGAAACGACCGCGATGATCAAGGAGCATTTCATCAAGAACTTCGGGCTGCCGAAGTTCACGATCGGGTCGGGGTCCTCGGGCGGATCGATGCAGGTCCAACTTATCGCCCAGAACTACCCGGGGCTCCTGGACGCAATCGTCGCCGTGCGGAGCTTCCCCGACCAGGTCTCGATCACCAAGGACGTGCTCGACTGCGGCCTGATCACCAACTACGTCAATTCGATCGGTGGCACGGCGACGCTAGCGATGAACAAGATTTCCGCCATCGACGGCTATCCCGTCAATGGGAGCACGACGACGTGCTTCTCTTTCAACTGGCAGAACTTCGCAAACGTCTGGCAGAACGCTTCCAACTCATCGTTCGACAGCAGCGTACCGGTGGCGCTCCGCTACAACGCGCTCACCAATCCAACCGGTGCGCGCGGCGACTATTGGTCCGGCAACGCCAACAGCTTCGGCACGGACCCGCTGACCGGCTTCGCGCGCTCGGCATATGACAACGTAGGTGTCCAGTACGGACTGAAGGCTTTGAACGACGGCGTGATCTCGAAGGCCGAATTCCTCGACCTGAACGAAGAGATCGGCGGGCTGGATGCCGACGGGAAGATCGTGGCACGCCGCTCAGTGGGCGATCCGGTCGCCGTGGCGGCTGCCTACAAGGCCGGCCGCCTCAACTCCGGCAGGAACTTGACATTGCCTTTGATCGCATACCGCAACTACGTCGACCTCCCCAGGAACATCCACTCCCGCCACCGGACCTTCGCGACTGCCGATCGGCTCGTGAAGGCGAATGGATCGCGGGACAACCTGGTGGTCTGGACGATCGCGGGCAACTCGCCGAGCTCGCCCAACCTGATTCGGGAATCGTTGACGACGCTGAACACGTGGCTCGACACCTTGGCCGCTGACACGACCACGCGGACCTACCAGCAGAAGGTCGTCGCCGCAAAGCCGGCGAATGCGAAGGACGCATGTTGGGATGCGGACGGCAGGCGAATCGATGAAGTGCTCTCGTTGACCCCGACATCCGCATGCAACACGCTGTACCCGATCTTCTCCGACCCGCGCATCGTGGCCGGGG
This sequence comes from Variovorax sp. Soil_C_33, assembly GCF_057656935.1. Classification (NCBI taxonomy): domain Bacteria; kingdom Pseudomonadati; phylum Pseudomonadota; class Betaproteobacteria; order Burkholderiales; family Comamonadaceae; genus Variovorax; species Variovorax sp. Soil_C_33. The sequence continues at coordinate 160,916 of NZ_JBDGJK010000012.1, forward strand.
AGTCGAGAGCGGGAGACATCATGGCCTGCCAGCTCAAACCCATCGCCCTGAGCGACTACGCGGTGACATTCACTCCCAGCGAGTTGGTCCGCCTCGACTCGATCTTCCCGAACGGCGTCTGCGACTGGTCGAAGCCGGGGCTGCATCAATCGATGCCTGATGGGGACTGGTTGACGTTTGGCGCGACCCCGGGCACATGGACCAAGCCTTGAAGCCAGACAGCGGCTGCCGCAACCTTCGCACGAGCACCACAAAATCCCAGATCACGAGTTCCTTCGGGCACGATGCCAAATAGTCGGCCCTAAACCACGCCGCACACTGCGTGGGTGGTCGCGAGGCCAGGCGATGCCGATGCTGCAAGCGCGCCAGGCATCAGGTCGGCATCAGTTCCAAGCGAACGATCATGTCAACGCGAGCGCCACCGTCTGCTTGTAAGGCAGCCAAAGGTGCCGGGGCTAGATTCGCTTTGGGTCGCTCTCGGTCTTGAGGCCAGCGCCTCAGGCGACCGCATCGGGGCCGCAAGCGGTCGTCGACCTGATGCCTGGCCCGACGTCGGTGCATTTCGACCACCTGGTCTGCGACGGCTTGTGAGAGCCTCTTGCGACGCCTGGGCGGGGCGCAAACCAGCAGGGGTTCTTAGAACGCAGTGCGGTCGTAGGGAGCGATGGACTTCAGCGGTTGCAGGAATGCCGTCAGGCCCTGGAACCACATCACCTCCTGGAAGTCGCCGCTGATGATCAGGTCCTCGCTGCCCAATCCACGGAGGAACGCTGCCTGGCTGTCTTTGGCCGAAAGGATCGCGAAGCCCTTCGCAGCATCCTTGAAGCTCAAGGTGAACTGGGGATTCGCCGCCAGGCCGGCCGAGGACCGGATCGCGCCGTCGCGGATGACGTAGTAGCGGCCCACGCCGGAGCCGGTGCGGATCTGAAACACAAGGCTCTTGCCCTCGACGTAGCGTGCGCAGTCGGGGTTGTGCTTGATCTGTCGTTTCAGCAGCTGGGTGAACGCCCACAGCAGGAACTTGAACTTGAGCATGGCAGTAGCCTTTGGAAGCTGGATCGTGGATGGGGAATGACTGCCGCGGTCGTCACTCGCTCAAAAAGCGGACTGCGTGGTGCAGGAAGCGCTGTGGGTTCTGGAACTGCGCGGCGTGGCCGCTGTCCGGGTAGATGTACAACTGGGCGTTCGGCAGGTTGCGCGCCATGTAGAACGAGTTGACGGTCGGGATCATCACGTCGTTCACGCCGTTGAGGATGAAGGTCGGCTGCCGGATGCCGCGCAGGTAGGAAAAGGGGTCGTCCTCCGACAGCCTGGGCAGGTACAGCATGTTGGCCTCGATCTGCGCCTTGGCGACCTCCGGTGACGATGGCGGGTCCTGGTCCACGCGCTGGTGGCGCCGCTCCCAGAACTCGCGCGCGGCCTGCTCGGCCTGCGCCGACCGGCCGAAGAACAGGTACAGGAAGTCCTCGAAGACCGGGACCGGGCGTGGTGCCGTGGTCAGCACCTGCGGCTCCATCTCGGGATCGCCCCCGCGCGGCCCCGTACCCAGCAGCATCAGCTTGCGCACCAGCTCGGGGTGGCGCCAGGTCAGGTCCAGCGCCTGGAAGCCGCCGAGCGAGAACCCCAGCACGTCGATCTTTTCCAGGCCCAGCGTGCGAACGAAGGCAGCTGCGTCGTCGGCCATGTCCTCGATGCGGGTGCGCGGCTGGCCACCGGACGAGGCAATGCCGCGGCCGTTGTAGAGAATGACTTCACGGCCTTCGGCCAGCCCGTCCGTCATCAACGGGTCCCAGTGGTCCATGCCACCGCGGAAGTGCTGCAGCAATAGCAGTGGCGGCTGCGAAACGGAGGTGTTGCCCCAGCGGCGGTAGGCGAATCGGGCACCACCGAGTTCCATGAACTGGGTGGGTACGGTCAGATGTGTATGAGACATCGGTTTGTCCTTGAATGGGAGGGTGGAGACGCAGGTCTGGCGTTATTAGCCAGGTCTCGCATCACTTCGCCAGGAAGGCCAGTGCCTTGGGCACGAAGTCCTCGTGGTACTGGAAGATGCCTCCGTGACCTGCATCGGCGTAGACGATCAGCTCGCTGTTCGGCAAACGCTTGGCCAGGTCGTAGGTATTGCTGGTCGGCACCATCCGGTCGTCGTCGCCATTGGCCACGAGGGCCGGCTGCTTGATCACCGACAGGTCAGCGGGGCGCTTCTGCCCCCATGCGCTGAGTGCCTGCAACTGCGCCACGTACGCACCCACGGCGATGTCCTTGTCGCGGTTCTCGGTGCGCTCCTGCAGGCGTTTTAGGAAGGCCTTGCCCGCCTCGATGCCGTTCGGCGTGCGGGTGAAGAAAAGGTACTGCTTCGGGTCCTGGCCGGTGAAAGTCGCGCGCAGCAGGTCGTAGTTCGCCACGCCTGCCACGGTGCTGATGCCCGGCCCGCCCGCTGGGCCGGTACCCGTCAGGATCAGCTTGCGCACGAGCTGCGGCTCTTTCAGCGCGATCTCCTGGGCGATCATTCCGCCCATCGAGAAGCCGAAGAGATCCACCTGCTTGAAGCCTTTGGCCTTGATGAAGGTGATGGCGTCGTCCGCCATTTGTTCGATGGTGTTGGCCGGCGAGCCGGTGGAGGCACCGACGCCGCGGTTGTCGAACGCGACCACGTGGCGCTTCGCGGCGATGCCATCCACCACCGGGGGGTCCCAGTTGTCCAGAACGGCGGCCAGATGGGTGAGCAGGATCACCGGCGTGCCGGCGTTCTTCTGGCCCAGCTCGCGGTACGCGAAGTCAACGCCGCCCGCAGAGACGACCTGCGTTGGCACGCTGTTCCATGTCGCGCCCTGCGCCATGGCGACGCTGGCAGGTGAGATTGCGGCCACAGGCGGCTTGTCGGCCGTGGCACAGGCCGACAGCAGCGTGGCAGAGAGAGCGGTCAGGCACAGGCCAACTCGGGACAGGTAAAGCATGGTGTCTCCGATGGAAAGAGCGATGGAGTGATGATGAACCGAGGGGGCGATCAGGATTGCTGTCGATAGCGGTCGGCAGCGCGTGCCTGCCGGATGTCCGCCAGCAGCCCCTGGCGCGCGCCGTCCAATGCATCCCAGCGCTCGGCCACGTGCAGCGGCGGGATCGTGACCAGTTCGCGCCGGTCGAAGCCGACCAGGGCCGCATCGACCAGTTCGCCGACGTCCATCACCTCGGTCAGCGTGTTGACGTCGATCCCGGCGCGCTCCCAGATCTCGGTGCGGGTGGCCGCTGGCAGCACGGCTTGCACGTAGACCCCCTTGGGAGCCAGCTCCAGGTTCAAGCCCTGCGACAAGAACAGCACGAACGCCTTGGTGGCGCCGTAGATCGACATGCCGAATTCGGGCGCGAAGCCGACCACGGAGCCGAGGTTGACGATCGAGCCGGTGCCCGCTTGCGCTAAGCGCGGCGCGACAGCAGCGGCGAGCCGCGTCAGCGCAGTGGTGTTGAGCGTGATCAGGCGTTCGATGCTCTCCGCCGTCTGCTGCACGAAGCCGCCCGACTGGGCCATGCCGGCGTTGTTGATCAGGATGTCGATGCGGGCGTCGTCACGCAGGCGGGCTTCGATGGCAGCCAGGTCGGCCTGATTCGTCAGGTCGGCCTGCAGCACGTCCACAACAACCTGGTGTTCATCGCGCAGGCGCCGCGCATGTGCGTCCAGACGTGCCTTGTCGCGCGCGACCAGCACAAGATCGTGGCCTCGCTGTGCGAGGCGCTCGGCGTAGGTTGCGCCGATGCCGGTCGAAGCGCCGGTGATCAGGGCGGTGGAATGGGTGGTCATATGGGCGTTCTCCATAGATCAGAGGGCCCCGGGCCGCAGCGGCGCAGCGTTCGGCCCGGCGCCTGTTTGCTTACCTGGCCTCGGCCAGCATGGGGTAGTCGGTATAGCCCGCCGCGCCGCCGCCGTAGAGCGTGGCCGGGTTGAGCTGTGCCAGCGGCGCGCCGCTCTTGAGGCGTTCGATCAGGTCAGGGTTGCTGATGAATGGCCGACCGAAGGCAAACAGGTCAGCCTTGCCTGCATCGAGCTGGACGGCAGCGAATTCCAGGTCGTAGCCGTTGTTGGCGAGGTAGGCCTGCTTGAAGCGGCTGCGCAGCGCGGCGTAGTCGAACGGGGCCACGTCGCGCGGGCCGCCCGTCGCACCTTCGACCACGTGCAGGTAGACGATGCCCAGCGTGCTGAGGTGTTCGACGATGTGGTCGTACTGCAGCTGCGGATCGCTGCTAGAGATGCCGTTAGCCGGCGACACGGGCGAGATGCGAACGCCGGTGCGATCGGCGCCGATCTCCTTCGCCACTGCCGCGACGACCTCCAGCAGCAGGCGGGCGCGGTTCTCGACGGAGCCGCCGTAGGCGTCGGTGCGCTGGTTGGCCCCGTCCTTGATGAACTGCTCCAGCAGGTAGCCATTGGCGCCGTGGATCTCCACGCCGTCGAAGCCGGCGGCGATGGCGTTGGCCGCCGCCTGGCGGAAGTCGTTCACGATGCCCGGCAGCTCGCTCAGTTCGAGGGCACGCGGATCGGAAACGTCGGCAAAGCCGTTATTGACGAAGGTCTTGGTCGCCGCGCGGATGGCCGAAGGCGCGACCGGCGCGGCGCCGCCCGGCTGGACATCGACGTGCGACACGCGGCCCACGTGCCAGAGCTGCACGAAGATGCGCCCGCCCTTGGCGTGCACTGCATCAGTGACCTGGCGCCAGCCGGCGATCTGCTCGGGCGTGTACAGGCCGGGGGTGTCCTGGTAGCCCTGGGCCTGGGCCGACACCTGGGTGGCCTCGGTGATGATCAGGCCGGCCGAAGCGCGCTGGGCGTAGTAGGTCGCGGCCAGTTCGCTGGGCACCAGGCCGGCGCCGGCGCGGTTGCGGGTCAGCGGCGCCATGACGATGTGATTGGCGAGGGTCAGAGGTCCCAGCTTGTACGGCTCGAAGAGCGCTTTCTTGCTCATGTTGGTATTCGTTCTCTTGAATGGATGGACGTGCGGCCGATGCGCGGCATGTGGCCGCCGAGTGAAGTCAATGGCTGGTGGCGCAGGTACTCGTGCGCGTCGTCACTCCGCCAGGAACTGGATGGCGTGCTTGAGGAAGCGCTCGGGGTACTGGAACTGCGCGCCGTGGCCGGCGTCCGGGTAGATCAGCAACTGGGCGTTGGGGATGTTCTGCGCCAGGTGCCAGGAGTTGATCGTGGGGATCATCACGTCCTTGACCCCGTTGAGCACCAGCGTGGGCTGCTGGATGGCATTCAGGTAGGCGTAGGGGTTCTCGCCGGCCAGCGGCGGCAGGTAGGCGGCATGGGCTTCGGTCTGTGCCTGGGCCACCGCCGCAGAGCTGGGCGGGTCCTGATCGACACGCTGATGGCGGCGCTCCCAGAAGGCCAGCCCAGCCTGCTTGGCGGCTTCGGAGCGCCCGAAGAACAGGTAGAGGAAGTCCTCCGCCGTGGGCACCGGTCGGGGCGCGACTTCGAGCACCTTGGGCTCCATGTTCGGATCGCCGCCGCGTAGCCCGGTTCCCAGCAGCAGCAGCTTGCGCACGAGCTGCGGATGGCGCAGCGCCACTTCCTGCACCTGGTAGCCACCCAGCGAGAAGCCCAACAGGTCCACCTGCGGCAGACCCAGCGCCTGGATCACGCGCGCAATGTCGTCGGCCATGTCCTCCATGCGGTTGCGTGGGGTGCCGCTCGACGAAGCGATGCCACGGCCGTTGAAGAGAATGACCTCACGGCCTTCGGCGAGGCCATCGGTCAGTAGCGGGTCCCAGTGGTCCATGCCACCGCGGAAGTGCTGCACGAAGAACAGCGGGGGCTGCGAACTGGAGGTCTCGCCCCACCGGCGGTAGGCGAACTTGTCGCCATCGACCTCCACGAACTGGGTGGGTGCGGTCAGGTGCGTGTTGCTCATGATCAGGGTCCTTTCAAGTGAGACCTATCAATGATGACGGTCATAATCTAACTTGTCAATGGTTTGATGATGAACGACATCAATGTATAGTGGGACCTCCTAGCACAGCGAAAAATCAGTCAGCTCGATATGAAGGTCACCAAGGCACAAGCACAGGCGAACCGGGCGCACATCGTCGAAACAGCGTCGGCGCTCTTCCGGGAGCGTGGCTACGATGGCGTGGGCGTTGCCGACCTGATGGCCGCTGCGGGCTTCACCCACGGCGGCTTCTACAAGCACTTCGGCTCCAAGGCCGACCTGATGGCGGAATCCGCAGCGTGGGGCATTGCGCAGACAGCGGCGCTGAGCGCGGGAGTGGACACCCCGGATTTCGTGCGCGCCTACGTCTCGCGCGAGCATCGCGACGCCCGCGCAAGCGGTTGCACGATGGCTGCGCTGGGCGGGGATGCCGCGCGCCAGCCCGAAATGGTCCGGTCGACGTTCGTGGCCGGCATCGAGAGCCTGCTGGCAGAACTGAGCCGCGAGGGCAGTGCATTGGACGGTGCAGACGCGGGGCAAGTGCGCGCCAGGGTGCTTGATACCTTGGCCCACGCGGTGGGTGCGATCGTCTTGTCGCGCGCCTGCCCGGACGATTCGCCGCTGGCCGACGAGATCCTGACGGTGTGCCGCGATGCGATCCTCGCTTCGCTGAACCCGCCTGCGGGTCCGTCCGCGAGAGCGCGCGCACCAGCGCGCAAGCGCAGCGCGAGTTGATCTCCGCGCTTTGAACGGACGGCCGGTCGCCGAGATGCCAGCGCCAAGCCGATCGCCAGAACGATGCAGGACGCCCAGGAGGCAGAAACTCCAGTGCAAGCGGCCGTTATCTGCTCACCGCTTCGTAGACCGGTGGTGTTGGCCGCTCTTAAGCAGTGCCTACGTTTTGCTCGGTGAGCCGGTATGGACCGACCCTTTGTCGGTGATCGTGCCAACGCGCCACCCGCTGTTTGCGCATACCCAGGTCCACCTTGCCGAGGCGCTGAAGTTCCCGCTGGTGATGTTTTATCCCGATGCGGCCTCGGGCTGCCACGATCAAATTCAGGCAGTCCTTGAAGGTTCGCTGGTGACGCTAAAGGTGGTCGACCACGTGGCCAGTCTGGGCGAGATGCTGACCCTGGTGGGCGCGGGCTACGGAATCGCTTTCGGCATCGCCTCACAGGTTCAGGCACCGAACCGGCCGGACATTGCGACGCGACCGTTAGCTGGGCGACCGCATTGCTCTCGATCTATCTGCTGCGCCGGAAAGTTGAGCCATCCCCGCCGTTGAAGCGCTTCATCGCAAGAATAAAAAGCTTGAGCACGCCATTAGGCGAAGAGTACGAAACCAGATCGTTTGGTTGGGATGCGGTCATGAGGGAGTTGTCCGAACTGCTTCATCTTGTTGGGCAATGGAGTCCATCTCGCTTTGGCGGCCCGCCCAATCCTCCATGGCAGTTGCAGCGGATGTGTGTGCGCGATCACGATCGGCGCCTAGCCCGACAATCAGATTGATGCACATGGGCACCAGTATTTCGACTGGCGGATTCGAAGTCGGTGAAAAGTGACCGCCGAGTTCCAACAAAATAAATCCGTGCAAGGTGCTCCACAACTGTGCAGCCATGAGGTCGGGCTCCATCTTGCGCATCGATGGTTCCTCGTTTCGCTGGCTGGCAGCCGCGATGTCACGCCGAAAGCCTTCTTGGATTGTGGCTCCCGATCTAAGGGGGCACGGCGCCTTCTCTTGTGACGAACACTCGATTTCCTTCGCTGGAATGGCCCAGGATGTCGTTGAAATGCTGGATGCGATGGGCATCAGGAAGGCACGACTCCTAGGTGCCTCAATGGGCTCGGTAGTTGCAAGAATAGCGGCATCCACGGATCCGACTCGTTGGACAAGCGTTACGCTCGTGGCAGGCGGGCCTTCTGCCATCCCATCATTGGCGGATCGCGGCGCACCCGCATTGGCCGCCGGGATGCGGACCATTGAAGCTGAAACTCTCAAGCGCTGGTTTTCTGAAGCCGATACTAAGAGCGACCATGAATGTGTGCGGTATGCCCGTGAGAAGCTGTTGGCGATGCGGCCGGCGGACTGGGCGGCGTGCTGGCGCGCAATGGCATCTTTCCCAGCGATACCGGCGCTGAACGAGGAATTGCCGTCCATCTGCATCGGAGGCGGTTTAGACGCGTCCGCCACGCCTGCACTCATGCACGATTTGAAGCGAGTCGCTTGCGTGCGGATTGGTCCCATCTTCATTCCGGGCGCTCACCACATGCTTCCCCTTTCCAAAGCAGAAGCGCTGTCTGAGATCCTTGCGGCCCGCGAATGTTGACTTTCCAGAAGCAGCCCTGAGCAGGGCTGACCTGCGACCTGCGGCGTACCAGACGCGGCCACTTCGCATTTTGAGAACGGCATGCTGCGCAATTGGAAGCTCTTCATCCTCGCGACGAAACCTAGACTCGCAGGATATGGAGAGATCCCAATGACCCACCTCGAACTTCCCGGCCGTATTCTCTTTCTTTGCGATGACGCAGAAAAGGTGCGAGCCCAGTTGTACGGCACGAATTTGAACCTCAGCGATGCGGGGCAACTGCGCAATGACATCTCGACGGACGAGATAACCCCGGGACCATCTTTGATCCACGTCGATGAGCAGTTGGGGCGACACGTCTACACAGGTTTTAGCGCCGGAGACGCCCGACCCATCATCAAGGATGCCGCGCTCGCGGGAAAATTTTCAGTCACCGTTGCTGGTCGACGGTATGGCAAAGGCTCCTCGCGTGAGCATAGTCCAGTGGCCGAGCGATATGCGGGGATTCGCTTGGTTATCGCCGAAAGCTTCGAGCGCATCTACCGCCAGAACGCTGACAACGTCGGCCTCTATACCTCAACGGATTTTGGTCTGATTGAGCGCATTCAGCGTGGCGAGCGAATCGAGGTCGAAGAACTGCTTGCGCCGCGGGACAAGTTGGCGGCCTCCATCTTGCGCATGGGCGGGCTGCTCCTCTATGGGCGCGAGCACTTGAAATCGGTGCGACGCAGCCACGTGTTAAAGGACGATCACCGACCTTTGACGCTCACGCAAAAGATACTGGCGCGGAACGTGGTTGAAACCAATCACACCAGTGGCGAGTTGATTCCAGGACATGGCGCGTTCGTCCGCGCGGACTGGCGTTACATCATTGAGGTCTATACCGGAATGGCGGCCCACATGATGCATGCCGCCTTTGGTCGGCCGTTGAAGCTCGTTGACGTCCCCTCCATCATCGGATTCGCCGAGCACGCTTCGTATATCAGCCGGCATCCCAAATACGTTCATCCTGGTAAACCTCCGGTGGGCATGAGAGTCATGCACGAAGTCCACGAAGATTTCCTGAAGGAGTATGGTATACGTTCACACGGCTACCTGCCGGGCCCCGGCGGGGCCGAGGGCATCTGCCATCCCCTCATGGCTGAGCGATATGCGCTTCCTGGTCAAGTATTGGTGGGAACTGATTCCCACACGCCTCATTCGGGAGCGCTTGGCTGTTTAGCCTTCGGAGTGGGCACCACCGACATGGCCAGCGCCATGCTGACAGGCGCAGTGCGCATCACGGTGCCCGAGACGCTGCGCATTGAGTTCAATGGCGAGGTGCCGGCAGGCATCACCGGCAAGGACCTCGCATTGAACCTGCTCGCGCATCCGAAGATTCGAGGAGGACTTGGGCTCGGAAAGGTGTTCGAGTTCTCCGGGACGAGCATGCGCCATTTGTCGATTGACGAGCGAACGACGTTGACAAACATGGTGGCAGAACTCGGCGGGTTCGCGGGGCTTGTCGAGCCCGACGACAAGACGTGCGAGTTCCTGCGTGAAAGACGCGGCATCGACTTTGCCATCGAGCCCTGGATGAAGAGTGACCCTGGGGCGAGCTATTCGGACACCATCGTTGTCGAGACGGCGCTACTGTCCCCCATGGTTGCCGCGCCGGGCGATCCCGGAAACGGAGTCCCACTGTCCAGTCTGCCCGAACGGCCGAAAATCGATATTGCCTTTGCGGGGTCATGTACGGGCGGGAAGCGGGAAGACTTCGATGGCTATCATGCCGTCTTGTCTTGGGCAGCCGACCGCGGCATGAGGGTGGCAGAGGGCGTGGAGTTCTACCTTCAGTTCGGCACGATGGCAGTCCGCGACTACTGCGAGGCCAAAGGCTATTCGGAGACCTTTCAGCGGGTCGGCGCAACGGTCCTTCTGCCCGACTGCGGAGCCTGTGCCAACTCCGGACCGGGAGCGTCGCTGAGGCCCGACCAGGTCACGGTGAGCGCGCAGAACCGCAACTTCCCCGGTCGCTCTGGTCCGGGTCAGATCTGGCTCGCCAGTCCGCCTACCGTCGCGGCAAGTGCGATCGGCGGCGAGTTGATGTCTTTTGCCGAACTCAAGTCGCGTTTCGATGAGCAAGCCATCGGCGCGGAGAAGGCAGGCCTTCCGCTGGAGAGGTGATGAAGAGCAACGCTTTAGCCGGTGCGCTCGCCGGCTAAAGGTGCTTGAGTTACTGCAAAGTGCTCAATCCAGCTTGATCGCCATTGGCTTGACGATGCTTTCCCAGAAGGCCACCTGATCGCGACTGAACGCAGCCAGCTCGGAGCCGGTCTTGAGGAATACCTGAGCGCCGATGGTTTCGAATTTTGACCTGGCTTCCGGCGACTCAAGAGATAACTGCGCGGCATGCGCCAGTCGCGTCACCGCGGCCTCGGGTGTGCCTGTCGGAACGGCAATAGCAAACCAAAGGGAGATGGGGACATTCTTGACCTCGAGTTCATCGAGGGTGGGTACGGCAGGCAGTTGTGACAGTCGCTTCTCCGTGGCGACTGCGAGGATCTTGATTCGTCCGGACTCGGCGAAGGATCTCGCGGAGCCGAAGTCGACCAACGCGGCCCCGATTGTTCCAGTGGACAGGTCCGTCAGAATGTTGCCCATTCCCCGATAGGGCACGTGCAGCATTTTCGTGCCGGTCCGGGTCTGCAGCAGTTCCATTCCCACGTGCAAAGGCGATCCGAGGCCGGGTGAGCCGTAGCTGATCTTTCCTGGGTTGGCCTTGGAGGACTGGATGAAATCCTGGAAATTCTTGCTTGGGCTGTCGCCAGGCACCGCCAGTACGAGCGGAATGCGCACGAGCGTGGCGACGAGTTTCAGGTCTTTGGGTCCGGCAAATGCCAGCTTGCTGAAAACCAGATGCGCGGTCGCGAAGAGCGAGTTATCAACCGTGCCGAGGGTATAGCCATCCGGGGCGGCCTGGACGACGTAACCGGTCCCGATGGTACCTGCGGCGCCCGCGCGGTTGTCCACAACGATCGGCTGGTTCAGCGCAGTGGCCATCCCCGCGGACACGATCCGCGTCACGGCATCCATCCCGCCGCCCGCCGGGACCGGGACCACCCACTTGATCGGCTTGTCGGGGTATGTGGCGGTCTGCGCCCATGTGTCCGCTGCAATCAGCGTGAGCATGGCGGAGCACAGTGCCATCGACATGGTCTTCGTTACGGCACGGCGGCCGGGCTGGGTCTTCGAATGATTCAAGGTTGTCTCCTGCAGTACCTCTGTTGCAGATGGAAGGGCACTTACCGTTAATCCTAATTTCGCCTACTGCCGTCACGTTGGTCATTCATCAACTGGCCATTCGCGAAAGGAGAAGCGCACATGACACGAACGACGCTAGACTTTGCGCCGTTACATGGAAGACCCTTTCAGACACCCTATCAAGCTGGACTTTCACGGCGAGCACCTGTCACGACCGGAAAGTGTCCTGGTGACGGGCAATGGCCGGGTGTTCGTGTCCGATCATGAAGCCGGTGTGCTCGAGTTGGGTTGCCCGCGTCGCCCTCTGGTCGGCCCGCCGAAGGACTTTGTGCCGAACGGCTTTGCACTCCTGAAAAGCGGCGATTTTCTGATCGCCAACTTGGGCAGAGAAGGAGGCGTCTGGAAGTTGGACGCGTCATGCAGGGCCTCGCCGTTCCTGATGGAAGTGGAGCGACAAAGCATGAGGAACACCAATTTCGTCATGTTGGATCACAAGGGCCGGCTCTGGATAACCGTCTGCACCCGTCAAACGCCCAGGGAGCTGGCGTTCGACCGACGCATTGCCGACGGCTACGTTGCTGTCGCTGACGAGCAGGGGGCACGTGTTGTTGCCGATGAGTTAGCGTTCGCGAACGAGTGCCGCGTGCACCCGAGCGGCGAGTGGCTCTACGTGAACGAGTCGGTTGGGCGCCGACTCGTGCGGTTCAGGATCCACGAGGTATCGGGCCGCGTGACCCTGGGTGCCAAGGAATGCGTCTATGAATTCGACGACGGAGACTTCCCGGACGGGCTTGCTTTCGACTGCCTTGGCGGCGCCTGGGTCGCGTGTGTCATCTCCAACCGCGTGATCCGCATCTCGCCTGACGGGGAAAAGCAGGTCCTGCTGGACGACTCGGACCCTGAACTCAATGCACGTGCCGAAGTCGACTACGAAAAGTTCGGTGTCGAAAAATCTGTATTCGAGATGGGGATGAGCCGCGGACTTCGAAATGTTTGCAGTGTCGCCTTCGGAGGGGCCGACCTGCGCACCATTTACCTTGGATCTCTCGGTGGTGACCGCCTGGCAAGCTTCCGCTCCAAAGTTGGAGGCCACCAGCTCGCGCATTGGCAGTTCGGCGGTTGAGAGGGTGCGCGCGGCAGCGCACTACCGCGAATTTCCGGTGTCGGTGAGAAACGTGGTTAGCGCCGTCAACGCGACGGAGTGGGGGCGCGCAGCCAGTGTGAGGGTGCACAGATCTCGCTCCGCCCACTTGTCCACGATAGGAACCGAGCGGACCCGCTCCGCGTCTTCATAGGGCCAGACCATCCCCGACGGTTGTATCGATACGCCGAGGCCGGCGCGGACGAGACTGCGTGCGGCTTCGCCGGAAGCGACTCGATATTTGGGCTGGTATTTCATATTCAGCTGTGCCGCCGCGCTTTCCAGGAGCCGCGTGGCGCCGCTCTTCGCCGCGCCGCCGATGAGATCCGTTCCGAGCAGTTCCAAGAACGTCAGTTTCTCCGCATTGGCGAGAGGATGCAGCACGCTAACCACCGCCACGAGGCGGTCCGTGCGATAGCGCTGAATGGAGAGCTTGGTGGAGGGGTCGAGTGGCGGCGCACAAATTCCAAGGTCCGCAATACCGGACGTCACCGCGTGTTCGACCTCAGCTGAATTGCCCTCGTCGATGTCCAGCGTCACTGACGGAAAGTTGCGACTAAACGTGCCCAGATCCTCGGCAAGGTATTCCACGAGCGCGGACGCGTTGGCCCAGAGTCGCACGTGCCCCTGAACACCCACGACGAAATCGCCAAGTTCATGGTGGAGGTCATCGATGGCGGCCAGGATGCGCTTCACGTGTGAATCGACTATTGCGCCTGCCGCTGTCAGGCGGGTTCCCTTCGGGTCGCGGTACATCAGCCTGAAGCCGAGCGTATCCTCCAACTGCTGAATTCGCTTCGTGACGGCCGAAGGAGCGATCGATTCGCGGACAGCAGCCCGTCCGATATTTCGCTCTTCGGTAATCGAAGCAAACAAGCGCAACGTCATGAGATCCAATTTTCGGATCCACGTCCCAACGTTCATGGGAACCGTTCGCACTCGATCAATCTTGGCGTCGTTGGACATCTCTGCTCCCGTCACAGCTGCATCAGGCGGTGCTCGCGCGACAAAGTCGAGCTAGAGAACGCCGCGATGACTATTCTGAACCTGCTGGGCCGTGTGCTCTTGATGCTGGATGATCCGGTCTGATGTGAAGGCAACTGGCTGGCGAAGTCGCAGGCGAGTCGGCACCATTTGAGGAACTTCAGGGACGTGTCGGCACCCTGATAGCCAAGAGCCCTTAGCCTGCGACGTACTTGGCGGTAGCCGCGATGGCATCCGCCACCCGAATACTCGACTCGGTCAGGCCAAGAGGTAGAACAATGACTCCGTCTTCGTCCGCGACAAGACGCGCACCGGGAGTGAAGGTGATCCCGCCGAAGTGGATCGGGACATCCGTTTCTCCCCTGCCGCCGATGATCGCGCGGCGCGGAACCGTTCCGAGCGCCTTGACGCCGATGTCCATTTGGTCGATCTCAACCCGATCCCGGATCGCCCCGTTGACGACCACGCCGGCCCAGCCGTTGCGTTCCGCCAAGCCGGCCATGATATCTCCGAACAGAGCGCGCCATCCCGCCTCCGCGCCATCGATGACGAGCACCTGATCATCTCCCCGCTGGTTGATCAGGTCGCGCAGGACATTAAGGCCCTGCGAGTAGCGCGCCGTGCGGATGGTGCCGGCGAATGCGCGTTTCCTGCCGAATCCCATGAAGGGCAGCTCACACGCTTGCGCTTCGTTGCAGGCGTCGCATAGATCGGTTGTCTTGTATTCCATCCGCAAATGGTAGATGGCCGCCGGACTTTTTGGTATGCCAAGCCGCGATAGCCCCCGATGCGCATCAGCACTACGCGCCTGCCCCCACGCCCCCATAAAGTGCTGACATCAAGGCCCAGTGCATGACAACCATCCACCTCAACCCGCGTGTGCTCTTCCTGAGCGATGACCCGGACGCAGTCGAGCGTCAGCTCCAAGGCGAGGACCTGCCTCTGGTGGACGCGGGCGCACTTCGCGACAACATTTCCACAGACGAGATCACCCCAGCAACGGTAGTGACGATCTGGGACGAGCGCCTGGGTCGGTACCCCTACTTGGGATTCATTTCCGGAGGCGATCGAGTAGACGTTCAGCTCCAGAACCTGGGCATTCACCCGACTTGAATTGCCGATCGCAGTGCGGCCTTGGTGTGCGCAGTGGCTCGCTGAGTACCGTGCAACTCAGCCTTCTCCGGGCTGTGGACCTACACCACGGAATGGGATGCGACCAGATCACGTCTGCCCTGCGGCAGAAACCGTTACTTCAAGGCCGTGCCGCCTCGCGCGAGGTACTGCCCTGAAAGGCGGGCGAACTGACCGCCATCCGTGGTGATCGAGGTCTGGTGGCTGCCGCCTGCGCTGAAGACGATCGCGAAGGTGTGGATGTCGCCGTACTCCTGGGTGTTGCGCAACATGTAGTCGACATGGTTGTCGCGGTAGTGCTGGTCGGTGCCGCCAGGCGTGTCGGACGGCACGCCCATCGGGGTCTGCCACCACAGGATCGGCAGGCCGTTGCCCAGGGCTGCGCGATAGTCCGAGATCTGCTTCTGGGACTCGTGGAAGTTCGGGCTGGTCCTATTGCTTGCGTCCCAATAGAACGGAGCGCTTCCGTTCTGGCATTCCGGGGGAGGCGATGCAACTTCCCTGCAGCCCGCATCGCGGTCGCTGGTCTGGGCGACGATGAAGTCTGCCTGGCTCGCTCCGACTGCGCGCATCTGGGCTGCGATGTCGATAGCGGTGCCGTTCCAGAAGGCGGGCGGGAACCCGAGCAGTGCCTTGGGTGCGATCTGCCTGCCCATCTGCACGAAACACTGGCCGAGGCCCGCGACAGTGTTCGGCAGTCCGCTGCATTCCGGCTGGGCGCTCACGGCGGCGGGCATTTTCGTCGGATCGCGATCAGGCGCTTGCGACGCAACGAATCCCCAGAAGTCCGGCTCCAGATTGACCAGAACGGGAGTGCCCAGGTCTGCGATGCGCTGGTACATCAGCCGAACCTGCGCCCAGTATTTGTTCATGAAGGTCGCGTCGCTGATGCCGCTCAGATTGCCCTCGCCATTCGCCGTCATCTGGTAGAGCGTGAACATGGGAATCGCACCGTAAGCCTGGATGGCTTGCGCGGTGAAGGTGAGGTATGCGCCGTCGGGATTGTTCCAGGTGGGCCAGGACCCCGGGCCGACACCAACCAGGTACTGCTCCACGATGTCGGGGTGAATGCCCTGGCTTTTCATCTGATCGATGGAAGTGGAGCCCAGTCCGATCAGTACCCGGGCGGGTTTGCCGAGCTTCCTGACAAGGGCGACCGTCGCCGTGGTGGGCGAAGTGCCGCCATCCGGATTGCCCGTATTGCCGCCACCAGTCGCCGAACCACCGCCACTCGGGCCGCCTTGACCGATGCCGCCGCGCCGGTCTTCATTGGATTGGCTGCCGCTGCCGATTTGGCTCGTCGGGGTGCCGATCAGCGCACCACCAGCCCCGCTACTGCCCCCACCGTCCCCGCCACAGCCGAAAAGCAGCAACGAGGTCAGCAGCGCGGGAGCGCATTGTTGAGAAAACATGTTCATGAGTGAGGTCTGGTAAGTAGGGGGAAAGACCGGCACGCCTGGGGAGCGCGCGCCGGATCAGTTCTGGGTTGTCGGTACCGACGGCTTCTACGACGGCCGCCGGCCCGCTCTTCGGCACTTGTCAGTGCCGTCGATGCTGGGACAGCAGCCCACGCTGCCGAGCCAAATCGAAAGCAGTGAAGCTGCCCGACGACGATCAGCGGGCAAGGTCCGCGATGAAGGCCGCGTCCTGCGCCCAGCTATAGATGCGCAGGTCCTGCATCCGGCCTTTGAAGAAAGGATCGCCACCGTACTGCGAGCGGCCCAGCCAGTTTCGCGTGGTGTGGCCGAGCTGGTAGGGCGTGATCCAGATCTCGTTCTGGCTGGCGACCGGCGAGCCGTCCACATAGAGCGTGCCCACGGTGCCGGACAGCGTGACGGCCACGTGCACCCAACGGCCGGTGGGCAGCGGGTCCGCGGACAAGGGTTGTTCGGGCCAGAACTGCTCGCGCGAGGCCATGAAGTGGAGCCGGTTGGGTCCAGCGTGGGGGGAAAGCGCGATGTATGCGACGTTGTCTGAGCCGAAATCGAAGATGCGTGTGTTGGCGGCGGTGGTTTCCGAATAAACCCACACCGCGACTGTGAAATCGCCCAGGGCCGACACCGCCCCGTCGGGCAGGACCACGTGACCGCTGCTGCCGTCGAGCAACACGGCACTGCCGCCCGCACGCCCTTCGCCCCAGCTCGTGCCGCCCATCAGCTTGCCGTGCCGACCGTGGCCACTGACATCACTGGCGTTGCCGTTCAGCGGCATGTGCAGCCACAACTCGCCGGGGACGGCTACGCGCACGGTTTCGGCACCGATGCGCTCGCCGAAGCCGGTGACGGCGCTGATCCGGTAGTACCAGGTGCCCTGCGCGGGAGCGTCGGTGTAGGTGCGGGGATCGCTGACTTGCGAGAGGGTCGTGAACGGGCCGTTGGGCGAACCCGCTCGCTGAACGAGGTAGTGGGTGGCGTCGGCGCTGCCCCACCACGACAGCAGGACCTTGCCGCCGCTGAGGAATGCGCTCAGGCCGCTGGGTTTCGCGGGCGGGGCCGGATCGCGCGCAAAGAGCAGCGTGCCCAGGCCGGGGCCGTCGCCGGTCCCATCCCCGCGCTCGGGGCGCACCTGCTCGACCATCGCCTTGGTCCACGGTGCCGACAGGCCCTTGCGGTTGACGTAGTGGTTGTAGATCAGTTCCCAGCAGGGACGGCGACTTCCGGTCCCGGCCGCCGCGGTGCCTGTGCCGTGGACGCCGGTGTACGGGGTGAACGGCATCGCGTACGGGTTGCCGTTGGGGTCGCTGAGGTTCGTCTTGGCGACGTACTCGGCGCCGGCCAGCAGGCGGTTGTTCCAATAGCCGTAGAGGTCCTCCCCCTGGTTCCACGCCATTTCGCATAGCGCGCCGGCCAGGGCGATGCCCAGGGTCGAGTGGCCCTGGTCGCGGTGGCTTTCCTGCCATTGGCCCAGGTAGCCGGGGTGCACGAAATAGACGTTGTGGGCCCCTGCGCCGTTGCCCCGCCCGGACTTGTAGTAGCTGACCGCTTCAGCGATCAGGTCGGGCCGGTCGCAGAACACCCCGATAGCGTAGACCGAGCAGATGTTGCACAGATCCCAGTTGGCCCAGTAGTGGGTGACCTTTCTGATCTCGGTGCCATTGTGATCGACCAGAAAGTCGTGGCACAACGGATAGAACACGTTCAGCAGCATGGCCTGGAAGCGTGCAGCGTCCTCCTTCGCCCAGCCGGGATAGGTGCGCATCAGTTCGGCGGCATTGGCCCATTGGTAGCCGTACAGGCCCGAGGCGAGGAAGACGTTCGAATTGCCGCCCAGCTTGGTCAACTTTGACGACCAGGCGTTGAGAAACTCCACCGCCTTCTTGGCGTAGTCTTCGTCGCCGGAGATCTTCCAGCGCAGCGCGAGTTGATGGGCGCGCTGCATGTCGATGAACATCTGACCGAAGTTCTCGCCGGCGACGCCGCGGACCACGGTTTCCAGGGGACGTGGCGACGCGCCGAGGTGCGAGCGGCCGCTGCCGAGCAGCGCGCCCCAGCCGTTGACCCATGGCTGTTCGCTGGCGGCGAGCTTGTCCCGGATGCGTTTCAGATCGGCCTCGGTGTGCAGCAGCCCTGGGTGTTGGACGCTCTGCGAGGCGGCGGGGGCTTGGCCTTCCGAGGGCTGTGCGCCGGGCATGGTGGTCTCGGTGCCGTTCCTCGTATCGGCGAGGGCGTCGCCGCCAACATTGTTCATCGCATTTACATGGTCGACATCGCTGCCACCGCAGCCGGGCAGTAGCGGCAGCATGGGCAGCAGGCCAAGCCCCACTGACAGTCTGCGGCGTGCGGCATCCGGCGGGACGTGCGTAACGTCGCGTTGGGTTTTGCTGTTGGACATACTGACCTCCTCAGGTTGCGGGCGCGACTGTAGGTACAAGTCCTGACCGATTTCTGACGGAAGCATCCAGGTATACGGTGCGCATGGCCACGGCCGACGCTGAGATGCAAGCAGCGCGCGCTCACCAAGGACCCGCTGCAGGCAGTGCCGAAGGCAGCCAATTTGAAGGGCTGCTATAGAGCGAGACGCATGTCGCCTTCGAGACCAAAGCTCCGAAGACCGCAACAGGCGACAGCGGGCCACAACCGGATACTCGCAGCTCCAGCAGATCTCATCACAGGCCCCCTCGCTCGTAGCGAGGTCAGTCGTGGACCTGTCCATCGAATGAAGTTCACTTCGAAGCCTCCATGCTGCGCTCGACCAGGTCGCGCGAGAGAAGTGCAACCTCGCATGTGCCGAGGCGCCGTCAAGGGACGACGTGTTCGCCCGACAGATGCGATCGACCCGCTGACCTACTTCGATTCGAACGGGGACTCACTTCTGCATATTGCGGCACAGCGGGGCGATGCGAGCGCAGTAGCAATGTTGCTTAAGGGACGAATGGACGTGAACCGCCTGGGTGATAGGGGGTGCACTGCTCTTCATCTCGCCACAAGCAAAGAAGTAGTCCATTTGCTGCTGGCTAACGGTGCGGACCCAAACCTGCGCGATGAGTTTGGTAGGCTCGCCGGCGGCGCAACCAGTTGAAGGGCCAACGTCCGCCGTGGACCGAAGCACCGGAGCCGCGGCCGGCTGCAGTCGGCCCAACTGCGGACCTTCGTAATGGTCGTGCAGTTCTCGAACAGCCTAGAGTCGGCGGCCTCCTCGCGGGCTACAGTTCCGCCCAGAAGCAGACCTTGAAACGTAATTCGTGAGCCTCGATTTCATCCTCGTCAAGTCGCACGGGCATCCCCTCAAGATGTCGGAAATCGCGGAAGACACCGCGTTCAAGCGCTCCAACTACGCCGAACTGGCCGAAAGGCTTTCGGGCCTGTCATGCCGACCATCCTCGCCACGCTCGAGGCTATCGGACGCGCTCGTCGAAAACAAAGGAGACGTCACGACTTGGCAGGGCATGTGAGTGGGATTGGCGTTGCCGAATCTTGCACATAGTCGGAGGGTTCGGCACCGTTCGCGATCTGGCCGGACAGCGCCGAGTACCAGCGATTGCCCCGGAATGGTTACTTGCCGCCGTAGCTCTCTCCATATGAGGGCAATTGACCAGCCCTGTTCTGTCTCGCCACGTGGGCGAGGCTCGCCTTGCGTCCTGCCGAACGCTCTGCCCGCGACAGCCTAGTCGTCGCTACCGGCGTCGGGTTTCCCTCGCCGGGTCTGAATGCCTTCGCGGCCGCGGCACCTTCAGCCCTGCGCGCCGGCCTGGCCTGGGCGCGCTCGGCCTTGGAGACGCGAGGCCTGGCAGCGGGCCTTGGATTTCCCTCACCCGGCGTGAATGCCCGCGAGGCTTCCCTCGCCTCGGCCTTCCGCTCTGCGCGATCAGCAGCTACCTCGGCGGGCGATTGAGCCAATGCCGAAGACACCATCAGCTGGGTTGAAAGGAGGAGGGCAGATGCATGGCCTGCCGCTGCTCATCGGGCTATGGCCGCTCAGCCATCCAGCGGAGCTCGCGGCCGAAGTAGTCGGCCGCCCAGAACTGGCGGCCTTGCGCTACCGCTTTCAGCGCGACCTGGAAGAGGGAATGCTGATGCTCTTGCGCAGCCTGCCGAGCGAGTAGTTGACGCGAACGGCCTCCGATGACTTCGACCATCCGCTCGTCCCGGCTGGTCACCAGCTGACAAGGCATGTCCTCTATCGCTTGTCTGAAGAGGCATGGCTAAGGACGCGCAGGCTGCCGCTTCAGCTGGCTAAGGCTAGGCTGGGACGGCAGAATGCGGCCAGGACCGGACATTCCCGACCGCCCGCTAATTCCCGTCGACGCCCAAGCATGACCATCGAAGCTGACCTCAACATCGCCGAGATTCTCTACGAGTCAGGAGCCATCAAGTTCCGCTATGCGAGGGTGATGGCACCCGACAAGACCCGGTGGATTCGGCACGGCCTCTTCGTTGCTTACCACGAGCATGGCACGGTGGCCTCAGAAGGGCAGTACGTCGACGGCAAGGAGGACGGGCTTTGGCGCGACTTCCATCCAGAGGGCCAGCCTGCAGCCGAGGGCCGGTATCGCGGGGGCCAGGAGGTCGGAGTTTGGCGATTCTGGAAGCCCAACGGAACCGAAGAGCCGAGCACGAACTACGATGACTGACGGCCAGAACCAGCCACTCGGAGGCGAAATTCGCGTTAAAGGCCGCCGTTCGCGGCGGCGGAGGTGACGAACCTACTTGGCTCGTCCAGTCGTCGGGACCTACTACGAGCCAGACGTCCTTGGTCTTGGGCCGCTGGGTCTCCGTCCTCGCCGCCGCTATCCCCCTCTTCCCGGCGCGGGGCGACCAATGCGGAGGTGCGCATCGCATCGGATCGACGGCTCGCTTGGCAAACGCGCGCTCTGTAGACATCATGCAGGCAAGCACGGAATGCAGTCCGTGTGCCGGCACTGTGGAACGGACCGTAACCAAGTTGAACAAGGAGATGGCATGAGCAAGTCTCTTCGCTATGCGATCGGCGCCACGTCCATCGCACTGCTGTCCGCCTGCGCGCAGCTGCAGCCTCAGGGCTTCAGTTATGTCGCTCCGATCTTGCCTGAAGGCGCCTCGGGCTATCAGGTCAAGCCTGGTTGGGCGACAACGAAGTTCTCGGTTGCCGCCGCGAACCCGCTGGCTACTGACGCCGGCTATCAGGTGCTGAAGGCCGGCGGCTCGGCCGTCGATGCCGCGATCGCGGTGCAGATGGTGCTGGGCCTCGTCGAGCCGCAGTCGAGCGGAATCGGAGGCGGCGCCTTCCTCCTTCACTACAGCGGCGGGTCCGTCGAGGCCTTCGACGGCCGCGAAACCGCGCCCGCGGCGGCCGACGAGAAACTGTTCCTCGATGCGGCTGGGAAGCCGATTGTCTTCTCCGACGCGGTCGTCGGCGGCCGCTCTGTCGGAACGCCGGGAGCCGTTCGAATGCTCGAACTGGCTCATAAGCAGCATGGCAAGGTGGCCTGGGCCCAGTTGTTCGGCCCCGCGATCAAGCTCGCCGAAGACGGCTTCGCGGTCAGCCCTCGGCTGGCGACACAACTCAAGGGCGAGCAGCACCTTCGCAAGGACCCTACGGCAGCAGCCTTCTACTATCCGAATGGACAGCCCTTGGAGGCGGGTGCGATTCTCAGGAACCCCGCCTATGCTGAGATCCTGCGCAAGATTGCCCGCGAAGGATCCCGAGGGTTGCTGGAAGGGCGTGTGGCGCAAGCCATCGTCGATAAAGTGAACCGCCATCCGACGAATCCCGGCAAGCTGGCCGTTTCCGATCTCTCCCGCTATGAGGCGAAGAAGCGCGAGCCGATCTGCAGCGACTATGCGGCTCGCACGACCACCGGTGCCGTCCATGCCTACCGCCTCTGCGGCATGCCTCCGCCCAGCTCTGGAGCGATCACCGTGACACAGATTCTTGGCATGTTGGCCCACACCGAGGCTCACACCCTCCCGCTGGTCGCCGGTGCCGATCCAAGCAAGGGGCCGACGCCGAATGCCGATTACCTGCACCTGTACACGGAAGCATCGCGCCTGGCGTTCGCTGATCGGGCGCAATACCTCGGCGACCCCGACTTTGTGCAAGCGCCGGGCGGGAACTGGTCCAGCCTCATCGCGCCGGCGTATCTGGCCGAGCGCGCAAAGTTGATTGCGACATCAGCTGGTGCGCCCAGCATGAAGACCGCGAAACCCGGCGATCCCGGTGCGATCTCGGTCTCGTATGGACCCATGCCGGAGCAGGTCGAGTACGGCACTTCGCACATCAGCATCGTCGACGCTGCCGGCAATGCTGTCGCGATGACGACCACCATCGAGGATGT
The DNA here is from genome assembly GCF_057656935.1 of Variovorax sp. Soil_C_33. Lineage (NCBI taxonomy): Bacteria > Pseudomonadati > Pseudomonadota > Betaproteobacteria > Burkholderiales > Comamonadaceae > Variovorax > Variovorax sp. Soil_C_33. Next base: position 183,395 of record NZ_JBDGJK010000012.1, read on the forward strand.
GTTCGGGGCACGCCTGCTCACAGACGGCGGCTCAGGCAAGGCCGGAGGATTCTTGCTCAACAACGAGCTGACCGACTTCAGCTTCGCGCCCGCCGACGCTGAGGGACGCCCCATCGCCAACCGTGTTCAGCCACTGAAGCGGCCGCGCTCGTCAATGGCGCCAACGCTGGTGTTCGAGCGCGCACCCGATGGCGGCAATGGACGGCTGGTAGCCAGTGCCGGGAGTCCTGGCGGCGCGATGATCATTCACTTCACGGCGAAGGCCTTGTACGGCATGTTGAATTGGGGCTTGAACGCTCAGCAGGCCATCGATCTGCCGAACTTTGGGTCACTCAACGGCCCGAGCCTGCTGGAGAAGGACCGCTTTGCACCGGTCACGGTCGAGGCGCTGCGAGCGCGCGGCGCGGAGGTGCGCGAAATGGAGATCACGAGCGGCCTGCAGGCGATACAGAAGACACCGACGGGCTTCTTCGGGGGGGCCGACCCGCGCCGCGAAGGCGTTGTTCGCGGAGACTGATTTCCTATGCCGTCGGGCGGATTGCTTTTCGCAGCGTGGGCGTCAAAAATGCCGTTTGGATGGAGTGCGACTCATGCTCTATCGAATGGCAAGCAGATTGCTGGTGTTTGCGCTCGGCTATTTGCCGTTTGCAACTGCAGTAGGCCAACGAGCGACGGCCAAGGCATGCGCGTGGGTGAGTGGCAGTCAGCCGCTATCGACTCAATGTGAAACGCATTCTTCTTCGAGCAACGCAGCGGCTGATGCGTCCAGGTCCGATTCAAAGTCACATTCTCCGTTTGATCCAAGACGGGAGCATTACGCAGATGCCACGGGTCAGGCGCATGCTCAATTCGGTGGTGTTCATGTTCATGCTTTTGGGTCGTCGGAGGGCAGTTTCCGCGCGACGGCAAGTGCTGACGCCACAACCAGCGATCAAGTTGCATTCACCCCGATCCACAAGTCTCGAGAGGTGATGAGAAACCGAGCAGCCCATTCCCTCATGCTGGTGGTGTATGGCGGGAAGTGCAATGGCACTCAGGGTACTGCAGATGGCACGCTTCGCTCAACTTGCTCTGGTCGACTATCACTCAGCGGGATGGCCGAACCGATCGACCTGCAGATCCCAGGAATTTATTGGAGGACACTTCCTATAAAGATCGGGCACTCATACCCGGTGACCTTGCTAGCAACGGTGGAAGGAACCGCCTATCGAGGCGCCTTCAACGGGAACTTTTCCGCCGCTGGGCGCGTTTACTTTATTCCTCCCAAGGGCCATAGGGTGAAGAGCGCAAACGGCTGGGACTATGTCCCACCACGGGAGATAACAGACAAGTGCCCACCACCTTTTAATAGAGGCGCAAAGGTGTGCAGGAACTGAGACTCATTGGTCGCGGCGAACGAAGGCCCGTTCGCCAACTGACAATGGCTGCCCTTCGTGATCGCCGACCTCGGGCATGGCAGTACCTAAGCGATGCTGCCTGGTTGAAAGCCCGAAAGCCCGCTCGGACTGAGGGAGGAACGTCCGCTTCAGAGAGGAGCGAATGTCTGGACTGGGCGCCGGCGCAGGTGTGGCAGGATGCGGCCAGAAGCAGCCGGTCGGCCCTGCTGCAGAATTCGCGGCATAGCAGACGTTCGCGGCGCACGCACAACGATTCGGTTTCGGGATTGAGGTCGCTTACCCTGAAGCGCGTGCACACAAACCGGCGGCCATGAACAATCGGCCAAGACCAGACGTTCAAGCCTCGGCCCCGACGAACAGATACTCAGGCCTTCCTGGACACCCGACATGACGACAAGAGCTGAACTAAAGAGGCATGCGAGACCTGTGTTCACCCCCGAGATGCGGAATCGCGGTTTCACGCTAACGCCAAAGGGGTTTGCCTACATGCGAAGTTTCGGCGAGGTATGGCACTTTGTGATTCCAGGATTCTCCGCGGGGAACCAGTCTATGAATTGGTCCGTGTCCGCCTGGGTTCCAGAGTTCGCCTTGCAGCCCTATGACATGGCCAACCTTCCGGACGAGTTGAACATTTTTGCCGGAGGACGCCTAGGGAAAGCTGGGCCGACGTCTACTGGTTACGACCTCTGGCCTTCGAGTAGTGCAGAAGAATGCTCGACCTCGCTCGCGTACGTGCTGCAGCGGCTGGACGCCGTTGGAATTCCGTGGCTTGATGGCATCTCCACACGCCATGACCTAGTGCGTCACATCAACCCAACAAGCGAATTCGACCGTTTCGGCAACAGAACTGCTGACAAGGTTTTCGGCCGCGGCTTGCTGTTTCGCGGCCAAGTACATCCAATCGGCTCCTGATGTGAAAAGCCCGGACGCGGCCAGGAGCGGCCGTTCGGCCTCATCGCAGAATTCGCATCCATGAACGGACATTCGATGCCCAACATTTCCGTGAACTCCAAAGTGCTCGCGCTTGATAGAGTCTCATGGTCGGAGACGTCCCTCAGTACAAGGCGAGGGGCAAGCCGCCCCCACATCTACCGCTTGCAGGTCGAACTCGGCAAGTTGGCAGCTCTAATGGCTCCATGGTATGACTTCCTCGTGGACGAGTTGAGGCGGGACGACATGCTCACAGGCGAACGTGACTGGTTTGCGCAGGCTGGCTATCCAGAGTTGCCGAGCTTGCTGAAGATGCCAGAACTCCTTTCACGTGTGCTCGAAACCTACTATGTCTCCGAACTGTTCAGCTCTAGGCCGCCGAAGGCCGAGGCAGTCGGCATCGTGATTGACGGAGTAGATTCCATTCGCGTCCATGACCCGCTTGTTATCATCGAAGGACGCTGCTACAGCGTTCAGTTGGGGGCATAACAGGCCGACGTGCCTCAAGACAGAATTCGGCCACGACCGGACATTCAACAAAGCCAGCCTGCTACTCGATGACCGACAAGATGTTCCCAGCAGAAGAGATGATTCGCGGTGAGCACTTTGCCGATGTGACCATCGACGTCGGCCCTAAGCTGCCGGATGGGTTCCTGCGCTGCACGCTGGAGCGGTGCCACATCAAGCTGCATGGATTCACACCTTCTATCCGCCATTCCCGACTGACTGACTGCATCATCGAATGCACGAAGAAGATGACGGACAGGCGCCTACCGAAATTCTTCTCTTCGGACTACGTTCGCTGCAAGTTCATCGGCCGATTCGATGGTGTTGACTTCGGGCGCGATCCCAGCCCTTTTTCCGGAAAGCCCGACGAGTTCGGCGAGTTCTTTGACTGCGACTTCACGCAGAGCACATTGGACCTGTGCCGCTTCTTTAGCGTCGATGTAAGTCGGCAAAAGTTCGCGCCGTGGCCACAATTCATCGTCTTGGGTGGCAGGCGTGCAGCGAGTGTTGAACAAGACTACACATGGCCGGGAGAACTAGCGCGATTCGTTCGACTGGGAAAGACAGAGCACGCCGCGATAACCGCGGTTACGGGAACCGCCAATGACTTCATGAAGCGCTTTGCCGTGAACGAGCGCGAACTTCGGGATGCTCTGAACGTGATCGAAGGTCCTCTGTCGTAGGTGCTCTGTCGTAGGTGCTCTGTCGTAGGGGCTCTGTCGTAGGGGCTCTGTCGTAGGGGCTCTGAACGGCGGCTTTGGAGCGGACTGGATGACGGCTCAGGGCCCTATCCGGAAGTTCGCGATGCTCCGAAGCAGTCGCTCGTGTAGCTCTCCGATTGTCCAGCGGTGGCCGCCAGCGGCCCCGCCTCAGGTTACGTCCCGACTTGTAAGGCGCTAGCTCGTCTCCGACAGATGGTCTGGATTCCCACGAAGAAGAGGCCGATCGGCAAGCCGGTGCGAATGGCCATGCCCGCCCGATAGGTTGACGCGGCGTAGCGCGCCACTCAGCGGCTAGAAGGAAATCGGTTGCTAGCCCACGTGAATAATAAGCAAGACGCTGCAGTTTTTTTCGCGCAATGGGTTCGGTCTAATCTAGTTTGGATCGACTCGCGGATTCGACTCCAGCGACTGATTCACCGCCAACTCAAACTTCTCAATAGTTTCTGGCGATGCGGTAAAGGGGCTAAGTAAAACCCTGACATAGTCAGTCCGATCAGTATTTGAGAACGTAAGCCATTGCTTTTCTACGCTCGCGCCCCGGATCGCAGCAGCCCATTCATCACGTGACTCGTCAATCGCAAGCCTCCGCATCCAACTTTGGCGAGCAACTTCACCTTCCAGAGCAACTTCCTGCGCCATCAAAGTGGCGATCAGCCGTTGAAACATCCTAGCAACAATGGGGCTGTCAGATATCTCAAGGTCATCGGCCTCAGTACAGAACTTCGCTTCGCGAAAGACGCGATGCGCCACGCGAAGCTCTACGATGTCATCGACGACAAAAGAATTAGTGATCATTTGGTTTCGCCGTAAAAGTACCTTGCCGGCCGTCCCGAACTGAAGCGGCCGTCGAACGTCCGTTCCTGGCCGTTCTGAGCCGTGCACTACCGCCAGACAAATGGAAGGAGTCCAAGATACCACGGCCCCGGCAGCATCCAATGCCCACCCAGTGAACTCAGGCCGACGCTCAACAGGACCGCACTCAGCACGTGCCCGACATACATGAAGAGGGCAACCCGCATCGGCGTCGGTCCTTTGTAGACAAGCGGAACCGTTCCTCCGGCCCGCCCGAGGAAGACTTGCAATGCAACCACTAGCGCCGCAAGGAGGGACCCAGCCGAGACGCCCATCAAAGTGGCGCTCACAGCCAACATCGAAAGACCAATCAGACCTGGATTGCTTCCGGCCGGCTCCGTAGAGTGGAGGACAAACCACCACGCTAGGCCGGTAAGCACCACAGAGAGCAGCCACAGACGAGTCAATTTCTTGTCAGGGAGCCACTGTGAAATCATCCGTGAACCGGTCAAGCGCATCTCATCCCCTCTTGGTACGTCATTCTGGCCGGCAAGATGAATGTCGGGTTTTGGCCGACTGTTGTCTGTCGCCGCCTCGGCCATCGCTACCTAACCGCCGAACCAGAGGTAAATCGAACTACCGCGAGACTTTGCGATGGTCGCGAGGCTGCGCATCCGGTGTAGGCCTTCGACAAATTCTGAGTTTCGATCGGCCTGCTTCTCCAGCGCCTGCAGCCAACTCTCGACTACGCTTGGAATCTTCTCGGCAGGCAACTGCTCCAGCGCATTGACCAGCTCGGGCGGAAAGGCAAACAGAAACGTTGCTCCGCCTTCACCGCCCATTAGTTCCTTCGCCATCGCCCTGAGGATCGCGGCTTTCGTTCGCAGTCTCCCAAAGACCGTGGTCGAGTGTGAGTGAAAAACCAGCTCCCTAGGAGACGTTCATAGCGCAGTGCGTCGCGATGCGACGAAACAAAAATGTCGCCAAGCATTCAGCTCCCTCTTGATTTCCGATTCTGGCCGACTGTAGCCATGACTCAGGCTCTTGAAATGGCATCGCGGCACGAAAGCGGGAGCGTGTGACAAACGACCGCTCCTGGCCGCATTGTGCCTATTCTTCCTGAGGCTTCAGACGCCGTGCTGCCCAACCAGTGCGGCGGTAAGCACGATGAGTGCAACTACGAACAGCACGAAGAACGAGTACCAGCCTGCCCGAAGAGCAGAGCAATAGGCGATGAACGTCCGGTCATGCGTCACCAGGTACGCGCGTCGGTCCAGGAACTCGAAGAAACTTCGGCTTGAAGGCGTTCTGGCGAGCCACATCCAAGCTGCGGGTTGCCCCCAGCTGGCCCAGACCTCCGGGAACCGTCTGCGCAAGATGGACGCCATCGTGGTCGTTCCAATGCACAGGGAGACCCCCAGCACAAGAACCGCGTAGACAAGGAGTTGTGCGACGTAGTACATCAGGGGTTGAAGGCAATCAGACGCGAGAGATCGATGTCTGCAACTGGCCGCGTCCAGCCTAACCATACAAAATTACCGCGCCCGCAAAGTACGCCGCGATCAGCATTGCTGCAAGAATCTTTGCAGTATGCAGAAGCCTTTCAGGCGACAGCTTGCTCTTCATCGGATGTTCCTCAGGCAACACCTTTTTCAGCACCCAAGCACCCAAAAACAACAGGGCAAGTAGTGTCGCGGAAGCGATTAAGAAAAAGCCCTGGATGATGCTCTTGCCGCTCATTTCCATACTCAAGCAACCTTCCGCATTAAAGCTCGAATGTCTGGTCCTGGGCCGCATTCTGCCTGTCGGCTACGACTGCGACGACAAACGGCCTGCGCTATTTTGCGAAGAAGCGAACTGCCCCGTACGCGACGAGGCCGGCTAGAACGGCCATAAAAACCTTGAAAGGCCGGCTTGCAGGCTTGTGGGCGCCAGCGTCCTCAAGAAACTTTTGCCAAAGGCTGTCAGGAATTCTCATGAATGTGCTGGGTTTCATTGACCGGCCGGTGTTGGCCGACAACTGTAGCTGGCACGTGCCCGAAGCGGTCTTCTGACTTTCTTCGCCAGACCTTCAAAGCTGTGCCGCGAAACGCGTGTTTAGGCAGCGATCTGTCAGATCTCAGTAGGCCGCTGGCGAGGCGATCAGACCTGCCCACGAATGATCGCAAGCCGGTTCGGTGGTGCATCAGGAGCCAGAAAATCCGGAATCGTGCGCGGTGTCCGACGCGGGCGGGAAAGGTACTCAACATGCCATTCCGCGACTCGTCTCTTCTTGACGTGTCGGTACTCGCCGGGAGAGGGTTCGTCGATGTACTCCTCCTGCACGATCAGGGCAAGTGGCTTCTCCGCACCCACGGTGCTCTCGGCGAATCCTTGAGCCTCAACGAATGACGCAAACGAGTAGTAGTAGTCACTACCGTCCTCGAGATCCTCCGCGCCGCGCTCCGGATGGCACCAAACGCGATACTCCAGGACGGCGTCCCAAACGTAGCCACCGCCGGACATCGCCGAGGCCGGGTATGAGCCAACCAGTGCTGGGTCGAGGACGTCGGGATACGAGTGTGTCATTGGCAGTGAGTTGAAGCGTTTTCAGAAAGCCGAGAATCTTCTGGCGTAGCACATCGGTCCGCTTTTGGCCGCTCACGGCTGTTCGCCGCTCCAGGCTATGTTGTGATTGAAGCATGGAACGACGCCGAGCAGTTGTTCGGTGCGAAAGGCCGCGGCACTTTCCTTGTGCCTTCCGGTCAGCTCGAGCCGTCTTCGTGTATCAGTTTCCTGGGCACAGTGAGCTCAGCAGAGCAACGGCCGCTCTTCAGTTGTTGGGAGTCGAGTAGGCAAGGCTTCGCAGCCTGCGAAACATCGTCCTGCGGCAGCTGGTACGTGAATCCTCTTGCTTCAAGGTCTCTAACCGAAATCCACCGTCCCTCGCCAAACCTATTTGCTCACGAGCTTGTCCAGGTTGACGGCCTTGCTACTCGAGAGAAGCTTCTTGGCCTCTGATTCTTCGGCGACCCTGACCGCAGCACAACTCATGTTTGGACTCACGACGAAGTAGCTCGACGACGATTGCTTCGCAGTAAATCTAAGCGAATCTTCCTTCCACGTCGGGGTAAATCCGCCAAAGCATTTCACGCCGAGGTAGTGCTCCCCCGGCGTGACCGAAAACTCAGCGTGCTCGCCGGAGCCGATGCCGAAGATGTCTTTTCCATCCAAGGCAACGGTGTACCCGTTCGCTGCACCGACCATGCTGCTTACTCTGACGACCATCACCCTTGCGGCGGTTGAGCTGTCGGAGACCTCAGGAAGTGGGCCAAGCCGGCCGGAGGTGGTACCGCACGCCGCGAGTAGTGCGGTGGTTGTGAGCAGCAAAAGCGCTTTCATTCTGTCCTTATGGTTGTTGGCGCGCCGGCAGAAAGTGCCGAAACGCGTGCAAGATACAAAATGATACCCGGCGACGCAAGAGCATTCCCCCGTAGGACTCGCCGAGACGTCCGATTATTCGGTGCGTCATGCGACCGACCGCTCGTGGCCGACTGCCGACGTACGAAGCAAGCGCTCCACCGAAATATCGGCATTTTCCGAGTCTTGGTGCGGCTCACTCCACTCCGCAGACAACCGCACGTCCCCGGAGTTCGGGCTGAAACTGCTCGAAGGGGGTCAACTCATCATTCGAGCGTATCTCAATGCGACAGGAATTGCCGTCTTTCACGAACCGTACTGCGTAAGACTGCCGTGCTTTGGGAACAAACCGTACAAACTTCGGTCCGCAACTCGAAATGAACTTGTCGTATTGGGCCAGGACCGTCGTGGCAGAAAGCCGAATCTCTTCGTCCACTTTTGCCCTGAAGATAACCTCGTTGTTGGGTTTTTCTGGATCCCCGAAGGATCTTCTCGTCAGGTCGCGGCGATCGAACCCCGGCTGCTTGGTGTATCCAATCGGCTGAATCTGGCAAAGGTCGGCTTCGACTTTGACCACCCTGCCGACCGAAGTCCAGGTGGGAAACTCGGAGGTGAACGTGATCGTTGAACCTTCCACCGAGGGCGCGAGACTATACGGGGCGGGCATTTGGTAGGTCGTGCATCCCGCGAAGATAAGGACGCCGGAGGTCATCAATGCGAGACGGAATTTGCGAACGAGGCTATCGAGCATTGGACGTTGAAAGACAGTGAGGAAAGGTGACTCGATTCAGCGCCTTCGTGGCGCTTCGCATCGATGAAAGTCTCCACGCCCGGAGTTGTGTACAACCGAGTTTCTCAAGTTTACGTCACGGCACTGCCAGTGCACTGACAGGGTGAACCTGGAGGACCGTGAGGTAGTTCCGCTTTTGGTCGAGACCCAGCGAGGGTCACAGAACCCCGATGCTCTTCAGCTGGCGTCCAATTCTTCCGGCTTGGCGGTTAGGTGACCACGCGTTTCGACTTCGGTCTTGCACTCCATGCCACTTTTCATCCAGTTTGTGCTCCTGCGCTGAACGTCGGGTTCTGGCCGGCAGCCGCCGATGCTGCTTCAGCTCAATCGGCGCCAGAAACATCCTCTCCAAACATCATGCAGTGACCGTCGACGGTCTCAATTCCGAACTCCCGCATGCCCCAGGGCTCCGTGCGAAGCGCCTTGACCATCTGGGCACCCCGCGCAGCCAGATCCATGTGCAAGCCCGTGACATCGTCGACCTCAAAGTAGGCCATGTACGAGTGCTCGCCCAGGTCCCGCGCGGGAGGTGTGTCCGGACACTCTCCCGCCATGATGGTGCAGGCATCGCGCCTGAACAGACGCCAGCCGGGCACTTCCTTCCACCCGATCGAGAACCCCAGCACGTCCCTGTAGTAATCGGCGGAACGTGCCAGGTTGCGCACCGCAATCACAAACCGAGGTTGTTTGAGCATGATGAATAGGACGAAGGATCGAATTCCGACAGGATTCTGCCCCAGCGGTGAAGGTCAGCTCCTGGCCGACAAGGGCATTCCACGTGAGCCATCGACCCGCACGTGATCTTCGCGAGTTGACGTCATCCGTCCAACCTGTCCTCGTGAAGTTCGCGATGACGCTCGAGATACGGCGCGAGCCCTGGGTAGAGATGGAAATTGCGAATGGCGTGGGTTCGGCTAATGCCAAGGCCGCCCTGAACGTCAAGCCTTTCGGCTCGCTTGGACAGGATAATCTTTCCCTTGGCGTCGAACCCAATGAAACCCAACTCGAACGCCTTGTCCAGACCAGGCGGCAGCAACAGGCCGTTGTCGGGACTCCATCGGTCTTTGGGCGTTGTGCATACGCTCCAAGGCACGATGTGCGAGGCGATCAGAAAGTCTGCATGGGCAAGTCCCGTGACAGAGCACCTTCCTCCCCACCGCGCCAGCAATCTTTGCCGGTAGCCTGACTGATTGATCCTGGACCTGACTAGGGCCAACTTTTCAGTTTTGGACAGGGTCATGGCGTCGATCTCTGCCACGAGTTTCTCATCGGCATCCCATTCCGGCGCCGCGTTATCGATGGTAGGTGACAATGATTGCGGCGGCAGTTCACCGTGGTGGCAACTCACTGAATACCTACAGAAGCTCTCGAAGAGAGTTCGCAGCGTGTTCAAGCCGGGCGAGCCCAATGTTGCAAGTTCCACGCTGTACCACACACCCGTTGCCCGGACGCCCTGCTCGTCCAATGAACGCTGGAAGGTTGACGATGGCTGCATTCCGTGCGAACGTGCCACATAGTTGCCATCGATGCCGAAGCGAGGACCGGCTGCGAATAGTTCGTAAACGGAGTCGTGCGCGTTTTCCACCCAGACGCGACAGATCACCTTTGTCCGAAGGTCGGATTTCTCCAGCTTGAAGCTGATGAGATGCACGCCAGGCAAGGGCCTACGAATCTCGACCCAGTATGCCCCCTCCTCGTCGTATGCGCGGCCCGAAGCCGTCGAAGTACCGAACAACGCGGCGAGCCCATCGGCAGCTGCTTGCCATTCTGAGAGTGAGCCCGGCGCCGTCACCCATTCCAGCCACGTCGGGCTCGACGCTGCGAGTTCCGCTCGAGAAGGGGCGATTACGCCCGCTGTCGACCGACGGAGCCGGGCTTGCCCTGTAGCCCAGTCGTAGGCGGCGAGAGTCCAGGGGACGGGATCCAGCGACCGCAGCTTCACTTCTGAAGACTTCTCATTGGGCTGCTGCCGGTTTCAAAGACACCTTGTTAAGGTGGAAGATGAAACCGGAGGTGGTTCATGGGAACGAGAAGGC